>NZ_JBEZVL010000010.1:264412-431952 GCF_040636975.1 Streptomyces sp. NPDC032198 | reverse complement strand
GACCGCCGGGGGGGGCGCGCCCGACGTGCCCGGGCGCCCCGGGGGGGGCCGCCGCGCTATTTGGGGGGCCGGGGGGGGTGCGCCTGAGTACGCGTACTCAGGCGCACCCGCCGTCGCCGCGCGCAGTATCGGATTCATGCTGTGGTCCGACCCGGAGAACAACCCGCCCAAGGACATGCGGGACATGCAGGCGAAGATGCGCCGTGCGGGACTCGTCCTCGCTCTGGCCATGGTCGTCGCGATGTTCGTCCTGGGCATTCACTGAGGATTCCGCTGAGGCGCCCTCCGAGGCACCCGCTGACGCATCCGCTGAGACATCTCCCGCGGCTCGCTAACCTGACCGCATGAGTGATCAGCCCCGACAGCCCGGACAGCCGCGCCGTTTCGTCCTCGCCTCCAAGTCCCCCGCCCGGCTCGGCCTCCTGCGCCAGGCCGGTCTCGCCCCCGAGGTGATCGTCAGCGGGGTCGACGAGGACGCGATCTCCGCACCGACCCCCGCCGAGCTCGCCCTTGCCCTGGCCGAGGCCAAGGCGTCGGTCGTCTCGGCGCGCCCGGAGGCGAAGGGCGCCCTGGTCGTCGGCTGCGACTCGGTCCTCGAACTGGACGGAGAGGCGCTCGGCAAGCCCGCCGACGCCGAGGAGGCCACCGCCCGCTGGAAGTCCATGCGCGGGCGTGCGGGCGTCCTGCAGACCGGCCACTGCGTGTACGACACCGCGTCCGGCCGGCATGTGTCGGCGGTCGCCTCGACCGTCGTCCGCTTCGGTGACCCCTCGGACGAGGAGATCGCCGCGTACGTGGCGAGCGGTGAACCCCTGCACGTGGCGGGCGCGTTCACGCTCGACGGCCGCTCCGCCCCCTTCGTCGACTCGATCGAGGGCGACCACGGCAACGTCATCGGCCTCTCGCTGCCGCTGCTCCGGCGCCTCCTGGGTGAATTGGGCGTCGGCATCACGGAGTTGTGGGCGAAGTAGGCCCCAGAGGGCTCAGGCGGGCTGTGGGGCGCCGTTCTCCGGCGCGCCGCCGCCCGCTGCCCCGGTTCCGGTGCGCGGCTCGTCGGCGACCTCGTCGGGCTTCTTGTCGTACGCCACCAGCGTCAGGACGATCAGGCCGAGCACGGCCATCATGAAGACGAAGGCGGGCCAGCCCACCAGGCCGACCGAGAACGCCCCGAGAAGCGCGTGCACGACGGCGGCGCTGATCAGCAGCAGCCGGCCGAAGCGGCCCGGCGTGCGGTCGAGTATCGCCGCGCGCAGCATGATGAAGGCGCACAGCGCGAGGTAGAGGCCGAAGAGGCCGCCCGCGATCCACGTCGACACGGACATCGCGTGCGGGTCGAGGCCTGCGAGCGACATGTCCTGCTTGTTCACGACAAGCCCGAGGAACCAGTTGAGCAGCGCGATGCCCACCGCCTCCACCAGGAGCACGATCGCGCCCACCCAGGCAACCGGTCTACGCGCCACGGCGCCCACCCTCTTCCGCTGTTACCGCTAGTACGTCCCAGACATCGCGAACGCTACATGGGGGCACCCCCTGCTCGTTAAGAGCTTGGGGGAGGGTAAACCCGGGGACAAGGGCTCCGCCGTAGGCAAAGAATCATTGGGCCATTCGTAGGGACTCGACAAAGAATGGCCCCCTGCCGCAGCACGCTCTCACAGAGACCTTGGCCACATCGGCGCGTTAGTCTGCCCGCAAGGGACCCTGCGTACCGTGGTGCGACAAGGGATTTCGCGGACGGGCAGGCCCCGGATCACGCTCCGTGTGGGCAAGCTCACCACTGGGGACGGGTCGAAAGGTCGTGTCGGCAGTCCCTAAACTCGGCTTGTTTCAAGGAGGGAGCCATCGTGCGCAAGGTGCTCATCGCCAACCGTGGCGAAATCGCTGTCCGCGTTGCTCGGGCATGCCGGGATGCAGGGATCGCGAGCGTAGCCGTCTACGCAGATCCTGACCGGGATGCTCTGCATGTACGTGCGGCAGATGAGGCGTTCGCGCTGGGCGGTGACACTCCGGCCACCAGCTACTTGGACATTTCCAAGGTGCTGGCAGCGGCCAAGGACGCGGGGGCGGACGCGGTCCACCCCGGCTACGGCTTCCTTTCGGAGAACGCCGACTTCGCGCAGGCCGTCATCGACGCGGGCCTGATCTGGATCGGCCCGCCGCCGCAAGCCATTCGTGACCTGGGGGACAAGGTCGCCGCCCGGCACATCGCGCAGCGCGCGGGTGCCCCCCTGGTGGCCGGTACGCCGGACCCCGTGAGCGGCTCCGACGAGGTCGTGGCCTTCGCCCAGGAGCACGGCCTGCCGATCGCGATCAAGGCCGCCTTCGGTGGCGGCGGACGCGGTCTGAAGGTGGCCCGGAACCTCGAAGAGGTGCCCGAGCTGTACGACTCCGCGGTGCGCGAGGCCGTCGCGGCCTTCGGCCGTGGCGAGTGCTTCGTGGAGCGCTACCTGGACAAGCCGCGGCACGTGGAGACGCAGTGCCTGGCCGACAAGCACGGCAACGTGGTCGTCGTGTCGACCCGTGACTGCTCGCTGCAGCGGCGCCACCAGAAGCTCGTGGAGGAGGCGCCCGCGCCGTTCCTGAGCGAGGCCCAGAACGCCGAGCTGTACGCGGCGTCCAAGGCGATCCTGAAGGAAGCCGGCTATGTCGGCGCCGGCACCGTCGAGTTCCTCGTCGGCACCGACGGCACGATCTCCTTCCTGGAGGTCAACACCCGTCTGCAGGTGGAGCACCCGGTCACCGAAGAGATCACCGGCATCGACCTGGTCCGCGAGATGTTCCGCATCGCCGACGGCGAGGAACTGGGCTACGGCGACCCGGAGATGCGCGGTCACTCCTTCGAGTTCCGCATCAACGGCGAGGACCCGGGCCGCGGCTTCCTGCCGGCGCCGGGCACGGTGACCCTGTTCGCCCCGCCGTCGGGTCCGGGCGTGCGCCTGGACGCGGGCGTGGAGTCCGGCAGCGTGATCGGCCCGGCCTGGGACTCGCTCCTGGCCAAGCTGATCGTCTCCGGTGCGACGCGCCAGCAGGCGCTCCAGCGGGCCGCGCGCGCCCTGGAGGAGTTCACCGTGGAGGGCATGGCCACCGCCATCCCCTTCCACCGCGCGGTCGTCAAGGACCCGGCGTTCGCCCCTGAACTGACCGGCTCCACCGACCCGTTCACGGTCCACACCCGGTGGATCGAGACCGAGTTCGTCAACGAGATCCCCGCGTTCGCCGCGGCGGCCGACACCGAGACGGACGAAGAGCCCGGCCGCGAGACGGTCGTCGTCGAGGTGGGCGGCAAGCGCCTCGAGGTCTCGCTCCCCTCCTCGCTGGGCATGACCATCGCCCGCACCGCGGCGGCGGGCGGCGCCCGCCCCAAGCGGCGCGCGGCGAAGAAGTCGGGCCCGGCGGCTTCCGGTGACACCCTCGCCTCTCCGATGCAGGGCACGATCGTCAAGATCGCTGTCGAGGAGGGCCAGGAGGTGCAGGAGGGCGACCTGGTCGTCGTCCTGGAGGCCATGAAGATGGAACAGCCCCTGAACGCGCACCGGTCGGGAACGATCAAGGGCCTCACGGCGGAGGTGGGCGCGAGCCTGACCTCCGGCGCGGTCATCTGCGAGATCAAGGACTGACACCCCCGCTGAGCGGACCCCGGACGGGCTGGAGGATTCCAGCCCGTCCGGCGTCTTTCTCTTCGGGCAGACTTGAGGCACGCGTACGTTCAGGGAGGCACGCCATGGCAGAGAGCCCGCAAGAGCGCCCTCGCTTGAAGAGAGCCGACGCGCGCCGCAATTACGACCGGCTCCTCGCGCAGGCCCGCGCCGCCTTCGCGGAGCACGGCACGGACGCCTCCCTGGAGGACATCGCCCGCCACGCGAACGTGGGCATCGGCACCCTCTACCGCCACTTCCCCAACCGCCACGCCCTGATGAGCGCCGTCTTCGAAGAGGCGGTGAGCGACCTCCTGGACCGCTCCCGCGCGCTGCTCGACGATCCGCGGCCCTGCTCGGCCCTGGTGACCTGGCTCCGCGCCATCATCACTCATGCGGGTGAGTACCGCGGGCTCTCCCGAGCCCTCATGTCGGCGTCGCACGACGACAGTTCGGCACTCTCCCGATGCAGCAGGCCCATGCGTGAGGCGGGCACGGCCCTGCTCGTACGGGCGCAGCAGGCCGGTGCCGTACGCCCCGGCGTGTCGATCGGCGATCTGATGCAGCTGACCAACGCGATCGCGCTGGCCGCCGAAGAGACCCCGGACGAGCCCGAGTTGGCCGACCGGCTGCTGATGCTGACCCTGCGCGGCCTGAAGCCCGAAGGATCGGCACCCGACGACTGCGGTACCGGGCCGACGGCCGGTTCAGCGGCGGCGTAGATCCGCCACCCGCGCGGCCCGCTCCCCGGGCTGCTGCTCCCCGAGCACCGCACTGCGCAACTGCGCCCCGGGGCTCTGCCCGTGACCGCCGTGGTTACGGCGCTGCCCCGGCAGTGGCACGTCCCGGCGCGGCTGTCGCGCCGGGACGGGATCCACCCCTGGTCCGGAGTTGGGATTCGCGGTCCCGCCCGCGACAGCGATCTGCACTCCCTGGTCCGCCAGGGCCTGCAGTTCGGTGGCCGCGCGGTCGTCGTGCGTGGGCGGTTCGTCCGTGACCAGGCGGGTGATGACGTCCGTCGGCACCGTCTGGAACATCGTGTCGGTGCCGAGCTTGGTGTGGTCGGCGAGGACCACGACCTCGGCCGCGGCCTGGACGAGCGCCCGGTCCACGCTCGCCGAGAGCATGTTGGACGTGGAGAGCCCGCGTTCGGCGGTCAGACCACTGCCCGACAGGAAGGCGCGTGAGACCCGCAGGCCCTGCAGGGACTGTTCGGCCCCGCTGCCCACGAGGGCGTAATTGGAACCGCGCAGGGTGCCGCCGGTCATGACGACCTCGACGCGGTTGGCATGGGCCAGGGCCTGTGCCACCAGGAGGGAATTGGTGACGACGGTCAGACCGGGTACCCGCGCGAGCCGTCGGGCCAGCTCCTGCGTGGTCGTACCCGCCCCGACGACGATGGCTTCGCCTTCTTCGACGAGTCCCGCCGCGAGATCGGCGATAGCCGTCTTCTCGGCGGTCGCGAGATGTGATTTCTGCGGAAAGCCGGACTCCCGCGTGAATCCGCCCGGCAATACCGCACCGCCATGTCTGCGGTCGAGGAGTCCTTCTGCCTCCAGCGCGCGCACGTCCCGCCGTACGGTCACTTCGGAGGTCTGGACGACGCGGGCGAGCTCCCGGAGCGATACCGCTCCGTTGGCCCGCACCATTTCGAGGATCAATTGGCGACGTTCTGCAGCGAACACGAAACTGACAGTAACCCCAACGACCGTCTGCTTTCAGCAGTTTGCGCCGAATTACAGAAGTTGTTCGCACGGCAGGGTGGGAAGTGGTATAGGTGCCTACTCGCCCCGCCTATGCCGGGCGAATGGGCGACAACAGCCCGTGACCTGCGCAGAGTTGATACCCCGTGCGAACCCCGGTCAGTCGGCGTTCAACCGACGATCGGTCCGCGATCAGGCTTCGCCGGCCGACTTGCGCGTGTGGAGCTGGCGCGCGACCTCGGCGATCGAGCCCGAAAGGGATGGATACACGGTGAACGCATTCGCGATCTGCTCGACCGTCAGATTGTTGTCGACCGCGATCGAGATGGGGTGGATCAGTTCCGAAGCGCGCGGTGCGACGACCACACCGCCCACCACGATGCCCGTACCGGGGCGGCAGAAGATCTTGACGAAGCCGTCGCGGATGCCCTGCATCTTCGCGCGCGGGTTGCGCAGGAGCGGCAGCTTGACGACGCGGGCGTCGATCTTGCCGCCGTCGACGTCGGACTGGCTGTAGCCGACGGTCGCGATCTCGGGGTCGGTGAAGACGTTCGACGACACGGTCTTCAGGTTCAGCGGCTGCACCGCGTCGCCCAGGAAGTGGTACATCGCGATGCGCCCCTGCATGGCGGCGACGGAGGCCAGCGCGAAGATCCCGGTCACGTCACCGGCGGCGTACACACCCGGCGCGGACGTGCGCGACACCTTGTCGGTCCAGATGTGCCCCGAGTCCTTGAGCCGGACCCCGGCCTCCTCCAGGCCCATGCCGCTGCTGTTCGGGATGGCGCCCACGGCCATCAGGCAGTGCGTGCCGGAGATGACGCGGCCGTCGTCGAGCGTGACCTCCACGCGGTCGCCCACGCGCTTGGCGGAGGCGGCGCGCGAGCGGGACATGACGTTCATGCCGCGGCGCCGGAAGACGTCCTCCAGGACGGCGGCGGCGTCCGGATCCTCGCCGGGCAGCACGCGGTCGCGGCTCGACACGAGCGTAACGTTCGACCCGAGCGCCTGATAGGCGCCGGCGAACTCGGCACCGGTGACACCGGAGCCGACCACGATGAGCTCCTCGGGGAGCTCGTCCAGGTCGTACACCTGGGTCCAGTTCAGGATCCGCTCGCCGTCGGGCAGCGCGTCGGGAACCTCGCGCGGGTGCCCGCCGGTGGCGATCAGGACGGCGTCGGCGACAAGGGTCTCCTCGGTGCCGTCGACCGCGCGCACGACGACCTTGCGCGAGCCGTCCGTGTCCTGCTGGCCCTCCAGACGGCCACGGCCGCGCAGCACGCGGGCGCCCGCACGCGTGACGGACGCGGTGATGTCGTGGGACTGCGCGAGCGCGAGGCGCTTCACACGGCGGTTGACCTTCCCGAGGTCGACGCCGACGACGCGCGCCGGGGTGTCGATGTGCGGGGTGTCGTCCGCGACGATGATGCCGAGCTCCTCGTACGAGGAGTCGAAGCTGGTCATCACCTCGGCCGTGGCGATCAGAGTCTTGGACGGGACGCAGTCGGTGAGCACCGACGCCCCGCCCAGACCGTCGCAGTCGACGACGGTCACCTCCGCGCCGAGCTGGGCGGCAACGAGTGCCGCCTCGTATCCGCCGGGTCCGCCGCCAATGATCACGATCCGAGTCACGTACTCCATTGTCCCGCACGCTTCAAGGTGCTTCGCCCCGGGGGCTCCATCCGGGCCGTTCTCCCTACGAGAAGGGCACTTCCGTTACGGGAGGGACGCACGCGTCGCCTGCCGTACCCTCGATCACATGTCGCTCTACGCCGCGTACGCCGGCAATCTGGATCCGCGGCTCATGTCACGCCGCGCCCCGCACTCGCCGCTGCGCCAGACCGGCTGGCTGAACGGCTGGCGGCTGACCTTCGGCGGGGAGCACATGGGGTGGGAGGGCGCGCTCGCCACCATCGTGGAGGCGCCTCGCTCGCAGGTCTTCGTGACGCTCTACGACGTCGCCCCCATGGACGAGGACTCCATGGACCGGTGGGAGGGCGTGGGGCTCGACATCTACCGCAGGATGCGGGTGCGCGTGCACACCCTCGACGGCGAGGAACCCGCCTGGGTGTACGTGCTCAACGGGTACGAGGGCGGCCTGCCGTCGGCGCGATATCTGGGGGAGCTGGCCGACGCGGCGGAGACCGCGGGAGCGCCCCACGACTACGTGATGGAGCTCCGCAAGCGCCCCTGCTAGGCGCGCGCCGGGCTGCGGTGAGCCTGCTTCGGGCCGCTGTGACACCTGCCGGCTCACCTCTCGTCGGAAACGACAAGACAACGATCCGAATCCCGTGAGCATCGTCATCTACGCGCGTAGGGCGTGAGCGGCTACTCTCGTCCGCGTGAACGCTTCAGTTATTCCGGACGACATCCAGGGCGACCCCTACGCCGCCGCCGACGCCGCCGCCGCGCGCCTGCGTGAGCTGACGGGCGCCGAGACCCACGACGTAGCCCTTGTGATGGGCTCCGGCTGGGCACCGGCCGTGGACGCGCTCGGTGTGCCCGACGCCGAGTTCCCCGTCACCGAGCTCCCCGGCTTCCCGCCGCCGGCGGTCGAGGGACACGGTGGCCGCATCCGTTCCTTCCAGGTCGGTGACAAGCGCGCCCTCGTCTTCCTGGGCCGCACCCACTACTACGAGGGCCGTGGCGTCGCCGCCGTCGCGCACGGCGTGCGTACGGCCGTGGCCGCGGGCTGCAAGACGATCGTGCTGACGAACGGCTGCGGCGGTCTGCGCGAGGGCATGCGTCCGGGCCAGCCGGTCCTGATCAGCGATCACCTCAACCTGACGGCCACGTCGCCGATCGTCGGCGCGAACTTCGTGGACCTCACGGACCTCTACTCCCCGCGTCTTCGCACCCTCTGCAAGGAGATCGACCCCTCCCTGGAGGAGGGCGTCTACGCGCAGTTCCCCGGCCCGCACTACGAGACTCCGGCGGAGATCCACATGGCCCGCACGATCGGTGCGGACCTGGTGGGCATGTCGACGGTCCTCGAGGCCATCGCCGCGCGCGAGGCGGGTGCGGAGGTGCTCGGCATCTCCCTGGTCACGAACCTCGCCGCGGGCATGACGGGCGAGCCGCTGAACCACGAGGAGGTCCTCCAGGCGGGCCGCGACAGCGCCACCCGCATGGGCGAGCTTCTTGGCCAGGTGCTGGGCCGCATCTAACGGGCGGGGGCGCCTTGAGTGGCGGGGCGTCTTACCCGGCGGGTTCCTCGCTGGGCGGGGCCTTGCCCGGCGGGGCTTTGCCCGGTGGGTTCCTCGCTGTGGGCGGGGCCTTGCCCGGCGAGGCTTTGCCCGGCGGGGGCTTTGCCCGGCGGGTTCCTCGCTGGGCGGGGGCTTGCCTGGCGGAGGGCTTCCCCGGGTGGGGCGCCTCCGCGCTGTGCCTTGCCGACCCGCGGCGCACGCTCCC
Source organism: Streptomyces sp. NPDC032198 (assembly GCF_040636975.1). Lineage (NCBI taxonomy): Bacteria > Bacillati > Actinomycetota > Actinomycetes > Kitasatosporales > Streptomycetaceae > Streptomyces > Streptomyces sp. NPDC032198. Next base: position 423,206 of record NZ_JBEZVL010000010.1, on the reverse strand, counting down.
GCAAGGGCCTTTCCCGCCCACCCACCCGTTTGCCCGGCAGCACCGAGCGGGCGCACAGGCCCTCCCGGGATGGGCGCCCAGGTGGGTGGGCGGGAAGAACCCGCAGGACCGGACGAGCCCCAAAGCCTTCCGACGGCCGGATGCTCCCCTTCGCACCGCGGGTGCTCGGGCGGGTGGGAGAGAAGACCCGCAACACCAGCCCAGCCCGCAAGCCCTTCGCACCGCCGGGTGATCGGGTGATCGGGTGGGTGGGTGGGAAAGTCCGCAGGACCGGGCCGGGCCGGCCCGCAACCCCTTCCCGCCGCCGGGCGCTCGGGCAGGGGCGAGCGAGCCGCCGCGCACCGGCGGTGCAGGAACTGCCCGGGCCGGACCGGCCCGGAAGGTGTGCCCCGTGGGGGTGGGGAAGCTCCCGCAGGGCCGCGCCGGACAGAAAAGCTCCCCACAAGGGCGTACCCCGGGTAGGAGTAACCCGGACGCCCGCCATAGAACTCCGCACACGAGAGGCTGAAGAAACGTGCCGGACGACTCTGAACTCATCGCGCGAGCCCAGGCCTGGCTGGCCGAGGACCCGGATCCCGAGACCCGCGAGGAACTCGCGAAGCTCATCGACGCCGCGGACACCGAAGAGCTGACCGCCCGCTTCAGCGGCACCCTCCAGTTCGGCACCGCGGGCCTCCGCGGCGAACTCGGCGCGGGCCCCATGCGCATGAACCGCTCCGTGGTCATCCGCGCCGCCGCCGGCCTCGCCGCGTATCTCAAGGACAAGGGCCAGGCCGGCGGTCTCGTCGTCATCGGCTACGACGCCCGCCACAAGTCCGCGGACTTCGCGCGCGACACGGCCGCCGTCATGACCGGCGCCGGACTCAGGGCGGCGGTGCTCCCCCGCCCGCTCCCCACCCCCGTACTCGCCTTCGCCATACGGCACCTCGGTGCCGTCGCGGGCGTGGAGGTGACGGCGAGCCACAACCCGCCGCGCGACAACGGCTACAAGGTCTATCTGGGCGACGGCTCCCAGATCGTCCCGCCCGCGGACGCGGAGATCGCGGCGCACATCGACGCCATCGCCACGCTCCACGACGTCCCCCGCCCCGACAGCGGCTGGGAAACCCTCACGGACGACGTCCTGGAGGCCTACCTGGCGCGTACGGACGCCGTCCTGTCCCCGGGCTCCCCCCGTACCGCCCGCACCGTCTACACGGCGATGCACGGCGTCGGCAAGGACACCCTCCTGGCCGCGTTCGCCCGAGCCGGTTTCCCGGCCCCCGCCCTCGTCGCCGAGCAGGCGGAACCGGACCCGGACTTCCCCACGGTCGCGTTCCCCAACCCGGAGGAGCCGGGCGCGATGGACCTGTCCTTCGCGAAGGCGCGCGAGGTGGACCCGGACCTGATCATCGCCAATGACCCGGACGCGGACCGCTGCGCGGCGGCGGTCAAGGACGGCCCGGGCGAGGCGGACTGGCGCATGCTCCGGGGCGACGAGGTCGGCGCGCTCCTCGCGGCCCATCTCGTGCGCCGGGGCGCCACCGGCACGTTCGCCGAGTCGATCGTGTCCTCCTCCCTGCTCGGCCGGATCGCCGAGAAGGCGGGCCTCGCCTACGAGGAGACCCTCACCGGCTTCAAGTGGATCGCCCGCGTGGACGGCCTGCGCTACGGCTACGAAGAGGCCCTCGGCTACTGCGTGGACCCCGAAGGCGTACGCGACAAGGACGGCATCACGGCGGCGCTCCTGCTCGCGGAGCTGGCGTCCGAACTCAAGGAGGAGGGGCGCACGCTGCTCGACCTCCTGGACGATCTGGCCGTGGAGCACGGCCTGCACGCCACCGACCAGCTGTCGGTCCGCGTCGAGGACCTCTCCCTGATCGCGGACGCGATGCGCCGCCTGCGCGAACAGCCGCCGACGGCGCTCGCGGGCCTGCCCGTGACGAAGGCCGAGGACCTGACGCGGGGCACGGACAAGCTGCCTCCCACGGACGGCCTGCGCTACACGCTCGACGGGGCCCGCGTCATCGTGCGCCCGAGCGGCACGGAGCCGAAGCTGAAGTGCTACCTGGAGGTGGTGGTCCCGGTGTCGGCGAAGCCGGGCCTGCCCGCCGCCCGCACCGAGGCGGCGGACCGTCTCGCGGCGATCAAGCGCGACCTGTCCGTGGCCGCGGGCATCTAGCGGTCGCCCGGCGGGCTTTCGGGGCGGGTGGCCGCAGGGCCGCCACCCGTCCGAGTGGTTGAGCCGGCGCAGCTGCCGCAGCGATCCGGTGCGCTGCCGGTCCCCCAGGAAGGGTGACCGGCAGCGCACGATCACGTTCAGGAGCTGCCGCAGTGCCGTACGGACCGACCCCAGAGACCTCGACCGCATCGACGTCCGCCGCCGCACCCCGGATCGTCTCCCCGGCCCGGCGCCCCCGCACCGCTCCGGGCAGTCCCCCGGGCCGCCCCGCACGCGCCGCCCGCGCCCTGCGGCACGCCTCGCCCGCACTCCTCGCGTACGCCGCCGTACGTCTCTTCGGCGCCCTCGTCTTCGCCCTCTGGGCCCGCAGCGAGCACCGGGACGTCTGGCATCTGCTTGCGGAGTCGTGGGACTGCGACTGGTATCTGAGGATCGCCGGCCAGGGGTACGCGCACACCCTGGGCACCCAGGTCGACGCGAACAACCTCGCCTTCTTCCCGCTGCATCCGCTGCTGATCAGGGCGGGCAGCGTGCTCGTCCCGGAGCCGCGCGGGGCCGTGGGGCTCGCGATCGCCGTCGGCTGCTCGTTCCTCGCGGCGTGGGGGATGTTCGCGGTGGGCGACCATCTGTACGGCCGCAGGACGGGCGTCCTGCTCGCCGCCCTCTGGGGTTCGCTCCCCGTCGCTCTGGTGCAGTGGATGGGCTACACGGAGTCGCTCTTCACGGCGCTCACCGCGTGGTCGCTGTACGCCGTGCTCACCGGCCGCTGGGTCTGGGCGGGTGCGCTGGCCGCGCTCTCGGGCCTGACCCGTCCGACGGGTGTGGCGCTCGCGGCGGCCGTCTCCCTGACGGCGCTGCTCACGCTGCTGCGCCGGTGCCGGCCGATGCGCCGGGGAGAGGTCACGCGCCTCCTCCTGGGCGCCCTGCTCGCGCCGCTCGGCTGGCTCTCGTACGTCGGCTGGGTGGGGTTCCGGCTGGGCCGCTGGGACGGCTATTTCGCCGTGCAGAAGCTGTGGCACAACGAGTGGGACGGCGGGGTGGGGACGTGGCGGACCGTGCGGGACCTGCTGTCGGCCAAGGGTCCGCAGCTGTTCCTGATCATGGTGACGGCGACGCTGCTGGCGTCGGTGGCGCTGTTCGTCCTGTCGGTGGGCGACCGGCAGCCGCTGCCGCTGCTGGTCTTCACGGGACTGCTGCTGCTGATCGTGCTCGGCAGCAAGGGGGTCTACTTCCCCCGGGCCCGCTTCCTGCTCCCCGGCTTCCCGCTGCTCCTGCCGCTCGCGGCGGCCCTGGCCCGCGCCCGCCCGCATGTCGCCGTGACGGTGATGGTGACCGCGGCCGTGACGTCGGCGGCGTTCGGGGGCCACATGCTGCTGGCGTGGATGGGCCCGCCGTAGGGACAGGCGCGGGGAGCCGCGTCGGCTCACGTACTCCTAGGCGACGGCGAGGACCACGGCGAGCAGCACCGCTCCGGCCACGGCGGGCGCGATGATCTCGTAGCCCCAGCGCACCACGGGCTCGCCCTGCGCGGACTTCGCCCCGGCGCGCCGCTCGGACAGTTCGCGCAGGTCGTCCATGATCTGGTCCCCCGCGGCGCGCAGGGACTCCGGGTGGGCGGGCCGCCGCGATGCGCCCGTGCCGATGCTCGGGTCGCCCGACGCGACGCCCTGCGTCTTCCTGCGGGCGACCTTCTTGCGGCCGCGGAGGGAGACGGGGACGGCCCAGAGCTGGTACTTGGTGCCGGACTGGGTGAAGACCTCGTTCGAGTACCCGGAGCGCAGCCCCGAGACGGACGCCCACGGCAGCGTGATCGTCCGGAAGGGGTTGCGGATGCGCATCCGGTCGTCGTTGGCGTACACGGCGGGGCGCACCGTGAAGGCGACGACGAGCGGCACCGCGAGGAGCAGTCCGGCGAGCGCGAGCCACGGGGTGCGGCCCTCCCCGCGGATCATCGCGTCGATGCCGAGCCAGCCGCCGAGGGCGAGCAGCAGGACGCCTCCGGCGATACCGCCGGACGACCGGAAGGTCCGGTCCTTGTACTCGGGGTCCTGGGGCTCCGCCATGGGGGGCTCGGGGTGGGTCATGCCCCTGATTCTGCCTGAACCCGCGCGGGGGGCCGCCGGTGCGCCCCCGGAGAGGACGGACAACCCGGTCGGTACCCACCCCCTGTACAGCCGCTACGCGCGTAGATATGCTCCCCTCGTGACCATGCCCACTGCACCCGCAACTCCGCACGCACTGACTGACGCCACCGCGTCGGACCGCACGCTGCGCCGCTTCCTCCACGGGCTGCCAGGCGTCGACACGGTCGGCCTGGAGGCGCGCGCCTCGGCGCTCGGCACCCGTTCGATCAAGAGCACGGCGAAGGCGTACGCCATCGACCTCGCCATCTCGATGATCGACCTGACGACGCTGGAGGGCGCCGACACCCCGGGCAAGGTCCGGGCGCTCGGCGCGAAGGCCGTGAACCCGGACCCGACCGACCGCGGCACACCGAGGACCGCCGCCGTCTGCGTCTATCCGGACATGGTGGCCACCGCCAAGGAGACCGTCGGCGACAGCGGCGTCAAGGTCGCCTCCGTCGCGACCGCCTTCCCCGCGGGCCGTGCCGCCATCGACGTGAAGCTCGGCGACGTCCGCGAGGCCGTCGCGGCGGGTGCCGACGAGATCGACATGGTCATCGACCGCGGCGCCTTCCTCGCGGGTGACTACATGACGGTGTTCGAGCAGATCCGCGCCGTGAAGGAAGCCTCCGGCGAGGCCCGGCTCAAGGTCATCTTCGAGACCGGTGAGCTGTCCACGTACGACAACATCCGCCGTGCCTCCTGGATCGGCATGCTCGCGGGTGCGGACTTCATCAAGACCTCGACCGGCAAGGTCGGCGTCAACGCGACCCCCGCGAACACCCTCCTGATGCTGGAAGCCGTGCGCGACTTCCGCGAGCAGACCGGGGTACAGATCGGCGTGAAGCCCGCGGGCGGTATCCGCACCTCCAAGGATGCGATCAAGTTCCTCGTCCTGGTGAATGAGACCGCGGGCGCGGACTGGCTGGACAACCACTGGTTCCGCTTCGGCGCCTCATCGCTCCTCAACGACCTGCTGATGCAGCGCCAGAAGCTGGCCACGGGCCGCTACTCCGGCCCCGACTACGTGACGGTGGACTGACCCATGACTTCCACGACTTCCGCAGCTTTTGAGTACGCCCCCGCACCGGAGTCCCGCTCCGTCGTCGACATCGCGCCGTCGTACGGCCTGTTCATCGACGGCGAGTTCGTGGAGGCGGCCGACGGCAAGGTCTTCAAGACCGTCTCGCCCTCCACCGAAGAGGTCCTCTCCGAGGTCGCGCAGGCATCCTCCGAGGACGTCGACCGCGCGGTGAAGGCCGCCCGCAGGGCCTTCGAGAAGTGGTCGGCGCTGCCGGGCGCCGAGCGCGCCAAGTACCTCTTCCGGATCGCGCGGATCATCCAGGAGCGCAGCCGCGAACTGGCCGTCCTGGAGACGCTCGACAACGGAAAGCCCATCAAGGAGACGCGCGACGCGGACCTCCCGCTGGTCGCCGCGCACTTCTTCTACTACGCGGGCTGGGCCGACAAGCTCGACCACGCCGGGTATGGCGCGGACCCGCGGCCGCTCGGCGTCGCGGGCCAGGTCATCCCATGGAACTTCCCGCTCCTGATGCTGGCCTGGAAGATCGCCCCGGCTCTCGCGACGGGCAACACGGTCGTCCTGAAGCCCGCCGAGACCACTCCCCTGAGCGCCCTGTTCTTCGCGGACATCTGCCGCCAGGCGGGCCTGCCCAAGGGCGTCGTCAACATCCTTCCCGGGTACGGCGACGCGGGCGCCGCCCTCACCGTCCACCCGGACGTGAACAAGGTCGCCTTCACCGGCTCGACCGCCGTCGGCAAGGCCATCGCGCGCCAGGTCGCGGGCACGGACAAGAAGGTCACGCTCGAACTGGGCGGCAAGGGCGCGAACATCGTCTTCGACGACGCCCCCATCGACCAGGCCATCGAGGGCATCGTCACTGGCATCTTCTTCAACCAGGGCCAGGTCTGCTGCGCCGGTTCGCGTCTCCTCGTACAGGAGTCGGTCCAGGACGAGGTGCTCGACGCCCTGAAGCGGCGTCTGACGACCCTGCGCCTGGGCGACCCGCTGGACAAGAACACGGACATCGGCGCGATCAACTCCGCCGAGCAGCTCGCCCGCATCACCGCGCTCACCGAGACGGGCGAGGCGGAGGGCGCCGAGCGCTGGTCCGCCCCGTGCGAGCTGCCCTCCTCCGGTTACTGGTTCGCGCCGACGCTCTTCACGAACGTCACGCAGGCGCACACCGTCGCCCGCGACGAGATCTTCGGCCCGGTGCTCTCGGTCCTCACCTTCCGCACGCCGGAAGAGGCCGTCGCCAAGGCCAACAACACGCAGTACGGCCTCTCCGCCGGCATCTGGACGGAGAAGGGCTCGCGCATCCTCGCGGTCGCCGACCGCCTGCGCGCGGGCGTCATCTGGGCCAACACGTTCAACAAGTTCGACCCGACCTCGCCCTTCGGCGGTTACAAGGAATCGGGTTACGGCCGCGAGGGCGGCCGCCACGGCCTGGAGGCTTACCTCGATGTCTGAGCGACTCACGGTCTTCAAGACCTACAAGTTGTACGTCGGCGGGAAGTTCCCGCGTTCCGAGAGCGGCCGGGTGTACGAGGTGACCGACTCAAAGGGCAAGTGGCTGGCCAACGCCCCGCTCTCGTCCCGCAAGGACGCGCGTGACGCGGTCGTCGCCGCGCGCAAGGCGCAGGGCGGCTGGGCGGGTAAGACGGCCTACCTGCGCGGTCAGATCCTCTACCGCGTCGCGGAGATGCTGGAGGGCCGGGGGGACCAGTTCGTCCGCGAGGTCGCCGAGGCGGAGGGCCTGTCCAAGTCCAAGGCCGCCGCGGTCGTCGACGCGGCGATCGACCGCTGGGTCTGGTACGCGGGCTGGACCGACAAGATCGCCCAGATCGTGGGCGGCGGCAACCCGGTCGCGGGCCCCTTCTTCAACCTCTCCTCGCCGGAGCCGACGGGTGTGGTGACGGTCGTCGCCCCGCAGAAGTCGTCGTTCCTGGGCCTGGTCTCGGTGATCGCCCCGGTGATCGCGACGGGCAACACGGCCGTGGTGATCGCCAGCGAGGACTCCCCGCTCCCGGCGCTCTCGCTGGGCGAGGTGCTCGCCACCTCCGACCTGCCGGGCGGCGTCGTGAACATCCTGTCCGGCAGGACGGCGGAGATCACCCCGTCGCTCGCCGCGCACCAGGACGTGAACGCGATCGACCTCGCGGGCGTCGAGGACGACGTACTGGCCAAGGAGCTGGAGGTCGCCGCGGCGGACAACCTCAAGCGCGTCGTCCGTCCACAGCCTGTGGACTGGTCGGCGGATCCGGGCACGCACCGTCTGACGGCCTTCCTGGAGACCAAGACGGTCTGGCACCCCACGGGTTCGCTCGGCGCGTCCGGCTCCTCGTACTGAGGCCCGCCCGCACACCGGACCACTCCCCGCACGACGAAGCCCCGGCCCTCCTCCGTCCAGGAGGGCCGGGGCTTCGCCCTTTTTCGTCCCGGGTCAGATGCCGAACCGTGCCGCGATCCCGTCCAGGACGCATGCGAGGCCCGTCTCGAACATCCAGGTGGCGTCGTCCTTGCGGCGCGCCCGCAGGCCGTAGCGCCGGTAGGTGGGGTAGCGGCCGGTGCCCATGAGGTACGTCATCTGCGGCGCGAGGCCCATCCGGGTCTCGTCGCCCGACGACCAGCCCTCGGCCTGCGTCCACTCCCGCAGGGCCGTCTCGGACGAGGCCGCGCCGTGCGCGTAGGCGCTGACCGTACGGAAGACCGTCATCATCGTGTCCTCGTCGAGCCCGAGGCCGTCGAGCGCCGCCAACTGCCGCTCGGCGATGGCCATCCGGCCCGGCGTGAGCACGAACAGAGCCGTCGGCAGCTGACCCACCCACGGGTGGCGCAGCATCATCTCCCGCGTCAGCACGGCGAAGGCGTGCAGCACCTCACGCCATTCGGTCAGCTCATCGGGGATCCGGTGCTCGGCCGCCACCCGCTCGGCCATCAGCGCCCACAGGTCGTCCTTGCCCGAGACGTGCCGGTACGCCGCCATGGGCGCGACCCCCAGCTCGGTGGCGAGCCGTCGCATGGTGACGGCGGCGAAGCCCTCCGCGTCGGCGACCCGCACCGCCACGGCGCCGATCCGCTCCAGGGACAGCGAGGCGCGGGGCGCGGCGGCGGGCTGTTCGAGGCGCTCCCAGAGCGACTTGTCCGGTGCCGCCTTGCCGTCCTTCTTCTGGCCAGCCACAGCCGGGCTCCTCTCGTCGAAGGATGAGCGTACAACGTATCCCTCTGTAGACGCTGTACACATTGCGCGTGTACGTTGTACGCAGCTCGATACGCCGTACACATCCGCGTTCCAGGGGGTCCCCATGTCCAGCGCCAGTTCCCGCACCAGTTCCAGCAGCAGTCCTCTTCGCGTGGCCGTCGTCGTCGCCAGCACCCGCGAGGGCCGGTTCGCGCCCGTCGTCACCCGGTGGCTCACGGGACACCTCGACCAGCGCGACGACATGACCACCGATGTCGTCGACCTCGCCGAGACCCCGCTGCCGACCGTCTTCCCGGCCTTCGGACAGCCGCCCGCACCCGGCACCGAGGAGGCCCTCGCCCTGGTCTCGCCGCGCCTCGCGGCGGCCGACGCGTTCCTCTTCGTCACGCCGGAGTACAACCACAGCTTCCCGGCGTCCCTGAAGAACGCCGTCGACTGGCACAACACGCAGTGGCACGGGAAGCCGATCGGCTTCGTCTCCTACGGCGGCCTCTCCGGGGGCCTGCGCGCGGTGGAGCAACTGCGCCTGGTCATGGCCGAGTTGAACGCCATGACCATCCGCAACACGGTCAGCTTCCACAACGCCTTCGGCAGCTTCGGCGAGGACGGCGCCGTCGACGACCCCATGGTCGACACCGCGGCCAAGGCGCTCCTCGACCAACTGGCCTGGTGGGCGCACGCCCTGCGGGACGCCAGGGCCCACACCCCGTACGCCGCCTGACCCGACGCCGCTTCACACCAGGGGGGACCCATGACCCGGACCACGGCCGCGACGCACACCCCGGGCGCCGATCCCACGGGCGCCGGACCACCGCCCACGGACGAGGGCGGGCCGTCGAAGCTCGTCCTCTTCGGGCTGCTGCTCGGCCTGATGCTCGGACTGCTCGACGGCACGATCGTGGGCACCGCCCTGCCCACCATCGTCGGCGACCTCGGCGGCCTCGACCACCTCTCCTGGGTGGTGACGGCCTATCTGCTCACCGCCTCGGTCTCCACGCCCATCTGGGGAAAGCTCGGCGACCTGTACGGACGCAAGGGCGGTTTCCTCTGGTCGATCGCGGTGTTCCTCGCGGGCTCGGTCCTCTCCGGGCTCGCCCAGGACATGGGGCAGCTCATCGCCTTCCGCGCCGTGCAGGGCCTCGGCGCGGGCGGTCTGATGGTCGGCGCCATCTCGATCATCGGCGTCATGCTGCCGCCGTCGCAGGCGGGCCGCTCGCAGTCGATGGTCGGCGCGATGATGCCCGTGGCCCTGGTGGGCGGACCCCTGCTCGGCGGTTTCCTCACCGACCAGCTGGACTGGCGCTGGGTCTTCTACGTCAACGTGCCCCTCGGCGGGCTCGCCCTGCTCATCATCGGCCTGTGCCTGGACCTGCGCACCGAGCGGGTCACGGCCCGCATCGATATCGCGGGGGCCGCCCTCCTCTCCACGGGCATCCTCGCCCTGACCCTGCTCGGCAGTTGGGGCGGGACGACGTACGGCTGGTCGTCGCCGCAGATCCTCGGGCTCGGCGTGCTCGGCGCGGGCTCCCTGGCCTGGTTCGCGCGGGTGGAGCGGCGGGCGGCCGAACCGATCATCCCGCCCCGGCTCTTCGCCGACCGCAACTTCACGCTCGCCCAGGTCCTCAGTTTCCTGGTGGGCGCGGCCATGCTCGCGGCGTCCTCGTACCTGCCGCAGTACATGCAGTTCGTGCGCGGCGCCTCGTCCACGGCCAGCGGCATGCTGCTGCTCCCGCTGATGGGAGGCATGTTCGGGGCGCAGCTCCTGCTGGGCCGGATCACGGCCAACGGCGGCGGCTATCGCGCGTACACCATCGTCGGGGGCGCGTTGACGGCCGTGGGCGGCCTCGCGCTGCTCGCGGTCGGCGCGGACACTCCCACCGCCGTGCCGTCCGTGCTGACGTTCGTGCTCGGCGCGGGCATGGGCTTCCTGATGCAGAGCACCCTGCTCATCACGATCAACAGCGCGGAGCCCCGCGACATGGGCGCCGCCACCGGCACCACCACACTCCTGCGCACGATCGGCGGCTCACTGGGCATCGCCGTCATGGGAGCCGTCTATGCGAGCCGCCTGGCATCGGGCGGCATGCCGGAGGGCGGCACTTCATGGACCCCGGAAGCGGTCGGGACGATGCCGGAAGAGGTGCGGGAAGCGGTGCGCACGGCGGTCACCGGCGGCATGCACGGTGTGGTCCTGGGCGCCGCACTCCTCGGCGCGGCGGCCTTCGCGGTGGCGTGGCTGGTGCGGGAAGTCCCCCTGCGGAAGGAATGACAGAAGGAATGGCAGGGGGATTCCGCGTCAGGGGCTAGCCGGGCAGCAGCGCCGCGGCCGAGCTCACCACCGGCAGGTCGCCCAGCGACGCGCCCTTGGTCAGCGGGGCCGTCAGCGGCGCCGTGGAGATCGGTTTGAAGTCCGCGATCTGGGTGCCCAGGGCGTTGTCCAGCGGGTCGGACCCCGTACCGGCGAGCGGGTTGAGCTTCAGGTCCTTGGTCGGTCCGAGCCCGCCCGCCGCGACCTCCTGCACCGCACGCAGTACGCCCTGGCCGGCCGCGGGCAGGTTGTCGGACGCCGGGGGCACCGGGGCGGGGGCGGCGCTCGCCGTGGCCGCGCCGCCGATGCCGAGCGCCGTGCCCGCGACGGTGACCGTGAGGCCCGCGCGCAGCAGGGCGCGGGAGAGGTGCTTGGAGGCTGTTGCGTGCCGTGCCATGGGTACCGCCCATATCGTCTTGAGTAATCAGATGTACACGTAGCGTAGTTGAGGCGGGTTGCGGGCAGCAAAGCCCTACCCGTCGGGTCGCCTGGGCGGCGCAATGCAGCACACTGGTCTCTCGTGAGTTCCCATCCCCCGATACCCACCCGAGTCGTGCTGCTCGCCGGTCCCTCGGGTTCAGGCAAGTCGTCGTTCGCCGCCCGCTCCGGGCTGCCCGTCCTGTGCCTCGACGACTTCTACAAGGAATGTGACGACCCGACGCTGCCGCAGGTCCCCGGCAGCACGGACATCGACTGGGACTCGCCCGCGTCCTGGGACACGGATGTCGCCGTCGCCGCCATCGACGAGCTGTGCCGTACGGGACGTACCCGCGTCCCCGTCTACGACATCGCCACCAGTTCGCGTACGGGCGAGTCCACGATGGACATCGAGCGCACGCCCGTCTTCATCGCGGAGGGGATCTTCGCGGCGGACATCGTGGAGCGGTGCCGGGAGATCGGTGTGCTCGCCGACGCGATCTGCCTCCGGGGGCGGCCGTCCACCACGTTCCGGCGGCGGCTGCTGCGGGATCTGCGCGAGGGGCGCAAGTCCGTGCCGTTCCTGCTGCGGCGCGGGTGGCGGCTGATGCGGGCCGAGCGCGCGATCGTCGCCCGGCAGACCGCGCTGGGCGCCCACCCCTGCGGGAAGGACGAGGCCCTGGGCCGGCTCGCGGCCGCTGCCGCCGGCCGGTGCGCCAAGGCTCGCGCCGAGGCCGCGTAACTCCGTACGCAGGAAGGGGATCGCGGGAAAAGGAGCGGACACAGCAGAAGGACCGGAAAGACCCCCCGGCCTTCCGGTCCCGCCACTTGATTCCCCCGTGATCCCCGTTTCCCCCGTGGATCCCCCCTGCTACCGCCACTTCCCCCCGGGAGCGGCGGCCCCCCCATGATCCCTAGGCGACCAACTCGCCGAAGGACTCTTCCTGGTCACGGCCGAAGCTGAGGACGTCGTCCTCGCGCATCCGGCGCAGGGAGCGCCAGATGCTGGACTTCACCGTGCCCACGCTGATGTCGAGGATGTCCGCGATCTCGGGGTCCGTGCGGCCCTCGTAGTAACGAAGGACCAGCATCGTCCGCTGCAGTTCGGGGAGGCGGGCCAGGGCCTGCCAGAGAACCGCGCGGAGTTCGGTGCCACGCATCGCGTCCGTGTCGCCCGCCGTCTCCGGCAGCTCCTCGGTCGGGTATTCGTTGAGCTTGCGGCGCCGCCAGGCGCTGATGTGCAGGTTGGTCATGGTGCGGCGGAGGTACCCGCCTACCGCGGCCTTGTCGCTGATCCTGTCCCAGGCCCGGTACGTCGAGAAGAGGGCGCTCTGTAGCAGGTCCTCGGCCTCGAAACGGTCACCGGTCAGGTGATAGGCGGTTGCGTACAGGGAGGCACGACGCTCCTGGACGTAGGCGGTGAACTCCGCCTCCGACACCGATGTGCGCTCCCCCGTGTCCTCCCTGTACGCGGCTCCCCCGTGAGCCCTTTCGCTTCCCCCGTTGTCCCCGCGGGTCTCCCCCGGGAACACGTCAACCACCGTCATGTACGCGGTGTGCTGACGTCCGGTGCCGCGAGCGCACCCCCGCCCGCTCACGGCACCGGACTTCTCGTGCCTCTCGGCAGGCCGGATCACGTCGTGGAGACGCGTGATTACTGCGCTTGAGCTGGTGCTGTGCAGTGTGTTCATCTCGCGCCCCCCGTCGGTGGTGTCCGGCTTTTCCGTGTGACCAGAACTCTGCCCGACCCACTTCATGACGGTGTCCGCCGACTGTCACAGGCCTGCAACAGGCGTTCCATGTGTAGGGGAGATGTGAGGATGGGGCCCCTCCCGGCCCTTTCAGGGCCCGGGGGAGCTCCAACAGTCGAACTGTGCCCCTGCCATGGGACAGAATGACGTCCGTGCCTTCCCTGTTGCTGATCGAGGACGACGACGCCATCCGTACGGCCCTTGAGCTTTCGCTCACCCGCCAAGGGCATCGGGTGGCTACTGCTGCCACCGGCGAGGACGGCCTGAAGCTGCTCAGTGAGCAGCGGCCGGACCTGATCGTGCTGGATGTGATGCTGCCGGGCATCGACGGGTTCGAGGTGTGCCGTCGCATCCGGCGCACCGACCAGTTGCCGATCATCCTGCTGACCGCGCGCAGCGATGACATCGACGTGGTCGTCGGGCTCGAGTCCGGTGCCGACGACTATGTCGTGAAACCCGTGCAGGGACGGGTGCTCGACGCCCGTATCCGTGCGGTTCTTCGCCGCGGTGAGCGCGAGGCCAATGACGCGGCGGCGTTCGGTTCGCTCGTCATCGACCGTGCCGCGATGACCGTCACGAAGAACGGCGAGGACCTGCAGCTCACACCGACCGAGCTGCGGCTGCTCCTGGAGCTGAGCCGCAGGCCCGGACAGGCGCTGTCGCGGCAGCAGTTGCTGCGCCTGGTGTGGGAGCACGACTATCTCGGCGACTCCCGGCTCGTCGACGCGTGTGTGCAGCGGCTGCGCGCGAAGGTGGAGGACGTGCCGTCCTCGCCGACGCTGATCCGTACGGTGCGTGGGGTCGGCTACCGGCTGGACACTCCTCAGTGACCAAACCGCAGGACAAGCTCCGCGGTTGGGCCGCGGCGCGCAAGGCGATAATGGCGGGGCTTCGCTTCACGAGCCTGCGGCTTCGGCTGGTCGTGGTGTTCGGTCTGGTGGCACTGACCGCCGCCGTGACGGCTTCCGGGATCGCCTACTGGCTGAACCGCGAGGCGGTCCTGACCCGCGCGCAGGACGCGGCGCTGAAGGACTTCCAGCAGGAGATGCAGACCCGCGCCGGCGCGCTGCCGCCCAATCCGACCCAGGACGAACTGCAGCAGGCCGCGGGGACGATGGCCAACAGCAGCCAGCGCTACAGCGTGCTCCTGATCGGGGAGAACAACGACGGCGACACGATCGTCGGCTACTCCGACCTGGACGCCTTCACGCTCGCCGATGTGCCCAAGTCGCTGCGCAAGACGGTGAACAAGGAGCAGCCGCTCACCTCGAGCAACAAGAGTCCGTATCACCTGTACTGGCAGCGGACCGTCGACAGCGGCACCCCGTACCTCGTGGGCGGCGCCAAGGTCATCGGCGGCGGCCCGACCGGTTACATGCTCAAGTCGCTCGAACCGGAGGCGAAGGACCTGAGTTCGCTCGGCTGGTCCCTTGCGATCGCCACGGGACTCGCGCTGATCGGTTCCGCGCTGCTCGCGCAGGCCGCGGCGACCACCGTGCTCAAGCCCGTGCACCGGCTCGGTGTTGCCGCGCGGCGGCTCGGCGAGGGCAAGCTGGACACGCGCCTGAGGGTGTCGGGCACGGATGAACTCGCCGATCTGTCACGGACGTTCAACCGGACCGCGGAGAGCCTGGAGAAGAAGGTCGACGACATGAGCGCCCGTGACGAGGCGTCGCGGCGCTTCGTCGCCGACATGTCGCACGAGCTGCGTACGCCGCTGACCGCGATCACCGCGGTGACGGAGGTGCTCGAGGAGGAACTGGACGCGGAGACCGGTTCCGTCGACCCGATGATCGAGCCGGCCGTGCGTCTGGTGGTCAGCGAGACCCGCAGGCTGAACGACCTGGTGGAGAACCTGATGGAGGTCACCCGCTTCGACGCGGGCACGGCCAGGCTCGTCCTGGACCACGTCGACATCGCCGACCAGATCACGGCCTGCATCGACGCCCGTGCCTGGCTGGACGCGGTGGAGCTGGACGCGGAGCGCGGCATCATGGTGCGGCTCGACCCGCGCCGTCTGGACGTCATCCTGGCGAACCTGATCGGCAACGCGCTGAAGCACGGCGGCTCCCCGGTGGAGGTCTCGGTGCGGCTCGCGGGCGAGAAGCTGGTGATCGCGGTGCGTGACGGAGGCCCCGGCATCCCCGAGGACGTACTGCCGCACGTCTTCGACCGGTTCTACAAGGCGAGCGCGTCCCGGCCGCGGTCGGAGGGCAGCGGTCTCGGGCTCTCCATCGCTTTGGAGAACGCCCACATCCACGGCGGGGAGATCACCGCCGCGAACTCGCCCGAGGGCGGTGCGGTGTTCACGCTGTGGCTGCCGCGCGATCCGTCGGAGCTGCTGCCGGAGGACGAGGCCGCGGAGGGCACGGACGGCGACGGCGCCGTCGAGGGAGAGGCACGATGAACCGCCGAAGGCTTCGTGGCGCGCTGCTCGCCGCCGTGCTGACCGCGACCCTGGCGGGCTGCGGGATCCGCTCGACGGAGGTGCCGACGGACTTCGGTCCCGGCCCCTCACGGGTGCCCTGTGTGATGTCCGGGTCGAGCATCGCGTCGCAGTCCACCAGCGGGGTGCCGGTGCAGGTCTTCCTGGTGTGCGCGGCGCAGCTGGTGACCGTCGACCGGTCGGTGCGGATCTCCACCGAGAAGGCGACGACGGACCGGGTCCGGATCGCGCAGGCCCTCCTCGACGAGCTGGCGCACCCGCCGTCGGCGCCGGAGAAGCAGGCGGGCTTCGCCACGGACGTACGTGCCGGGACGGTCGTCAGCGGCCCCGGGAAGGGGGACCCGGATGACGCGCTGCGGTTCAGTACGTCCCCGGAGGACCTGTCGGCGTTCGCACTGGCACAGCTCGTGTGCACGTTCGCGGACAGCGCGGCGGCGGGCGACGACCGTGAGGTGATCATGGGTGGCCCCGGCAGTGATCCGCTGCGCCGCTACGAATGCACCCAGGCGGTCCGCCAGCGGCCCGGGACGGTGGCTCCGCCCACCGAGACGGTGAAGTAGCCGAACAAGACAGTCACGGTGTGCGATCAGGACAGTGCCGCGTACCGGGAGGAGATGCGCGGAACCGATCCTGCCGCCAGGCGCGTCTTGGGGGGCGTGCGTCAAGGCTCGGGCGGCCACGGGGCCGCCATCCGCTTCCGTGCGACAGGAGGATTCCTCCTCGTCGCGCATCTTCTGTTCGTCGGATGGTTCACGCTGCGTCCACTGGACGTGCCCTGGGTCAGCGCGGCGAACCTGCAGCCGTTCGCCGGCATCAAGGCGGATCTGGCGCTCGGTCCCCTGCAGGCCGCCCGGCAGATAGGCGGTGGTGTGCTCCTCCTCGCACCGCTCGGTGTGCTGCTTCCGCTCGCCGGTGGGAGGGTTCACGTGTCACCGCTGGGTTCGCTCGTGCGGACGGTCGCGGCGGGCGCGCTGATCTCGCTCGGCATCGAGCTGCTGCAGACCGGGGTGCCCGGGCAGGTGGTCGACATCGACTCGCTGTTCCTGAACGCGGTGGGCGTGGCCCTCGTGCATCTCGCCGTGGTACCCGCGGCCAGGGCCAGGCTCCGCCGCCGTACCGACGTGGAGCATCGTGCGACCCTCCTGCGGGAGGACGCGTCTCAGGGTCCGACCCCGACGATTCCCAGGGTCGGTATCGCACCCTGGAGCGACGCTTCGCCCGCTTCGCGAACGTAGCTTTGAGTCATCGGGGAAACGCCCCCGGACCTCACAGCACCGGTTCACGAAGGAGCCACCATGACCGCCCTTGCCCGCCCCACCCACGGCCGGATGATCGGCGGAGTGTGCGCCGCCCTCGCCCAGCGTTTCGGTACGTCGGCGACCACGATGCGCGTGATCTTCGTGCTCTCGTGCCTTCTTCCCGGCCCGCAGTTCCTGCTCTACATCGCGCTCTGGGTCCTGTTGCCCTCCGAGGGCAAGGCCAGGCAGGCCGCCTGGTGATCCGGCGGCCCTCGCTGCCACCCGCGTACGCCGATGGGGCGCACCCCTGAGAAAGGGGTGCGCCCCATCGGCATGTGCGCGAGGCCGTGGTCAGCCGAGCGGCAGACCGTTCACGGGCAGGCCCTGCAGGGGCAGCCCCTGCGTGGGCAGGGCGCCGGCGAGCGGCAGGCCGCCGAGCAGCCCGGAGACCGGGTCGCCCGCGGCGGGCTTGCCCCTGTCGGAGGCGTCCTGCATGCTCTGGCCGAGCTTGTCGACGGTCGGCGCGGAGGCCTGCAGGGTGCTGCCGAGCGCGTTCTGGCCCGCGGAGACCGCCTCGGGGCCGCCGGCGGGCAGGTTGTCGGCGACCTGGTCCACGGGGAGCACGGCGGTGGCGGAACCCAGTGCGTCCGTGGCGTCGGGCAGGGCCGGAGCGGCGCTGGCGGCACCCGCGCCCACGGCGGCGAAGGCGGCACCGAGAGCGGCGACACCGAGGGTCTTGGCGGCAGACTGCTTCATCTTCTATGCGTCCTTGATGACGGGGACTTTTGAGCGGCCCACGACCGTAAACATGTGAAGGGGCAGTCCGCAAACAGCGAAACAGCGAAAACGCGGCCGGGAATTAATGTTCCCGGCCGCGCCCATTTTGCTTCAATTGCTGTTACACGTCGACAGAAGCCCTGGTGGAAGCGGTCTGACGGAACAGCCATTCGGACTTCAGCTCGGCATATCCGGGCTTGATCACGTCATTGATCATGGCCAGG
Organism: Streptomyces sp. NPDC032198; assembly: GCF_040636975.1. Classification (NCBI taxonomy): domain Bacteria; kingdom Bacillati; phylum Actinomycetota; class Actinomycetes; order Kitasatosporales; family Streptomycetaceae; genus Streptomyces; species Streptomyces sp. NPDC032198. The sequence continues at coordinate 405,535 of NZ_JBEZVL010000010.1, read as the reverse complement.
CGTTCATCGAAAGGAATGAACGCTGATTTCATCGCATTGACTGTGAACCACTGCATGTCGTCGAGCGTGTAGCCGAAAGTACCGACCAGGTGCTCGAATTCGAGGCTCATGCTGGTGCCGGACATCAGTCGGTTGTCGGTGTTCACCGTGGCCCGGAAGTGCAGTTTGCGGAGCAGACCGATGGGGTGCTCGGCGTACGAGCTCGCGGCGCCGGTCTGGAGGTTCGAGCTGGGGCACATCTCCAGGGGGATGCGCTTGTCGCGCACGTAGCTGGCGAGGCGGCCGAGCTTCACCGTGCCGTCGTCGGCGACCTGGATGTCGTCGATGATGCGCACGCCGTGCCCGAGCCGGTCGGCGCCGCACCACTGCAGGGCCTGCCAGATGGACGGGAGACCGAAGGCCTCGCCCGCGTGGATGGTGAAGTGGTTGTTCTCGCGCTTGAGGTACTCGAACGCGTCGAGGTGACGGGTGGGCGGGAAGCCCGCCTCCGCGCCCGCGATGTCGAAGCCGACGACGCCGAGATCGCGGTAGCGGTTGGCGAGTTCGGCGATCTCCAGGGCGCGAGCCGCGTGCCGCATGGCGGTGAGCAGCGCGCCCACGCGGATGCGGTGACCGCCCGCCTTCGCGCGCCGCTCACCCTCCCGGAAGCCTTCGTTGACGGCCTCGACGACCTCTTCGAGGGTGAGGCCCTGCTCCAGGTGCTGCTCGGGGGCGTACCGGATCTCGGCGTAGACGACGCCGTCCTCGGCGAGGTCCTCGGCGCACTCGGCCGCCACGCGCTTGAGGGCGTCCTTCGTCTGCATCACCGCACAGGTGTGCGCGAAGGTCTCCAGATAGCGCGGCAGCGAACCGGAGTCGGCGGCCTCCCGGAACCAGATCCCCAGCTTGTCGGGGTCGGTCTCGGGCAGACCCTCGTACCCGGACTCGCGGGCGAGGTCGACGATCGTGCCGGGGCGCAGGCCGCCGTCGAGGTGGTCGTGCAGGAGCACCTTCGGGGCGCGGCGGATCTGTTCGGCGCTGGGCGTTTCGCGGTCCGTCTGACCGGCTTTGGTGGTCTGGCTCGTCATCTCGGCACTCTAGCGCCTACGCGCGTAGATCTCACGGGTCGATACGTAACAGTGACCCCGCGGACGGGTGGCGTACACCATCGCTTCTGACACTGTTCTGTCATGGCACAGCAAGCGACGCCCGATTCCGCGCGCGCGGCCAGGCTCGGACGCGTGATCGGCACCCGTCCCTCGGCGGTCAGCGGCGCGGTGCTGCTGCTCCCCGGCGGCCACGAGACCTCCGCCCGCAAGCCGTCGCCGTTCGCCGCCGCCTCGCTGCGCGCGCTCGGCCGCAGACTCGCCCAGGACGGCCGGGAGGAGGGGCTCGCCGCGCATGTCGTGCACTACCGCTGCCGCGGGTGGAACGGCGCCCAGGCGGAGCTCGCGCGGGACGCGGAGTGGGCGGCGGACGAGATCGTCCGGCTGTACGGCGATGTCTCGATCTGCCTCGTCGGCAGGGACATGGGCGGTCGGGCCGCCTTGCGGGCCAGTGGCCACGACGCGGTCAACTCCGTTCTGGCGCTGGCGCCTTGGCTGCCCGAGGACGACGTGGCCGCCACACCCGAGCCGGTGAAGCAGCTCGCCGGGCGCCGAGTCCTGATCGTGCACGGCACGACCGACGAGCGGACCGATCCCGAGCTCTCGTTCCGTCTCGCGGAGCGGGCGAAGAAGGCGAACCGGGAGGTGTGCCGGTTCGAAGTCCATTCCGACGGCCACCGGTTGCAGCAGCACCGGTCCGAAGTCCAGGCCCTGGCATCGGACTTCGTCATGGGCTCCCTGTTCGGACATGCGTACGCGCGCCCCCTGGAGGACGCGCTGGCGGCCCCGCCGCCCCTGGGTCTTCGCATGCCGCTCGCCGCGGGGTTCGGGGATTCGTTACGGCACTGAGGGCCGCTACTCCGGCAGCAGCCGCCCCCTCCTCCCCAGCAGGAACTTCTTGAACGCCGCCACGGGCGGGGTGTCCGGATGGCCGTCGAGCCAGGCCACGCCGATCTCGCGGACCGCCCGCTGGCCCGTCACCGTCAGTTCGACGACTCCCGGGCGGGGAACGGCCGGTGGTGGCAGGAGGGCGACCCCCAGGCCCGCCGCGACCAGGCCCCGCAGCGTCTCCGCCTCCTCCCCCTCGAACGCGATGCGCGGCTTGAAGCCCGCCTCCTGGCAGAGGTCGTCCGTGATGCGCCGCAGGCCGTAGCCCGGTTCGAGGGTCACGAAGGCCTCGTCCGCCGCCTCCGCGAGGCGGACCCTCTTGCGCCCCGCGAGCCGGTGGTCGTCGGGCACCACGAGGCGCAGCCGCTGCTCGTCCAGGCGCCGGGCCACGAGGTCGGGGGCGTCCGGCACGGGCGAGGTGAGGCACAGGTCGAGCTCCCCCGCGCGCAGCCGCTCGATCATCGCCTCCCCGTAGTTCTGTACGAGGCTGAAGCGGATCCTCGGATGGTCCGCGCGGAAGGCGCGGATCAGGCCGGGCACGGTCTCCGAGCCCATGGTGTGGAGGAACCCGAAGGCCACCTTGCCCGACGCCGGGTCCGCGTCCGCCCGTACGGACTCGGCGGCCCGCTCCACCTCGCCGAGCGCCCGCTCCACGGAGGCGAGGAACGTGCGGCCCGCCGGGGTCAGGGACACCGTCCGGCCGTGCCGTGCGAACAGGTCGACCCCCAGGTCCTGTTCGAGGCGTACCAGCGCACGGGACAGCGTCGACTGTGGCACCTGCATCTCCTGCGCGGCCCGCGTCACGTGCTCCGTCCGCGCGACCCCCGCGAAGTACGCGAGCCGCGGCGAGAGCAGCGCGGACCACGACTCCGGGGTGAGCCCGGCGGGCGCCGCGGCGGCCGTCCCGATGTCTCCTACGTAACTGCTCTGCGACAGACGCCGCTCTGAACTGCGCTCATGCACCATGGGAACGATTATGGCCAATCCATGCATTGGACGGATGAGTCGTGTGTGCCTACGTTCGATGCATGCCTCCTGCCAGTAGCGGGGCGTCCGCCACCCACGCGGCCGCCCTCACCCCGTCGTCCCCTCTCTCTGATCTCACTGATCCCGCCGGCACCCGCCTGACCCCCGGTGGTCCGGGCTACCGCCGGATGAGCTTCGCCCTCTTCCTCGCGGGTGTCGCCACGTTCGCCCTCCTCTACTCGACGCAGGCGCTGCTCCCCCTGGTCTCCGCCGACTTCGGCGTGAGCGCGAGCTCGGCGAGCTGGACGGTGTCGGCGGCCACGGGCGCGCTGGCCCTCTTCGTGCTGCCCCTGAGCGCGCTCAGCGAACGGTTCGGTCGGCGGACGCTGATGACGGCGTCGCTGACCGTCGCCGTGACCGTGGGGCTGCTCGTGCCCTTCGCGCCGTCCATCGGGGCGCTCATCGCACTGCGCGCCGTGCAGGGCGCGGCGCTCGCCGGGCTCCCGGCGTCCGCGATGGCCTTCCTCGCGGAGGAGGTCAGGCCCAAGGCGCTGGTCGCCGCGATCGGCATGTTCGTGGCGGGAAACTCGATCGGCGGCATGAGCGGGCGCATCATCACCGGCTGGGTCGCGCAGGCATGGGGCTGGCGCGTGGCCGTGGGCGTGGTGGGTGTCGTGGCCGTCCTGTGCGCCCTCGCCTTCCGCGCACTGCTGCCCGCACCGCGCCACTTCACGGCCGGGTCGCTCAACCCCAAGGCCCTGGGCCGGACGATCCGTTCACACCTCTCCAACCCGCTGCTGTGCCGCCTGTACGCGATCGGCGCGCTGTTCATGACCGTGTTCGGCGCGGTCTACACGGTGATCGGCTACCGCCTCACCGAGGCGCCGTTCTCGCTCCCGCAGGGCATCATCGGCTCGATCTTCCTGGTCTACCTCGTCGGTACGGTCTCGTCGGCCGCCGCGGGGAAGCTGGTGGCGCGGCTCGGCAGGCGCGGGGCGCTGTACCTGGCGGTGAGCACGACGGCCGGCGGGCTGCTGCTCTCCCTGTCCGACGCGCTGGTCATGGTGCTGCTCGGGCTCGTCCTGATCACCGCGGGCTTCTTCGCCGGTCACGCGGTCGCCTCCTCGTCCGTGAGCCGTACGGCCACCGCGGGGCGGGCGCAGGCCTCGGCGCTCTACCAGTCCGCGTACTACCTGGGCTCCAGCGCGGGCGGCACGCTCGGTGCGGTCGCCTTCCACGCGGGGGGCTGGGCGGGGACGGTGGGCCTGGGGCTGCTCGCGGTGTCCGGCGTCGTCTCCCTCACCGTCTGGGGGTCGCACGCGGCTCGCGTCCAGGAGCGGCGGGGGCTCGTGGCCGCGCACTGAGCCACCCCTCTCGCCTGTGGGTTTTCCTACTCCAGGGGCCGTTGTCAGTGGGCTGCGGTAGCTTCCGAAGTGCTGGGACTTTCGTGGCAGCCGCAGGGGTGGGTTGGGATGACTGACATCGCAGGGACGACGTCGGAACTGGACGTCACGCTGGAGAAGCACCGGGTCGAGCTGACCGGGTACTGCTATCGCATGCTGGGCTCGGCCTTCGAGGCCGAGGACGCGGTGCAGGACACGATGGTCCGCGCCTGGCGGAGCTACGAGAAATTCGAGGGCCGCTCCAGTCTGAGGTCGTGGCTGTACCGCATCGCGACGAACGTCTGTCTGGACATGCTGAACGCGGGCAACCGCCGCGCCCGTCCCATGGACCTGACCGCGGCGGCGCCGCTGGCCCAGGCCGCACTCACTCCGCGCCCCGACAACGTGTGGCTGGAGCCGATGCCGGACGCCCGCGTGCTGCCCTCCCCCAGCGACCCCGCCGAGGCCGCCGTCGCGAAGGAGTCGGTGCGGCTCGCGTTCGTCGCCGCCCTGCAGCAACTGCCGCCCAAGCAGCGGGCGGTGCTGATCCTGCGCGAGGTCCTCGCCTGGAAGGCCAGCGAGGCGGCCGAGCTCCTCGACACCTCGGTGGCCTCCGTCAACAGCGCGCTGCAGCGGGCGCGGGCGACGCTCGCCGAAGGTCCGGCCGACGACACCGCCACGTCCGACCCGCTCGACGAGGAGCAGCAGAAGCTCCTCGAGCGGTACGTGGCGGCGTTCGAGGGCTATGACATGGCGGCGCTCACCGCCCTGCTGCACGAGGACGCCATCATGACGATGCCCCCGTTCGACCTGTGGCTGCGGGGCACGGACGACATCACCGGCTTCATGTCGACCATCGGCGCGTCCTGCGCCAACAGCCGTCTCATGCCGGTCGACGTCAACGGCGCGCCGGGCTTCGCCCACTACAAGCCCGACCCGGAGAAGGGTGGGTTCGCGCCGTGGGCGGTTCAGGTCATCGAGATCTCAGAGGGGCGGATCGCGGGCTTCCACTGCTTCCTGGACACGCCCCGGTGGTTCCCGCTGTTCGGCCTGCCGCTCCACCTCGACCTCAATGGGGAGCCCGACGAGGTCCAGTAGCTCGCGCAGGTGCGGGGCCGGGTTCCGCAGGCGGATCCGGCCTCCCGCTCGACGGGCGGTGAGCTGGAGTCGGGCGAGGGCGTCTATCGCCGCCAGGACGGGCGGGCCCACGCCCGCGACGTCGCAGACCAGGACGTCTTTCGCGCCGGTCGCTTGCAGCAGGGTTCTGGCCTCCTCGCAGAGGCGGTGTGTTGCTTCTCGGTCGAGGGTGCCGGTGAGGGTGAGGGCGGGGTTCTGGTCTGCGTCCATGTTGGGGGGACTGGGCGGAGGGCCGGAACTCATCGGTTCGTCCTCAAACGCCGGACGGGCTGAAAGACACCGGCCGGGCTGGATATATCCAGCCCGGCCGGTGTGTGAGGCCATCTTGTGCGGGGTGTGCCTACGCGATGCGGTCCAGGACGATCGGCGTGGCCGAGAAGCCCGTGCCCTCGGGGGCGATGTCGAAGGAGCTCTCCACTGACTGCAGGGCGTACTCGAAGCGCTCCGGGGTGTCCGTGTGCAGGGTCATGAGCGGCTGGCCCGCGCTGACCCGAGCGCCCGGCTTCGCGTGGAGCTCGACGCCCGCGCCCGCCTGGACCACGTCCTCCTTGCGGGCACGGCCGGCGCCCAGGCGCCAGGCGGCGACGCCGACGTCGTACGCGTCGAGGCGGGTCAGGACGCCGGACGACGGTGCCGTCACGACGTGCGTCTCGCGGGCCACCGGCAGCGTCGCGTCCGGGTCGCCGCCCTGGGCGGAGATCATCCGGCGCCATACGTCCATCGCCGAGCCGTCGGCCAGTGCCTTCGCCGGGTCGACGTCCTTGAGGCCCGCGGCGTCCAGCATTTCGCGCGCCAGGGCGAGGGTCAGGTCGACGACGTCCGCCGGGCCGCCGCCCGCGAGGACCTCGACCGACTCGCGGACCTCGAGCGCGTTGCCCGCCGTCAGGCCGAGCGGCGTGGACATGTCCGTGAGCAGGGCCACCGTGCGTACGCCGTGGTCCGTGCCCAGGCCGACCATCGTGGAGGCCAGCTCGCGGGCGTCCTCCAGGGTCTTCATGAAGGCGCCGGTGCCGACCTTCACGTCCAGGACCAGCGAGCCCGTACCCTCGGCGATCTTCTTCGACATGATCGAGGAGGCGATCAGGGGGATGGCCTCCACCGTGCCCGTCACGTCGCGAAGGGCGTACAGCTTCTTGTCCGCGGGGGCCAGGCCGTCGCCCGCGGCGCAGATGACCGAGCCGACGGAGTCCAGGACCGAGAGCATCTCCTCGTTGGAGAGGAGGGCCTTCCAGCCCGGGATCGACTCCAGCTTGTCCAGGGTGCCGCCGGTGTGGCCGAGGCCGCGGCCCGAGAGCTGAGGCACCGCCGCGCCGCACGCGGCGACCAGCGGGGCGAGCGGCAGCGTGATCTTGTCGCCGACACCGCCCGTGGAGTGCTTGTCGGCCGTGGGGCGGGACAGGGACGAGAAGTCCATGCGCTCGCCGCTCGCGATCATCGCGGCGGTCCAGCGGGCGATCTCGCCGCGGTTCATGCCGTTCAGCAGGATCGCCATGGCGAGAGCGGACATCTGTTCGTCGGCGACCACGCCGCGCGTATAGGCGTCGATGACCCAGTCGATCTGCTCGCCGCTCAGCTCGCCGCGGTCCCGCTTCGTACGAATCACGGAGATGACGTCCATGGCATAACCCCTCTTTGCGCCTAAAACGGTGATCGCGACTCTACGCGCATAGAGCCACGAGATGAAGACGGCCCCCACCCGGCCTGAGGCAACGGGCAGGGGCCGAACGTCAGTTGAGGTGCTCCGGCCCGAACGGGTCCGGCAGCATCTCCCCCAGGGTCCGGATGCCCGCGGCCGTCTCCAGGAGGAGCGTCGCCCCGCCGAACTCGTAGAGGAGCTGGCGGCAGCGGCCGCACGGCATCAGGATCTCGCCCTTGGCGTCGACGCAGGTGAAGTGCGTCAGACGGCCGCCCCCGGTGAGCTGGAGCTGCGAGACGAGGCCGCACTCCGCGCACAGGCCGAGGCCGTACGAGGCGTTCTCTACGTTGCAGCCGGAGACCGTGCGGCCGTCGTCCACGAGGGCCGCGGCGCCGACCGGGAAGCCTGAGTAGGGCGCGTACGCACGGGACATGGCCTCGCGCGCAGCATCCCGCAGCGCGTCCCAGTCGGTATCCGTCACGTTCCTTGTCCCTTTCGGTAGGGCTGGCCGTCCGCCTTCGGCATGCGAAGCCGCTGGGCGGAGAGCGAGAGCACGAGCAGCGTGACGACGTACGGCGTCGCGGTGACGACCTGGTTGGGCACCTCGTCGGTCAAGCCGTACCACGCGAACATCAGCGCCGAGACGGCCGCGGTGATCGCCGCGGGCACGTAACGCTTGCGCCAGACGAGGTAGGCCGCGCCGATGACCAGCAGGATCGCGAGCAGCAGGAGCAGTGCGTGCACGTTCGTGCCGCCGCCCCGGAGCTTCAGGCTGTCGGTGTAACCGAACAGTCCGGCACCGAGCGCGAGTCCGCCGGGCATCCAGTTGCCGAAGATCATGGCGGCGAGGCCGATGTAGCCGCGCCCGCCGGTCTGGCCCTCCAGGTAGATGTTGGAGGCGACCAGGGAGAGGAACGCGCCGCCCAGGCCCGCCAGACCACCGGAGATGATCACCGCGAGGTACTTGTACTTGTAGACGTTCACACCGAGGGACTCGGCGGCGACCGGGTTCTCGCCGCAGGAGCGCAGCCGCAGGCCGAACGACGTGCGCCACAGGACCCACCAGCTCAGCGGCACCATCGCGACGGCGATGACGGTGAGCGGCGAGAGGTCAGTGAACAGGCCGCCGAGCAGGCCCGCGAGGTCCGAGACGAGGAACCAGTGCTTCTCGTTCAGGTCCTGCAGCCAGTCGGAGAGACCCGGCACGGAGAAGCTGCCCAGCGAGTCCACCGGCGGCGACTGCTTGGACGTGCCGCCCTCCTTGCCCTCGAAGGCGAAGGTGGAGAGGTAGCGGGTCGCGCCCAGGGCGAGGATGTTGAGGGCCACACCGGAGACGATGTGGTTGACGTTGAAGGTGACCGTGACGATCGCGTGCAAGAGACCGCCGAGCGCGCCGCCGAGTATGCCGAAGAGGATGCCGACCCACGGGCCCCACTGGTAACCGGCGAACGCGCCGAACCAGGTGCCGAGGATGAGCATGCCCTCGAGGCCGATGTTGACCACGCCCGCGCGCTCGGCCCACAGGCCGCCGAGGCCCGCGAGGCCGATCGGCACGGCGAGCCGCAGCGCGGTGGCCATCTGCCCGGTGGAGGTGATGCCGTCCGCGCCGGTGATCAGCCGGACCACGGACGTCAGGGCGAGGACGCCCGCGATGATCAGCAGGAGGACGGGGAGCGAGATGCGGCGGCGGCCCGGCGCGGGCTGCTTGGCCGGGGGCTTGGCTACGGTTGCCGAGCTCATCGGGCAGCCACCTCCTTCACGGTGTCGTTGTTGCCGTTGCCGTTGGCACGGGCTGCCGCGGCCAGTTCCTCACCGACGCGCTGCTGCTGGCGGCGGAGCCCCCAGCGGCGTACGGCCTCGTAGGAGACGACGACCGCGATCACGATGAGGCCCTGCATGATCACCGCGATCTCCTTGTCGTACGCGACCGGGGTCGCGTAGTCGAGGGCGGGTGACGCCTTGTCGAGGAAGGCGATGAGCAGCGCGGCGAAGGCGATGCCGACCGGGTTGTTGCGGCCGAGCAGGGCGATGGTGATGCCGGTGAAGCCGAGGCCGGTGGGGAAGCTGAGGCTGTAGGTGTGGACATCGCCCAGCAGGATCGGCATGCCCGCCAGGCCCGCGACCGCGCCGGAGATCAGCATCGCGCTGAGCACCATGCGCTTGGCGTTGACGCCGGAGGCCGCGGCGGCCGACTCGGAGGCGCCGGTGGCGCGCAGGTCGAAGCCGAAGCGGGTGCGGTTGAGGATCAGCCAGTACAGGACGCCCGCGAGCGCGGCGATGATGACGAAGCCGTAGATCTCGCCGGACTCGCCCATGCTGATGCCGGGGAACCAGCCGGACTTGGACATCTCGCCGGTGGTCTGGTTGTTGCCGACCGGGACACCGAAGTTCTCGGTGAGGGTCATGTAGCCGATGACGCTCGTCGCGATGGCGTTGAGCATGATCGTCGCGACGACCTCGCTGACCCCGCGGGTGGTCTTGAGGATGCCCGCGACGCCGGCCCAGAAGGCGCCGGTGAGCATGGCGACCAGGATCAGGAGCGGGATCTGCAGGGGGGCCGGGAGCGCCACGTGCGCGCCGACGACGGCGGTGGCCATCGCGGCGAGGCGGTACTGCCCGTCCACGCCGATGTTGAAGAGGTTCATCCGGAAGCCGACGGCGACCGCGAGCGCGGCCAGGTAGTACATGCCGGCCTGGTTGATGATCAGGACCTGGATGTCGGAGAAGGTGGCCTGCTCGAACATCAGGCTGTACGGCTCGAACGGGTTCTTGCCCGAAGCGACCAGGACGACCGAGGTCAGTGCCACGGCCGCGATGAGGGCGATGACCGGTCCGGCCACCGCGAGGAGCACACGCTCCTTGTCGAACTTCTTCATCGGGTCTCGTCCTCCTCGGAGCCGTCACCGGACTCGACGTGTTCCAGGTGTCCGGACGCGGCACCGGTCATCGCCGAACCCAGTTCCTCCGGCGTGATGGTGGCCGGGTCGGCGTCCGCCACGAGCCGTCCGCGGTAGATCACGCGGAGGGTGTCGGAGAGGCCGATCAGCTCGTCCAGGTCGGCGGAGATCAGCAGTACGGCGAGTCCCTCGCGGCGGGCCTCGCGGATCTGGTCCCAGATCTGGGCCTGTGCGCCGACGTCCACACCGCGGGTGGGGTGGGCGGCGATCAGGAAGCGCGGCTTGTGGCTCATCTCGCGGCCGACGATCAGCTTCTGCTGGTTGCCGCCGGAGAGGGACGCGGCCGTCACGTCGATGCCCGGGGTGCGGACGTCGTACTGCTCGACGATGCGCCGGGTGTCGGCCTGCGCGCCCTTGGGGTCGAGCCAGAAGCCGCCCTTGCCGCGGGAGTTGGGCTTCTCGGTGACGTGCCCGAGGATGCGGTTCTCCCAGAGCGGCGACTCCAGGAGGAGGCCGTGGCGGTGGCGGTCCTCGGGGATGTAGCCGACGCCCTGCTCGCGGCGGTGGCGCGTGACCATGGCGGTGATGTCCTGGCCCGCCATGCGGATGACGCCGGAGTCGGCGTGCTTGAGGCCGATCAGTGCGTCGATCAGCTCGGTCTGGCCGTTGCCCTCGACGCCCGCGAGGCCGAGCACTTCGCCCTCGTGGATGGTGAAGGAGATGTCGTCGAGGAGGGCGCGGCCCGACTCGCCGTCGGCGAGCAGCTTGAGCGCGTCGACCTCGATCATCGGCCGGTCGGTGACCGTCGACTCGGCGGTCTCCGGCGTCGGCAGCTCGCTGCCGACCATCAGCTCGGCGAGCTGGCGCGGGGTCGTCTCGGACGGGACGGCCGTGCCGACCGTCGTGCCGCGCCGGATGACGGTGATGTCGTCGGCCACGGAGAGGACTTCGCCCAGCTTGTGGGAGATGAAGATGACGGACAGGCCCTCGGACTTCAGCTCGCGCAGGTTGTCGAAGAGCGCGTCGACCTCCTGCGGCACGAGGACCGCGGTCGGCTCGTCCAGGATCAGCGTGGTGGCGCCGCGGTAGAGGACCTTGAGGATCTCCACGCGCTGCCGGTCGGCGACGCCGAGGTCCTCGACCATCGCGTCGGGGCGCACCCCGAGGCCGTAGCGCTCGGATATCTCCGCGATCTGGCGGCGGGCGGCGCCGCCGATGCCGTGCAGCTTCTCGCTGCCGAGAACGATGTTCTCCAGGACCGTGAGCTGGTCGGCGAGCATGAAGTGCTGGTGCACCATGCCGATGCCGCGCGTGATGGCGTCGGCGGGGCTGGAGAAGGTGACCTGCTCGCCGTCGACCGTGATGGTGCCCTCGTCCGGCTTCTGCATGCCGTAGAGGATCTTCATCAGGGTCGACTTGCCCGCGCCGTTCTCACCGACGAGGGCGTGCACGGTGCCCTTGCGGACGGTCAGGCGGATGTCATGGTTGGCCACGACGCCCGGGAAGCGCTTGGTGATGCCGTCGAGTTCGACGGCAACGGCCTGGGCCGTGGTCTTGCCCTTGTCAGGGCTGGTGGACGCGTCGATGGCGCACTCTCCTCGGGAATCCTCAGGAAAGGGGCCACCTACGCGCGTAGCGCCCCTGGTTCGACGGGAGTTGAGCAGTCGGCCGCGCGAACGGGGCGCGGGGGAAACCATCGTCCCCCACACCCCGTTTCGCGGCCGTGACTTCGCTGTTGCAGCGCAGTCGTGATTACAGCGCGGTCTTGACCTTGATCTTGCCGCTGACGATGTCCTGTTCGGCCTTCTTCAGGGCGGCCTGCAGGTCCTTCATGTTCTTGAACTCGGGGTTCGAGTCGGCAAGCGCGACACCGCCGGACGCCAGGTCCGCACGGACCACGCCGCCCTTGGCCTTGTCATCCTGGACCGACTTCGTCAGGTTGTACACCGCTCCGGCCACGTCCTTGGTCGCCGAGGTCAGGATGTACTTCTTGTACTTGGCGAGGGCCTTCTGCTTGTACTGGTCGGAGTCGACACCGATCGCCCAGACCTTCTTGGCGGCGGCCGCCTCGATGACGCCCTGACCCGAGAGACCCGCGGCGTGGTAGACCACGTCGGCACCGCCCTCGATCTGGCCGCTGGCGCCCTCCTTGCCCTTGTCCGGGCTGGAGAAGCCGCCGTCCTCGGCCTTCTCGGTGAGGAACTGGCGCTTGATCTTGACCGACTTGTCGGTGGCCTGGACGCCCTGGACGAAGCCGGCCTCGAACTTGCGGATCAGCGGGTTGTTCACGCCGCCGATGAAGCCGACGCTCTTCTTCTTGGTGGCCTTGGCCGCGACGACGCCGGCCAGGTACGAGGACTGCTCCTCGTTGAAGACCAGGTCGGAGACGTTGTCCGCCTTGATGGTGGCGTCGTCGACGATGCCGAAGGTGGTCTTCGGGAACTTCGCGGCGACCTCCTTCACGGCAGGCGCGTAGGCGTAGCCGATGCCGATCACCGGGTTGTAGCCCTGCTTGGCGAGCTCGGTGAGGCGCTGGGCCTTGTCGGCGTCGGACTCGCCGTCCGTCGGCTCGACGGCCTTCTTGCCGATCTTCAGGTCCTTGGCGGCCTTGTCCATGCCGGCGGTCGCGGCGTCGTTGAAGGACTGGTCGCCCTTGCCGCCGACGTCGTACGCGATGGCGACGCCCTTGTCCTTGCCGTCGCTCTTGGAGCCTGCGGCGTCGCTGGACGTGCCGCCGCAAGCGGTGGCGGATACGGCGAGTGCGGCGGTCGCGATGCCCGCAGCGGCGATTCGGGAAACCCGGCGCATAGAGAGGAACTCCTTATGTACAAGCAAGCACAAGCACGTACGAGCGCCTCACCTGGCGCTGATTTCGCCGCAGCGTAACGCGCGTAGACCTGACATAAGAACCCTTCTGTCCCGTCCGTTATCGAGCTGTGGCCGCGGGGTTGCGGGAGCATGTACGCAGTGTGGGGCGCCCCGCACACAGCGGGGCGCCCCACGGGCATCACAGGTCCGGCTACGGAACGGTCTTGACCGTGACCTTGCCGTCGATGATGTCCTTCTTGGCCTTCTCCACGGCGGCGACCACGTCCTTCATCGCCGTGTACTTCGGATTCGTGTCGGAGAACCCGACGCGTCCCGACTTCAGGTCGTAGCGCTGCTCGCCCGCCATCGGCTTGCCCTCGACGACCGACTTGGTGAGGTCGTAGACGGCGCCGCCGACGTCCTTGAGGGCCGAGCCGAGGATGTAGTCCTTGTACTTGGCCAGGGCCTTCTGCTTGTACTGGTCGGAGTCGACGCCGATCGCCCACACCTTCTGCGAGCCCGCCTCCTGGATCACGCCCTGGCCGGAGAGCCCCGCCGCGTGGTAGATCACGTCGGCGCCCGACTCGATCTGGCCGCTGGCCGCGTTCTGTCCCTTGTCGGGGCTGGAGAAGCCGCCCTCCTCGGGCTTCTCGGTCAGATACCGCTTCTCGATCTTGATCTTCGGGTCGACGGACTTCACGCCCTGCACGAAGCCGGCCTCAAACTTGTGGATGAGGTTGATGTCGACGCCGCCGATGAATCCGACGTGGTCGGCCTTGGTGGCCTTGGCCGCGGCGACACCGGCGAGGTACGAGCCCTGCTCCTCGTGGAAGACGAGGTCGGCGACGTTGTCCGCCTTCACCGTGTTGTCGTCGATGATGCCGAAGGTGGTCTTCGGGAACTTCTTGGCGGCTTCCTTCACGGCGGGCGCGTAGACGAAGCCGACGCCGATCACCGGGTTGTAGCCCTGCCGCGCCAGCTGCTCAAGGCGCTGCACCTTGTCGGCGCTGGACTCGCCGTCGCCCGGCTCCATGTCGACGCCGCCGACCTTGAAGTCCTTGCGGGCCTTGGAGTAGCCGGAGTACGCGGCGTCGTTGAAGGACTGGTCGCCCTTGCCGCCGATGTCGTACGCCAGGCCTATGCCCTTGCCCTTGTACTCCGAGGACCCCGAGGACTTGTCGTCCTTGGTGTCGTCCTGCGAAGCCTCGTTGCTGGTCTTGCCGCACGCCGAGGCCGCGAGGGCGAGGGACGCCACCACCACGGCCACTCGGGAAAGCCTCGATCCACGAGATCCGTGGATTCCACGAGATCCACCACGAAGACGCATAGGACGCACCCCTCACGATCCCCAAAGCACCGTTGACGGCACTGATTTCGGCGCACAGTAACGCGCGTAGAAAGGGAGGGGAACGGGGTTTCGCACGGCCGTTACCTATTCGTGCCGAGGGCCGGTTACGTCCGGGTGAACGGGTCCGTCGTAACCGGCCGATAGCGGTGGTTACCTACCGGGCGCCGTCGAGCAGTGCCGCGGCGGTGAAGAGCTCGACGCCCGCCGTGATCGCCGACTCGTCGGCGTCGAAGTCGCCCTGGTGCAGATCGCGGACGGTGCGCTCGCCCGGCGTGCGGACGCCGAGGCGGGCCATGGCGCCCGGCACGTGCTCCAGGTACCAGGAGAAGTCCTCGCCGCCGAGGCTCTGTTCGGTGTCCTCGACGGACTGCGGTCCGCGCCGCAGCTCCATGGACTCGCGCAACAGCTCCGTCACATCGGGGTCGTTCACCACGGGCGGCACCCCGCGGATGTAGTTCACCTCGGACTTGGCGCGGTACAGGTCGGCGATCTCCTGGATGGCGCCGTGCACCAGGTCGGGCGCCTTCCGCCAGGCGGTGAGGTCCAGGCAGCGGACGGTGCCGGAGAGTTCGGCGTGCTGCGGGATGACGTTGCAGGCGTGGCCGGACTCGATGCGGCCCCAGGTCACCGCGAGCCCCGAGCGGGCGTCGATGCGGCGGGCCACCAGGGCGGGGACCTCGGTGACGACCTTGGCGGCGGCGGTCACGAGGTCGGTGGTCAGGTGGGGGCGCGCGGTGTGGCCGCCCGCGCCGTCCAATGACACTTCGAGCCGGTCGCAGGCGGAGGTGATCGCGCCGTGCCGCAGCCCGATCTTCCCGGCGTCGACGCGGGGGTCGCAGTGCACGCCGATGATGCGGCCCACCCCGTCGAGCACACCCGACTCGATGGCGTCGGGCGCGCCGCCGGGCAGGACCTCCTCGGCTGGCTGGAAGATCAGCCGTACGGGGCAGGGCAGTTGCCCCTGCTGCGCGAGCTCGGCGAGGACGAGCCCGGCGCCGAGCACCACGGTGGTGTGCACATCGTGCCCGCAGGCGTGGGCGCGGTCGGGCACGGTGGAGCGGTACGGAACGCCGAGCTTGGTGTCCGGGATGGGCAGCGCGTCGATGTCGGCACGCAGCGCCAGCATGGGGCGCACGCCGTCCCACTCTTCGGTGCCGATGTCACAGACGAGTCCCGTGCCGATGTCGAGTACGCGGGGTTCGAGACCCGCGCGCTCCAGCCGGGCCTTGAGCGCCGCGGTGGTGCGGAACTCCTGGTTTCCGAGCTCGGGGTGCATGTGCAAGTCGCGGCGGAAGGCGATGAGTTCGGCGCGCAAGGAATCCGGGAGCGCACCGGGGAGTGCTGCTTCCCCGGGGGCGTCCCCCGCTGTTTCCCCGGGCAGATCAGCCCCGGACCCTTGCTCGGACTCTCGTGACATCAGTTGGTTCACCCTCTGAAGAGTAGGGCGGCGCGGGGGCCAACTGACCCACGATCAACAAAAGTTCAGCCCGATAGGGTAAGAAAAAGTGGCCGCGTGGCGCATGGGTGCTGGTCGCGCTGGGTATTCTTTCGCGCCCCATCAGGGAGGCGGACGAGGCCACAGGGGCCGCGGACGAGGTCACCGGGGCCGCGGACGAGGTCGCCGGGGCTCCCCGGAGGCCCATAGGCCGGGATCCGGCCTATGGGAAATCCACCGTCGCAGACATCCGACACACGACCGGCCGCGCCTCCCGGCGCGCCTGCGGTGAGCCCGGCCGTTTCAGCTGGTCCCCGCGCGCGTCAGGAGCGCGCTCGCGACCACCCCGAAGAGGCGCTCGGCGCGTGGCGCGAGCGAGGGCTGATCACCGAGCCAGGCCAGCATGGCCACCAGCGCGAACACATCGGAGCCGTCGATGTCGCCGCGCGCCGTGCCCGCGGCCTGGGCACGGGCGAGGAGCCGCGCACCGGCCGCGCGCAGGGTGACGCACGAAGCGTGGAGCGCGGATTCGGGGTCCTCGATGGCGGCCGCCATCAGGACGGTCACGCCCCGGTACTCGGTGGTCCACACGACGCAGTCGCGCAGCCACGAGACCAGGGCGTCGTCGGGCGCGCTCGACGTCTCCAGCTCGCCCGCCTTGGCCGTCAGCTCGTCGAAGCTCGTGCGGAGCAGGGCGTCGAGCAGCGCCTCGCGGGTCGGGAAGTGGCGCAGCAGCGTCGCGAGTCCGACGTCGGCCCTGCGCGCGATGTCGCGCAGGGACACCTCCACGCCCTGCTCGGCGATGGCGGTGCCCGCTACGGCGAGCAGGTGGTCGCGGTTCTTCTGGGCGTCGGCCCGCATGTCTTCCCTCTTGACTGTCCCGGCACGGCTGTCCCGGCACGGCTGTCCCGGCACGACTGTCCCGGCATGACTGTCCGAACCGGCTGTACGGCTCGGCGCTCCCGCTTGACGATCCGGATCAGTGGTCCATATATTCGGATCAGTGGTTCACTTATGTGGATCGCCGATCCGAATAAGCGTATCCCGCCACGCGAGCAGGAGAAAACGATGCCGACACAGCTGACACAGCCGACACAGCCGACGATGAGGGCGGTCCGGCTCCTGGAGCACGGCGGGCCCGAGGTCCTGCGCTACGACGAGGTGCCGATGCCCGAGCCGGGGCCGGGCGAGGTGCTCGTCCGCGTGCACGCGGCCGGCATCAATCCCCCCGACTGGTACCTGCGCGACGGGATGTCCAACCTGCCTCCGGAGACCAGGCCGAGGTTTGAGCTGCCCGTGATCCCGGGGACGGACCTCTCCGGCGTCGTCGAGGCGGTCGCCGCGGATGTGGACGGCTTCTCCGTCGGCGACGAGGTCTTCGGTCTGCTGCGTTTCCCCAGCTTCGAGGGCCACGCCTACGCCGAGTACGTGGCCGCGCCCGCCTCGGACCTCGCGCTCAAGCCGGCCGGCATCGATCATGTGCACGCCGCCGGGGCGCCCATGGCCGGGCTCACCGCATGGCAGTTCCTGATCGAGCTCGGGCACGATCACCCGTCGCCCTTCCAGGCGGCGCGGCATCGTCCGGTGCCGCTCGGCGCCGACACGACGGTGCTCGTCAACGGAGCCGCGGGCGGCGTGGGGCACTTCGCGGTCCAGCTCGCGAAATGGCAGGGCGCCCATGTCATCGCGGTGGCTTCAGGTACGCATGAATCGTTCCTGCGCGAGCTCGGCGTCGACGAGTTCATCGACTACACGAAGGGGCGCCCCGAGGAACTCGTGCACGACGTCGACGTCGTCCTCGACGCCGTCGGCGGCCCCGACAGCAGGCGCTTCCTGCGCACGCTCAAGCGCGGCGGCTCCCACTTCCCCGTGTTCTTCGGCGCGTTCGACGAGGAGGAGACCGCGAAGCTCGGCGTCACGGTCACGGGCACTCAGGTCCGCTCGAACGGCGCGCAGCTCGCCGAACTGGGGCGCCTGCTCGACGCGGGCACCGTCCGGGTCGCGATCGACAGCACGTTCGCGCTCGCGGACGCCCGGGCCGCGCACGAACGCGCCGCCCGAGGTCACATCCAGGGCAAGATCGTGCTCACGGTCCCGTAGAGGCCCAGCAAGCTCCGTGGAGCGAGCGTCACGCCGTGGCGCCGGCCGCCGCCCCCGCCACTCCCGGTGCGCCCGCCGCCACCGAGGCCAGACGGTGTACGTCGCGGGCCGTGCCCGTGACGCCCGACAGGAAGCCCTGGGCCCGCGGTGAGGCGGTCTCCGTCAGCCAGGCCGGGTCGATGTCGCAGACCGCCACGCGGACCTCCGTGCCCGCGAGGGCGAGCGGAAGGGTGTGGACGACCGTCGACGGGAAGCTGAGGATCGTCCGGCCGATCGGGCCGCGCCGCGCGATGAGTTCCAGCGGCAGGTCCGGGCGGACCACCTGCAGGCCCGTCTCGACCGCGAGACGGTGGAGTTTGTCGGAGCTCTCGCGCCGGTGCGCGAAGTAACGCGTCGCACCGTGGGCGCGGGCCAGGCCGCGGACCGCCTCGACATAGCGGTCCAGGTCCACCACGCCGGTCTCCACGAGGGAGGTGCCGACCAGGTCGGCGCCCTTGGAGACGCGCGGCGGGCCGAAGCGGTCGCGCGTCCAGGCGAAGGTGTTCGTGGTGATCAGGACGCCGTCCGGGGCCGATTCGATCGGCATGGAGGAGAAGACCTCCACCGTGCGCTTGCCGCCGGGCGTCAGGCGACGCCGGGCGGAGGCCGAGATCGGGGCGAAGGCGATGTCGCGGGCGCCGGGACGGCCACCGCGGCGGTGCCAGCGCACCAGGCGCTCACCGGCGGCCAGTTGGGCCACGAACTCCATCGTGGCCGTGCCGTCGTCCACGACCACGAGGGAGCGGGCCCGCGTGATCGTCAGGAGCAGCTGTACATAGCGCGAGAACGGGTCACCGATCACGATCCGGTCCGCCCCGCGCAGCGCGCCCGTCAGGCCGCCGATGGTCTGGAAGGGGGCCGCGGCTCCGCCGCGCGCCTCCTCCCAGCGGACGTTCAGGCCCTCGTCACGGGCCAGCTGGGCCATCCGGCGCAGCTGGCCGCGGGTCATGGGGTCGTTCGGGGAGAGGACGACGACGGTGAGTCCCCCGGCCGGGCCGGTCGCCCCTGCCGAATGCGCCCACTCAAGGACGTTGAGCAGCTGCACAGGGCTCTCCACGAACGCCAGGGTGGTGGGCGCCGCGGTGGTGGGGGCCTTCGGCCCGGGTCGGGGACTCATCGTCGTATGACCGTGTCCTGTCCTGGTAAGGGGACCTGGTGAGGGGTCCCGTCAAGAGCGTCCGCGCGCTCAGACCGCGACCGGCTCGCGCTCGGCCGCGTCGGCCTCGGCGACGACGCCCGCTACACGGCGGAGCTTCTTCATCGGGCCGAGCTCCGACTCGTAGACCTTCTTGACGCCGTCACCGAGGGAGGCCTCGATGGTGCGGATGTCGCGGACGAGGCGGGTGAGGCCCTGGGGCTCCACCGACGCGGCCTGGTCCGAGCCCCACATGGCGCGGTCGAGGGTGATGTGGCGCTCCACGAAGGTGGCGCCGAGGGCGACCGCGGCGAGCGTGGTCTGCAGGCCCGTCTCGTGGCCGGAGTAGCCGATCGGGACGTTCGGGTACTCGCCCTGGAGGGTGTTGATGACGCGGAGGTTGAGCTCCTCGGCCTGCGCCGGGTACGTCGACGTGGCGTGGCACATCAGGATGTTGTCCGAGCCGAGGACCTCGACCGCGTGACGGATCTGCTTCGGGGTCGACATGCCGGTCGAGAGGATGACCGTGCGGCCCGTGGCGCGCAGGGCGCGGAGCAGCTCGTCGTCCGTGAGGGAGGCCGAGGCCACCTTGTGGGCCGGGACGTCGAACTTCTCCAGGAAGGCGACGGCCTCGGTGTCCCACGGGGAGGCGAACCAGTCGATGCCGCGCTTCTTGCAGTGCTCGCCGATGGCCTGGTACTCGGCCTCGCCGAACTCCACGCGGTGGCGGTAGTCGATGTACGTCATCCGGCCCCAGGGGGTGTCGCGCTCGATGTCCCACTGGTCGCGCGGGGTGCAGATCTCCGGGGTGCGCTTCTGGAACTTGACCGCGTCGCAGCCGGCGTCGGCGGCCACGTCGATCAGGGCGAGGGCGTTGTCGAGCTCGCCGTTGTGGTTGATGCCGATCTCGCCGGTGATGTAGACGGGCCGGCCGGGACCGGCGGTCTTCGAACCGAAGGTGCGCAGACGGGAGTTGGAGCTCATGACAGGAACTTTCCTTACTTGTTGAGGGAGGGGCCGAGGATCCATGCGGCGATCTCTCGGATCGCGCCGTCACCGCCGGGGAGAGCGGTGACCGCGCGTGCGGCGCCGCGTACGACGTCGTGGGCGCTCGCGACCGCCACGGGCCAGCCGACGAGGCCGAAGCACGGGAGGTCATTGACGTCGTTGCCGACGTAGAGCACGCGCTCGGGAGCGATGCCCTGCTCCTCGCACCACTGCTTGAGTGCGAGGTCCTTGCGGTCGATGCCGTGCAGGACCGGGATCTTGAGCTTCCTGGCCCGGGCGGCGACGACCGGGTTCTGTTCCGTGGACAGGATCAGCAGCGGGATGCCCGAGTCACGCAGGGCGGCGATGCCGAGTCCGTCCCCGCGGTGCACGGAGACGAACTCCCGTCCGTCGGAGTCGATCAGCACCCTGTCGTCGGTCTGGGTGCCGTCGAAGTCGAGTACGACCGCGTCGATGTCGTCGCGGGTCGGAAGGGCGTCGGCCCGGCCGGAGTCGAAGAGCGGCGCGAGCGCCCGGGCGCGGGCGAGGTCGTGCGGGTCGTCGATCTCCAGGACGCGCGCGGGGTCCGTGCGGACCAGCTCCGTGCGGCCGAAGAAGCGGTGCTTGTGCTCGCGGAAGCCGGCCACGTCCATGGCGTAGACCGCGCCGGTCTCCAGGAGGTCCTGGGGGCGGTCCTGGCGGCGCGGGCGGAACGACTTGTCGTGGTTGACGCCGTAACCGCCGTCGGTGGCCGTCGCGTTGGCGACCTTCGTGGTGCCGCCGACCTCGCCGGTGCGGCGGGCGTCGAGGGCCGCGGGCTCGTCGTCGGCGTCCCGCCACACGAAGCCGTGGAAGGGCGCGACGGTCAGTGCCGTGTCCGCGCCGCCGTCCACGATCGAACCGACCACGCCGTCGACGTCCTCGCGGACGATGAAGGGGCTGGTGCACTGCACGAGCAGGACGACGTCCACGGAGGTGCCGTGCAGCGCCTCGTGGGCGTCCATCGCGTGCAGCACCGCTGCCTCGCTGGTCGCGGTGTCCCCCGCGATCGCCGCGGGCCGCAGGACCACCTCGGCGCCGGCCGAGCGGGCGGCCTCGGCGATCACGTGGTCGTCCGTGGAGACGACGACGTCCGTGACGAGCCGCGACGCCAGGCACTCGCGGATGGCGCGCGCCACCAGGGGCACACCGCCGACCGGGGCCAGGTTCTTGGCGGGCACGCCCTTGGAGCCGCCGCGGGCCGGGATGACGGCCAGGACGCGGCGCACCGGCTGTACCGGGGTTCCCGCTGGGTGGGGGTGGGACATGGGGGCTCCTTGAGGGCCAGGAAGAGGGCCTTGAGCAGGTCGGGGGCCGTGCGAGGGCCCTTGCGGGGGGATCACAGCTCGCCCATCCGCCGGATGACGGGGGCCACGCGCTGCACCCCGTGCCGGTAGGCGCCGCGGGCCGCGCTGCGCACGGCCTGGCGCACGGGGCCCGGCTCGCGGTCCGCCGCGGGGGCGCCGGGGAGCGGGGCTCCGTCCGGGCCGAGGTGGTGGCGGGCCAGGATGCCGGGGAGGTATCCGGGGGCCGTGGTGAGGCTGTAGTACGGGGCGATGGGCGGCAGTTGGGGCTGTGCGAGCAGGTCCGCGACGCGCTGACGTGCCGCGTCGAACGCCGTGGCGTACGTCCCGTCGGGTGCCACGCCCTGCCGCGCGACCCACTCCGGAGCGGCCTCGGGGCTGTGCCCGGCGTCGATCTCGTCCCAGGACGCCAGGCATCCGGAGCCGATGAAGTGGTGGTTGCCGAGCGCCTCGCGCACCCCGAGGTCGGTGAGGACCACGGTGGGGATGCGGCGGTGCAGGGATTCGAGCGCGGCGGTGGAGCTGATCGTGACGAGCAGGTCCGTGCGGTCCAGGACCTCGCCCATGTTCCCGTACACGAGGCGGCAGTTGGGCGGCAGGTCCTCGCCCTTGGCGAGCTTCTGGTAGGGCAGTTCCTCGATGTGCGTGGTGTGTTCGCCGGGCTTGCTGCGCAGCTTGATCAGGACCTCGCGGTCCGGGTGCATCCGGGCGTGCTGGACCATGCGGCGCAGCAGGTACGTCCGGTGTGCGCGGCTGTCCGGCACGGAGGGCTGCGCGGCGAAGACGACCGTGTACGGGTCGTGCTTCTGGTCCTTTCCGAGGTAGGAAGCTCCGCCGAGGAACGGCAGCGCGCTCTCCACGACGCCCGACGCGTCGGCGCCGACACCCTCGTACACGGCGCGGAAACGTTCCGCGTCCTGCCGGGAGTTGGCGAGGACGACGTCCGCGCCGTGCCTCAGCAGCAGGCCGTCGGCGAGCTTCTCGTAGACGACGCCGACATAGCCGGTGACGACGACGGGCCGCTTCTTGCCCGCGGCGCCCTCCGCTATGCGGGCGAGTCCGTGCAGCACCGCCTGGACCGCGCCGCCCACGAGGGCGAGCACGATCACGTCGGGCGCCTCGCGCTCCACCTCGCGCAGGAATTCCACGGCGGTGACCTCGCGGAGCGAGTCCGCGCGCACTCCGACCTCTTCGAGCTGACGGACGGTGGGCGTGGCCCGGCCCCGGAGGAGGCGTCCATCGAGGTGCGTGTCCGCTCCCTCACCCGAATCCGCCCCCTCACCGGCGAGGCGGCTCGCGGTGAGCGCACCCCATTTCCACCGGGTGTCGGAGTCGGCGAGCACGGTGATCCGTGTCGTCCCGCTGTTGCTTACTGGCACAGCCAAGACGCTAGGAAGGCATTCCGATTGGCGGCCCAACTCAGGTGCAACAAACGGTTAACAGCATGCCGACGAATGGCGAATCAGCCCGGGAATCCACCGGCGGGCAGGCGGGTTAACCATTCCGCCATGCGTCGTTCACCTGGCATCTCACCTTCGGCCAAGACGAATGCCGGGCCGACACCTAACGTCACCCACGTGGTTAAGCTCTCCGTCATCGTGCCGTTCTACAACGTGCAGCAATACGCGCCCGACACCTTGAAGAGTCTGCGAGCGAACGCACGCGACGACTTCGAATTCATTCTCGTCGACGACTGTTCGAAGGACGAGACTCCAGAGATCCTGGAGCGTGCCGCGCGCGAGCTGCCCGGCGCCGTCCATCTCAGACATGAGACGAACGGCGGTCTGGCGACCGCCCGCAACACAGGCCTTGACGCGGCGCGCGGCGAGTACCTCACCTTCCTGGACGGTGACGACTGGCTCGCGCCCGGTTATTACGCACAACTCGTGGCCGCCATAGAGCAGTTGGGCTGCGACTTCGTGCGCACCGACCATGTGCAGTGCACCGCTCGGGCCCGCAGCATCCACCGTGTCCCGCACGGCAGGCGCGGTGTCGTCATGCCGCCGCGGGACGTCATCCTGCCCGCCGACCGTTCGACGTCCGTCGACTACGCCTACGCCTGGGCGGGCATCTACCACCGGCGCCTCGCCGACCAGGGCCTGCTGCACTTCACGGACGGCCTGCGTACCGCGGAGGACCGGCCGTGGATCTGGCGGCTGCACCGCGAGGCGGAATCCTTCGCCGCGGTGGGTCTGCTCGGCGTGTTCTACCGGCGCGGGGTCGCCTCGTCACTGACGCAGATCGGCGACGTACGGCAGCTCGATTTCATCCGGGCATTCGACCAGGTGGTCCGTGAAACTGCCGAGGACCGGGACGCGGACAAACTCCTGCCGAAAGCAGTCCGCACCTACTGCGCGATCATTTCCCACCATCTGGGATCCATCGAAAGGTTCGAGCCACAAGTGGCGCGGAAATTGAAGTCACGGAGCGCGGCCGCCCTGAAGCGGATGCCGCAGGGTGTTCTCGACGACGCCCTCGACTCCATGGACATACAGCGGGCGACGCGCCTGCGCCGTCTTCGCCGGCGACCGGTGTCGGCGGAGGTGGCCGCGTAATGGCGACGACGCAGATCTTCCTCGCGTCCACGCTGTACGGCACCGCGACGCTGGCCGCGGCGATCGACGCCGACCGCTTCGGTCCCGCCGACCGGCGGCTGCTGCTCGTCAGCAACAACGCGGCGACGCCCGAGACGACGCCGTCCGTGGACGAGATGCCGGGTTTCGCACGCCTGCGGGACCGCTTCGACGACGTACGGTCGTGGAACGAGGCCATCTCCCCCTTCCACCCGGGCGGTTGGGCCCCCCGGGCGGACGACATCCCGATGTGGGAGCGGTACATCCGGCTCCTGTGGGACCTCGGTGACGACGACATCGAGCTGGCCGTCGAGTCGATCCAGGTCAACCCGGCCCTGGCCCTCACGCAGATCTTCACGGGCGCGCCCGTGGACGTCTACGCGGACGGCCTGATGAGCTACGGCCCGACCCGCAACAAGATCGACCCGCTGGTCGGCACCCGGGTCCGCAGGCTGCTGCACCTGGACCTCGTGCCCGGCCTGACCCCGCTGCTCCTGACCGAGTTCGGCGTCGAGCCGGAGATCGTGCCGACCGAGGCGTTCGTGAAGGTCCTCGACCGCCTCGCCGAGTCCGACGCGGACGTCCCCGACGTCCCCGACATCGCCGAGCCCGCCCTGCTCCTGGGCCAGTACCTCTCCGCCCTCGGCATCCTGACCGCCGAGGAAGAGGAGGAGCTGCATGTGCGCATGGTGCGCGGCGCCGCCGAACTCGGCCATACGCGCGTGGTGTTCAAGCCGCATCCGACGGCCCCGGCCCGCTGGTCGCGCCTCCTGGAGAAGGAGGCGGAGGCGATCGGCGTGGAGCTGACCGTCCTGGACTCGCCGGTCCTCGCCGAGGTCCTGTACCAGCGGATGCGTCCCGCGCTCGTCGTCGGCTGCTTCTCGACGGCGCTCCTCACCGCGTCCGCGCTGTACGGCCTGCCCGTCGCCCGCACCGGCACGGAGACCCTCCTGGAGAGGCTCGCGCCCTACCAGAACAGCAACCGCGTCCCGGTCACCATCGTGGACGCGCTGATCCCCGACCTCGCCGACAAGGGCGCGGTCACCGGGCGGCAGCCGGGCATGCCGGTCGCCGACCTGGGCGAGCTGCTCGTCGCCGTCGGCTTCGCCATGCAGCCGCAGATCTACCCGCGCCGGCGCACGGCCGCCGAACGGTATCTCTCGACGCACCTCACCCCGCACACCTGGCGCTACTTCAAGCGGCGCCGCCTCACCGCCCTCGCCCTGCCCGGAGCGCTGCCCTCGCAGCTCGCGTTCATCCCGCGCAACGCGGCCGTACGCCGGGTCGCGCGCCGCGCCCGCTCGGTCCAGCGCTCCATCAAGCGGACCGCACTCGGATGACCTCTCCCGGAACCACGCTCCCGCAGCACTCGGGGGCTCAGGCCCTCACGCGCTCGATACCGGCCCCGGCCGCCAAGCGTGCGCGGCCCCGCCTCAGGGCGCTCGACGGGCTGCGGCTCATCGCGGCCCTGATGGTGGCGGCCTACCACTACGGCGGCCGGGACGGCGAGATCAGCGAGGCATGGGGCAGCTCGCCGCAGGTCCAGTTCCCCACCGCGCACAGCTGGTTCGCCTACGGCTGCCTCGGCGTGCAGATCTTCTTCGTGATCAGCGGCTTCGTGATCTGCATGAGCGGCTGGGGCCGTCCGCTGCGCGCGTTCTTCGCATCACGCGCCTCGCGGCTGCTGCCCTCGTACTGGGCCGCGATCATCCTGGTGACGGCGGTCTTCGCGCTGCCCGTCGTCGCGTACAAGGCGGTCTCGCCCAGCGACGCCCTGGTGAATCTGACCATGCTCCAGCAGCCGCTGGGCGTGGACCGCGTCCTCGGCGTCTGCTGGACGCTCTGGGCGGAGCTGCGCTTCTACGCGCTGTTCGCGCTCTTCGTGGTGATGCCGGGCGCCAACCGGGCCCGCGTGATCCTTTTCTGCGCGGTATGGACGCTGGCCGCGGTCGTCGCGGAGGGCGCGAACGAGCCGCTGCTCGACCTCGTCCTGATGCCCGAGTACGCGCCCTTCTTCGTCGGCGGCATCGGCATCTACCTCCTGCACCGCGACCGCAGGGACCTCACGGCCTGGGGCATCGTGGGGGTGAGCTGGCTGATCGGCCAGCACTACGCGGTCTCGCGCCTGTGGCACGCGCCGAACCCCGACTTCTTCTCCTACCGCACGTCCTTCGGCATCATCGCGGTCGTGACGGCGGGCTTCGCGGCGGTGCTCCTGATCGGGCTCGGCGCGCTGCACCGGGTCGACTGGAAGTGGCTGACGGTGGCGGGCGCCCTGACGTACCCGTTCTACCTGGTGCACGAGCACCTGGGCTGGGTGACGGTGGGCGTACTGCACCAAAAGCTCGGGCTCCCGTCCTACGCGACCTTCGGTCTCACAATCGCGGCCATGCTGCTGCTCGCGTGGCTGCTGAACCGTTTCGTCGAGGAGCGGCTCACGCCGCTGATCCGCAACGGGCTCATGACCGCTCGGAAGTAGCTCCGCCGGCTTCGGTGGTGGTCCTGGCGGTGTCGGTGGAGTCGTCGGCCGACACCGCGCGGGCTATGTCCATCGCCTCGCCCATGGCGACCTCGGCCTCCCCCATCGCGTCCACCAGTTCCTGGACCAGCCGCTCCAACGTCTCGCCTTCGTTCATGGGGCAAGACTAGGCTCCCGGCGCGTCCCGCATCGTCGCCCCGATCCCGGCGACCACCGCGGCAAGGCCCTTCTCGAACCCCGCGTCGTAGTCACGGAACATCTCGTCGCCCGCCGCCGCCGCGAGCGGGTACGCGGCGAGGCGATCGGCCCGCGCCGCCAGGTCGTAGCCGCCCCCCTCCTTCGCGGGGTCGGGGCCCATGGACTGCTCCTCGATCACGTAGCCGATCGTGTAGCTGTACCCCGTGAGCCAGGCGCGGGCCGCCGCACCCGGTGTGAAGCCGCCGCCGGTGAGCATGCGCAGGTGGGCCTCCATGGGGGCGGCGTACGACATGTCCGTGAAGCGCGTACCGCTGTAGACCTTCGCGCCGTCGCGGTACATCAGCAGGTGCCGCCGCAGGCCCCGCAGCGCCGCGGAGAGGGCGTCCGGCCACTCGGCGCCGGTCGGCGCGTCCGCCGCGAGCTCCTCGCTCATGCGGCGCAGCATCTCCGTCGCCATCTCGTCGAGCAGCGCCTGCTTGTCCTTGAAATGCCAGTACAGGGCGGGCGCCTTGACGTCCAGCTCCTTGGCGATGGCGCGCAGGGAGAGCCCTTCGAGGCCGGTCTCGTTCAGGAGCTTGAGGGCGGCGCGCGCCACACGGGTGCGGTCCAGGGGTGTCGTAGCCACCTTGACAATTTAACACTGTTAAGCGCAGGCTCTGGGACATGGAACTTAACAGCGTTAAGGACAACATCGAGAGCTCCGCGTCCGGGGCCATCGCGACGGACGTACTCATCGTGGGCGCGGGCCCCACCGGTCTGACCCTGGCCTGCGACCTCGCCCGGCGCGGTGTGCGCGCCCTGCTCGTCGAGCGGGCCGACGCCCTCTTCCCCGGCTCCCGCGGCAAGGGCCTCCAGCCCCGCACCCAGGAGGTCTTCGACGACCTCGGGATCATCGAGGCGGCCGAGGCGGCGGGCGGCACCTACCCGGTCGGCATGATCTGGCGCGACGGCGAGCGGCAGGGCGAGCACCGGATGACCGACGAGACGGAGCCGACGGAGGACGCCCCGTACGACCGGCCGCTCATGCTCCCCCAGTGGCGCACGCAGGAGATCCTCTACGCCCGCCTGCGCGAACTCGGCGGCGGTGAGATCGAGTTCGGCGCCGCGCTGACCGGCCTCACGCAGGACGGTGAGGGCGTCACCGCCCGGCTCTCGGACGGCCGGACCGTCCGCGCCGCGTACGCCGTGGCGGCCGACGGCGGGCGTTCGGCGGTGCGCGCGGCGCTCGGCATCGGCATGACGGGCGGGTGGGGCCTCCCCGGCTCGAGCGAAGCCGAGAGCTCGGGGATCGTCGACCCGAACCCGGTCCTGGTCGCCGACGTTCGCATCCCCACCCTGGACCGGGACAACTGGCACATGTTCGCGCCCACCGCCGAGGGTGCGGGCTTCCTGGCCATCTGCCCGCTGGCGGGCACGCCGGACTTCCAGCTCACGGCCCAGTTCACGGACGGGACCGCCCCCGACACCTCGCTCGAAGGCGTACGCGAGGTCGTCGCCGCCCGCACGCACCTCACCGCCGACGAGGTGACCGAGGTGCGCTGGGCCTCCGACTTCCGGCCGCGCGCGGCGATGGCGGACCGGTTCCGCGAGGGCCGCGTGTTCCTCGCCGGGGACGCGGCGCACGTGCACTCACCGGCGGGCGGGCAGGGCCTGAACACCAGCGTGCAGGACGCCTACAACCTGGGCTGGAAGCTGGGCGCGGTCCTGCGGGGCGGCGCGCCCGCGGAACTCCTCGACACGTACGAGGCGGAGCGCCTGCCCGTCGCCGCGCAGATGCTCGGCCTGTCCACCCGCATCCACCGGGGCGAGGAGCGGCGCGGGGCAGCCACCCGCCAACTGGGCCTGGGCTACCGGGACAGCTCCCTGGCGGTGGAGACCCGGGACGGCCTCCCGGAGGAGGCGCTGCGGGCGGGCGATCGCGCGCCGGACGGTCCGTGCGGCACGGGGCGGCTCTTCGACGCGTTCAGGGGCCCGCACTGGACGCTCCTCGCCGTCGGCACGGACGCGGAACTCCCGCTCCTGGACGCGGAGTTGGTGCACGTACATCACATCGACGGCTACGCGCCCTACGGCAAGGGGCTCTTCCTGGTGCGGCCCGACGGGTACGTCGGCTGGGCGGGGGAGGATGCGACGGGGCTGATGGAGTACACCAAGACAGTTGACCTCAATCAAACTTGAGGTTCTACCTTCTGGGCATGGACACTTTCACGTACAGCCACAGCGACGAAGACCTCATCACCCAGCCCATCGGCTACTGGGCATCGGCGGCGGGCGAAGCCGTCGTCCACCACATCCGCACCGGGCTTGCCCAGGCCGGTCTCACCCAGCCCCAGTGGTGGATCCTGAACCAGGTACTCGCCGAGGACGGCCGCGAGAAGGCGGCCGTGGTGGGCACCCTGCGCGGCTACCTGAACGTGGGTGACGGCTCCCTGCACCACGACATCCGCGCCCTGCGCGACTGCGGCCTGCTCACCGAGGACGCCGATGGCCGCCTCCGCATCACCGACGAGGGCCGCGCGCTCAGGGACGACACCGGCGTGCTCCAGCGGAAGCTTCGCGCGGAGATTCACGACGGCATCCCGGAGGAGGAGTACATCCGCACCCTCAAGGTGCTCCAGCGCATGATCCACAACGCCGGAGGGGCGGCCTGGCACCACTGAGGCACCTGCGCCGTTGAGGCGCCTTCGCAGTACTACGCCCGGCACCCGTACTCAGCCGCTGGCGAGCGAGAGCTTCGCCGCGAACCCGAGGAACAGCGCACCCGCCGCCGAAGTGGCTCCCGCCGAGAGCCGCTTGCGGCGGCGGAAGGCGGCCGACAGCTTGGTGCCGCTGAATATCAGGGCGGTGAGATAGAGGACGCTCGCCACCTGGGCGAGGGCACCCAGCACGAGGAAGGAGAGCGCGGGATAGGCGTATCCCGGGTCGACGAACTGCACGAAGAAGGCGATGAAGAAGAGGATCGCCTTCGGGTTGAGCAGGCTGATCACCAGGGCCCTGCGGAACGGCCGCTCCGCCGCGGCACCTTCCCGCGGCTCCGCGCCGGCCTCGGCCACCGGCTGCCGCCGCTCACGCCACAGCGCCAGGGCCGCCCGCAGCATCCCGATCGCGAGCCAGGTCAGGTACCCGGCACCGGCGTACTTCACGATTCCGAACAGCACGGCGTTGGCCTGCAGCAGGGAGGCCACACCGGCCGCCGACAGCGTCATCAGGACGGTGTCACCGCACCAGACACCCGCGGCTGCCGTATAGCCGGTGCGTACGCCGCGGCGCGCGGCGACGGAGAGCACGTACAGCGAGTTCGGCCCCGGCAGCAGAATGATCAGGGCGAGGCCCGCGAGATAGGTCGGAAGATCGGTGACACCCAGCATGGGCGGGAGTCTCGCACGCGCGTACGACATGAGGAATCAGGTGTCCGCACATCGGACACCTGGCCACGTCAGGAACGACGAAGCGCGTCAGAACACGTCCGTCGGCTCGTACGCCCCCCACACCTCCCGCAGCGCGTCGCACACCTCGCCCACCGTTGCCCGCGCCCGCAGCGCGTCCTTCATCGGGTGGAGAACGTTGGCCTCCCCCTTCGCCGCCTCCTGGAGCTCCGCGAGCGCCGCGTCCACCGCGGCCTGGTCCCGCTCCGCCCGCAGCTTCGCGAGGCGGGCCGCCTGCTGGGCCTCGATGGCGGGGTCGACGCGGAGGGGTTCGTAGGGCTCCTCCGCGTCCAGCTGGTAGCGGTTGACGCCGACCACGACGCGTTCGCCGGAGTCGGTCTCCTGGGCGATGCGGTAGGCGCTGCGCTCGATCTCGCCCTTCTGGAAGCCGTTCTCGATGGCGGCGACCGCGCCGCCCATGTCCTCGACGCGCTCCATGAGCCCGAGGATCGCGGCCTCGATGTCGTCCGTCATCTTCTCGACGACGTACGACCCGGCGAACGGGTCGACCGTGGCGGTCACGTCCGTCTCGTACGCGAGGACCTGCTGCGTGCGCAGGGCCAGGCGCGCGCTCTTGTCGGTCGGCAGCGCGATCGCCTCGTCGAAGGAGTTCGTGTGCAGCGACTGGGTGCCGCCGAGCACCGCGCCGAGGCCCTGGACCGCGACCCGGACGAGGTTCACCTCGGGCTGCTGGGCGGTCAGTTGGACCCCGGCCGTCTGCGTGTGGAAACGCAGCATCAGCGACTTGGGGTTCTTCGCGCCGAACTCCTCGCGCATCACGCGGGCCCAGATCCTGCGCGCGGCACGGAACTTGGCGACCTCCTCCAGGAGCGTCGTACGCGCCACGAAGAAGAAGGAAAGGCGGGGCGCGAAGTCGTCCACGTCCATGCCCGCGGCGACCGCCGTGCGGACGTACTCGATGCCGTCGGCCAGGGTGAAGGCGATCTCCTGCGCGGGCGTCGCACCCGCCTCGGCCATGTGATAGCCGGAGATGGAGATGGTGTTCCACCTGGGGATCTCGGCCCGGCAGTACTTGAAGATGTCGGCGATCAGCCGCAGCGACGGCTTGGGCGGGAAGATGTACGTGCCGCGCGCGATGTACTCCTTCAGCACGTCGTTCTGGATCGTGCCCGTCAGCTGTCCCGCGTCGACTCCCTGTTCCTCGCCGACCAGTTGGTACATCAGGAGCAGCAGCGCGGCCGGCGCGTTGATCGTCATCGACGTCGAGACCTTGTCCAGCGGGATGCCGCCGAACAGGATCCGCATGTCGTCGATCGAGTCGATCGCGACGCCCACCTTGCCGACCTCGCCGGAGGCGATCGGGGCGTCCGAGTCGTGGCCCATCTGCGTGGGCAGGTCGAAGGCGACCGAGAGGCCCGTCGTGCCGTTCGCGATCAGCTGCTTGTAGCGGGCGTTCGACTCGACGGCCGTACCGAAGCCCGCGTACTGGCGCATCGTCCAGGGGCGGCCGGTGTACATCGACGGGTAGACGCCGCGTGTGAAGGGGTACGCGCCGGGGGCGCCCAGCTTCGTCGCGGGATCCCAGCCGTCGAGCGACTCGGGGCCGTACACGGGCTCGAAGGGCAGTCCGGATTCCGACTCACGCGCCATCGCTCTGTGCCTCCTGCCAGAGATCCTTCGTTACTTCTCCGGTATAGCGGTGCTCCTCCAGCATGGGGCAACGTTCAGGGGTGGTCACTCGCGGGGAACACTTCCGGCGAGTCTGTCGAGCGGTCGAGGGATGACAGGGGGCATTGTGCGCACAGGTGCGATAGCCGTGGGTGCCGTGGTCGCGGTCGCCCTGGTGGGCGGATGCAAGGCCCAGGCCGATGGCTCGGACGGGAAGGCGCATCCGGTCCGGATCTCCCCGACGAAGACGGATTCGGGCGGCTCGGGCGGCTCGGGCGGCTCGGGGGATTCGCGCGGCCCGGATGATCCGTCCGGGGCGCCGGCGGGGACCTCGACCCCGAAGCCGGTCCCCACGCCGGCCCCCAAGACCCTGCTCGCCCCGGGACAGCGCGGCGACCAGGTGCGCGAGATGCAGGCCAGACTCCGGCAGATCGCCTGGTTCTTCGAGAACCCCTCGGGCACGTACGGCTCGTCCACGACCTCCGCGGTCAAGGGGTTCCAGGCCAAGCGCGGACTGCCCCGCACGGGCACGACGGACACGGTGACCTGGCAGAAGCTGGTCGGCATGACCCGCAAGCCCACGAAGTACGAGCTCTACTCCGGGGGCGGCATTCCGGCGTCGAAGCCCGACAAGCGCTGCCTGACCGGCCGGGTCATGTGCATCAGCAAGGAGAGCCGGACGCTGACCTGGATGATCGACGGCAGGACCGTCTCGACGATGGACGTGCGCTTCGGCTCGCAGTACACGCCCACCCGCGACGGCACGTTCACCGTCTACTGGAAGTCCCGGCACCACGTCTCGACGCTCTTCGACACCGCCATGCCGTACGCGATGTTCTTCAGCGGCGGCCAGGCCGTGCACTACTCGTCGGACTTCGCGGCGACCGGCTACAACGGCGCGTCGCACGGCTGTGTGAACGTGCGGGACGAGAAGAAGATCGCGAGCCTGTTCGCGCAGGTCAAGAAGGGCGACAAGGTCGTCGTCTACAAGTGACGCGGGAGATCGATCCACGGGAGATTAATCAGCGTGGGCGGGATCGGGGGAACGTATCCCGCCCACGCTGGTGGCACTGAGCCAAAGGTACGGGGGGAACCCCTGGCTCGTGCGCGGGCCGATGACCAGTCGGCTCACTTCTTACTGCGTCACTGCTTCAAAAAACGTCACACCCGCAGCGAGCGGGGTTTCTCAGCAGGTCAGGAGCAGGGCAGAAGCCTGGCGGGCGCAGGTCAGGAGCCGGGCAGTACGGGCTGGGCGCTGTACGAGGCGGAGACGGCGGGCGTGGGCGCCGGGTGCGGGTTCTGCGGGTGCGAGGGCGCCACGATCGGCGGGACGGGGCTGCTGCCGCCGTTGCCCCAGTGGTCGTTGCCGCCGCCGGATGATCCGTCGCCGTTGCCGTTGCCGTCGTCGCCGCCCTTGTCGCCGTCGTCGTCACCGCCGCCGTTGCCACCGTTGCCACCACCGCCGTTGTGCTCGCGGTCGCTGCCCGATCCGTCCAGGACGCGACCGCAGAACTCGGTCACCCGCTGGGGTCCCTTGGCGGCCTCCTCCAGGCGGCGCCTCTTCTCGCCCTGGAGTTCTCCGCTGCGGTAGTCGCGGCAGGCGGAGACCACCTTGCGGTACCAGTTCTTCGCCTCGTCCTTGCGCTGCGGATCGCCGGATCCGGGCTCGGTGGTGCCCGCGGTGCCCTTGGACGCGCCGTCGGAGCCACCGGTCCGCCGCGGCGGCGGCGCGCTGGTGCCGGGGTCGTGCGCAGGGTCCTCCGGGGTGGTGGTCACGTCGTCGGGCTCGACGTCCGGGGTGTTGCTCGCGCCGCCCGACGGGGACACGAGCGGCTCGGGCGAGGTGACGGACGACGCGGAGGCCGCGGGGCCCGGCTGCTCCCGGTCACCGAACGGCGAGGGCAGCACGCCCGTACCGGCCGCGACGGCGACCCCGCCGATCATGCACCCGGCGAGCACGGCGGCGAGTCCGTAGCGCAGAGGGCCGGCCCAGCGCACGGGGCGCGCGGGCTCGGCCGAGCGCCCGATACGTACGGTTTCGCCCGCTCCCACGCGCGTAGAAGCCGCTCGGGCCTTGGGGCCGCGGGCCTCCCGGAACGCCGCGAGCGCGGCTGCCTCACCAGGGAGTTCGGAGGAGATGTCGGCGGGTACGACGGAGCCGGCGCGGTCGTCCGCAGCCAGCGAGGCCAGGGCCTTGGCCAGCTGCGCGGCCCGTTCCCGTGCGTGATCGTCGGTGCCGTCGACGGGCTCACCGCTCAGCAAACGCTCCGCCGCTTCGCGGTCCAGCCACCTGTAGTCCTCGTCGGCCATCACATGTCCTTCTGCGCCCGCGAACGCGAATGCGTCACACCGGCGGATGTCACCGCGCGCCCGCGCCGCTCCCTCTGAGGCGGTACGGCGTCCAGTGCGCCCTCGTTCAGCGGGCCGTCCGCGCCGAGGAGTTCCGCGAGCCGTTTCAGGCCACGGTGCGCGGCGGTGCGGACCGCGCCGGGGCGCTTGCCGAGGGTCTGGGCCGCGCTCTTGGCGTCGAGGCCGACGACGACCCGGAGCACGACCGCTTCCGCCTGGTCCTGCGGGAGCTGGGCTATCAGGGCGAGGGCGTCGCCGGTGGCGAGGGACTCCATCGCCTCGTCGGCGGTGTCCGCGTCGCCGGGCTTTCCGGTGAGCTCGGTCTCGTCGCCGCCTATCGCGGGGCGGCGGCCGCGCATGCGTATGTGGTCCAGGGCGCGGTTGCGCGCTATGCGCGCGGCCCAGCCGCGGAACCGGTCGGCGTCGCCGCTGAACCGGTCGAGGTCACGGGCTATCTGCAGCCAGGCCTCGGACGCGACGTCCTCCGCGTCCGGGTCTCCGACCAGCGTGCGCACGTAGCCCAGCAGCCGCGGGTGCACGGCGCGGTACACAGTCCGGAACGCGGTCTCGTCCCCGTCCTGCGCCGCAAGCACCGCGGCGGTCAGTTCCGCGTCGTCCCCCAGCACAACTTCTCCCTATGCGCCTACACCGATTGCGGTCCTGACCCCGCAGCCTGGCGCGAAGCAGCACGCTACGGGCTTAAGTGGGCCCGCGTCCATGTTTGGTACAACGTGCAACTAGCGCGTGACAGAACGCGGTGTGACAGAAAACGCACCCACGGCGCTGAAGGGAGTACGGGCCGCGTGCGGTCCGTCCGCGTGACGGCCGGGGTCTCTCCTGTGGGGGGTGGCGACCCCGGCCGCTCACCTTGGCGGGGCCCGACACTTCCACTCCGCGGCCACGCCCACCCCGGGGCTCTGATCCCCGGCCCCTTGCCTTCGGCACCGTCGCGCAGTTCCCCGCGCCCCTGACGGGGCGCCCCCTCAGGCACGCCAATCGTCGTGGGGGCGAGTAGGCGGAGAAGGTTCAACCCTGGTGCGGGCGAGACGGAACGCCGCGACCGCGTGGCGCTGCGCATCCGCGTCGACCCGCTCGGCACGGATCGCCTGCGCGAGGATCGTGGCGAGGGGCTTCGCGGCCGCCCCCGGCCACCGCCCCCTCATCGCGAACCGCCCAACTGCCGGGCAAGCCGCCGAAGCCCCCGGTACGCGGCGGTCCGCACCGCCCCGGGCCGCTTCCCCAGCACCCGCGCAGCCGTGGACGCGTCCAGGCCGACGACGACCCGCAGCAGCACCGCCTCCGCCTGATCCCGCGGCAGCCCGGCGATCAGCGCGAGCGCCTCCCCCGTGGAGATCGACTCCAGCGCCTGCTCCGGCGTGCTGTGCGGCCCGGGCAGATCGAGCATGTCCTGTTCGAGGGCGGACGGACGCGGCCTGACCTTCTGGCGCCGCAGATGGTCGAGGGCCCGGTGGCGCGCGATGGTCGCCGTCCAGCCACGGAAGCCCGCGCCGTCACCGCGGAACCGCCCCAGATCGCGGGCGATCTCCAGCCAGGCCTCGGCCGCGATGTCCTCCGCGACCTCGCCGTCATGGCCGACCAGACCCCGCAGATAGCCGACGAGCCCCGGCTGCACCAGGCGGTACGCGACCGCGAAGGCCGTCTCGTCGCCCTCCTGCGCCCGCGCGACCGCGACGCCGAGCTCCTCGTCCCGCGCCCGTACGCGACGGGGTTCCCCTCCTCGACCCACGCTTTCCCATCCGAACCGACGCGACACAGCTCACCGTGTCCGTGCCCCCACGCTGAGCTGCGCCAGGGCCCGCGGAAATGTCACAGGTACGGATCACAGGTACGGATCACGGGTATGGACGGGAGTCAGACCTCGAACAGCGAGCCCCCGCCGACATCCATGCCGAGCGCCTCCAGGTCGAGGACGAGGGACGGGTCAGGAGCGTGCGCGGTGACCGGCTTGTCGTAGTCGGACATCCGCATCTCCATCTGCTCGTCGCCCCGCGTCTGCGCCATGCCGACCATGTACGGCTTGTCGCCCGTCGCCACATAGGCCGTCATGTCGTGCCCGCCGTCCGTCCCGGCGAGCGGGGTGACCTTCTCCCCGTGCCACCGCATCTCCGGCAGGGCGCGGGCGCCTTTCATGTCGGTGTCGGCGCCGTTGCCCAGCCGGCCGAACACCTTGTCGAGGTCGCACATCTTCGCCGGGGACGCGGCGACCGAAGTCCCGGCCCCCTTCGGCATCTTCATGTACTTGCCGCGCGCGAGCGCCGTCCGTTCCCTCGCCCTGGCCGCGATCTGCGGGCCCCGCGCCACGGCGGCATCGCGGATCGCGTCCAGCGACGCGTCCGAGAACCGGACGTAGACCGAGCCGCCGCCGACCATGACCAACTCGCCCTGCTGCATGGGCCCCGAGTCGAACGTGCCCGTGCAGTTGCTCCTGCGGTCCATGTGCACCGAGACCTCCTGGTGCCCCTTGGGTGAGTTCATCTCGACCCCGATGCGCACGGATTCGGCGTTCTTGAGCAGCTCCACGGCCTCCCGCCCGAGCCGCTCGCCGCGCACCTCGTCGGCCGGGGCCGGCGATTCCGTCGGCGTCCGCTCGACCAGCCCCTCGAACACCCTCCCCTTGCCCTCCGCACCGCAGGACACGAGCGCCCCCAGCACGAGACAGCAGGCGACTCCCCGCCCCCACCGGCGTCTCTCCTTCACCACTGAACCCATCGCCCCCACAGTCCCCACCCGCACTTTTCGTTCACAGCTGTCAGTTGACCCAGCGCAATCTTCTGTCCACGCGTCACACCCCGCGAGTGCGGGATACGTCACGTCACATTTCGCCCACCCCCGTACAACCGTTTGAGCCGTCGGACAGTCGTAAGCACTCGCTTTGGTCAACCGGTTCAACCAGCAATTCCGCTAAGGGGTGGGGCATTTGAGCCCGCGCAAACCGCGCGAAGCAGCGCGAAGCACGCACGCGTACAGGCCACTGAGTCTCAAGCGCAGGGCGTGGCTGACGATCGGGGCCGTCGTACTGGGGGGCGCGGGGGCCGTCACGTACGCGATGGCCGATCCCTCGGACGGGAAGCAGGCCGGCGACGTCTCGCGCGACAAGCGCCCGGTGAGCGTGCACGACATCGCGCTCAAGGCCGACGGCGCCAAGGAGAGGGAGCTGCCGCGCACGTCGACCGAGCAGTTCTCGCTGCTCGGTGTCTCGTGGACCGGCGTGACGAAGGAGCTCGAAGGCACGGCCCAGGTCCGCACCCGCTCCATCGAGAGCGACAAGTGGACCGGCTGGCAGAACCTGGACCTGGAGCTGCATCTGCCCGAGAAGGCCGAGGCGGGCATGCGGGCCGCTTCCGAGCCGCTGTGGGTCGGCCCCTCGGACGGCGTGGAGGTCCGCGTGCTCGCGGCGGACGGCAGCACGAGCGCCGCCCTGCCGAAGGGCCTCGAGGTCAACCTCGTGGACCCGGGTGTGACGTCCAAGGAGGCGAACAACCCGGCGCTCGACGGCTCGGCGATGGCCCCGGCGGCCTTCGCGGCCGACGCAGCCGATGCGGCTGACACGGTGGGCGCGGCTGACGCGGTGGGCGCGGCTGACGCGGCTGACGCCACCGAGACGCCCTCGCCCTCGGAGGCCCCCGCCTCGCCGGAGCCGACGTCGCCCGAGCCCACCGCATCGGACCCCGCATCGGACCCCAGCGCCTCGGACCCCGGCACCGAGCCGCCCACGTCCCCCGCCCCCACGGGCTCGCCGTCCCCCGACCCGGAGCCTTCGGTCCCGACGGCTCCGCCGTCGACCGTCACCAAGCCGCCCGTGATCAGCAGGGCCGCCTGGGGCGCCGACGAGTCCCTCGTCAAGGACCCGCCGGAGTACATAGAGAAGGTCAAGGCGGTCTTCGTCCACCACACGGTCGGCACGAACGACTACAGCTGCGCCCAGTCGGCGTCCCTGGTCCGCGGCATCATGACGTACCACGTGAAGACCGAGGGCTGGAACGACCTCGGCTACAACTTCCTCGTGGACAAGTGCGGCCAGGTCTTCGAGGGCCGCGGCGGCGGCACCGATCTGCCGGTGCGCGGCGCGCACACGTACGGCTTCAACGGCGAGTCCGCGGGCATCGCGGTCCTCGGTGACTTCGAGGGCGACCCCGCCACGAACAAGCCCGCGGGCAAGCCGACCCGCGCCGCGCTGGAGTCGGTCTCCCGCGTCGCGGCCTGGAAGCTGGGCCAGTACGAGGGCGACCCGTCGGGCAAGGTCACGCTGACGGCAGCCGACGACACCGGCGTGTGGAAGAAGGGCGACACGCCCTCGCTCAACACGATCTCGGGCCACCGCGACGGCTTCGCGACCGCCTGCCCCGGCAAGAACCTGTACTCCAAGCTCGGCGAGATCCGCCGCTACGCGACCAGCGCCGGCCGCAACTCGGCCATCCCGACCTCGGACTTCAACCGCGACGGGATCACGGACCTGGTGGCGGGCACGCCCAAGGCGTCGGGCGGCGTCGGCAGCCTGACGATCGTCCCCGGCGGCCTCGACGGCCCGGTGGCCGGTTCCAAGAAGACCCTCACCCAGTCGAGCCCCGGCGTCCCCGGCGCCTCCGAGGCGGGCGACAACTGGGCCGCGGCCACGGCGTGGGGTGACATCAACGGCGACGGCTACGCGGACCTGGCGATCGGCGCACCCGGCGAGGACGACGCCACGAACAAGGACCGTGGCGCGGTCACGATCCTCTACGGGCCCGCCTTCGACTCCGGCACGGACATGCAGCTGGCGGACGACTTCCACTACCCGGGCGCCAAGTTCGGCTCGGCCGTGGCGGTCGGCGACTTCAACGCCGACGGCAAGGCGGACGTCTTCTCGGCGTCCACCGGCACCGGCGGCACGTGGGCGGCACGCTTCAAGGCGGGCACCGAGGTGGGCGGCACCCTGACGTCGGGCGACACGGCCATCTCGTACGCCGACGCCGCGTCCGGCGACTTCAACCGCGACGGCTACGCGGACGTGGCCCTCAACTACCGCGACCAGGCCGGAATCGGCAAGGTCCAGTGGTTCAAGGGCACCGAGTCGGGCCTGAGCCGGGTGGGTTCCCTCTCGGTCAAGGGCGGCCGCTCGGTCGCCGTCGGCGACGTGAACGGCAACGGCTACGACGACCTGGTCATCGGCCAGCCGTACACGGCGGAGTCGGGCGCCTTCGCGGGCGGCCAGGTGACGGTCGTCCCCGGCACGTCAACAGGCTTCACGACCACAGGCCTCAAGACGGTCCACCAGGACACGTCCGGGGTCCCTGGCGCCGCCGAATCGGGCGACGCGATGGGCTGGTCGGTCTCGGCGGGCGACTTCAACCAGGACGGTTACGCGGACGTCCTGGCGGGCGCCCCGAACGAGGACATCACGCGGGACGGTGCGGCCAAGAAGGACGCGGGCACGTCGCTCCTCCTGAAGGGCACGTCGTCGGGCCTGACCGGCACGGGCGCGCAGGCCTTCTCCCAGGACACGGAAGGCATCACGGGCTCCACGGAGTCCGCGGACCGCCTGGGTTCGTCGGTGCTCCTGGCGGACCTGTCGGGCTACGGCCGCGCGGACCTCGCCATCGGCGTGGACGGCGAGGACGAGGGCAACGGCACGATCCTCCAGCTGGACAGCGGCGCGTCGGGCGTCTCGACGACGAGCGGCGTGTACTACGGCCGTACGCAGCTGGGCACTCCGGCGGCGGCCCACTTGGGCGAGACGCTGACGCCGTAACACTCGGCGCTAGGCGCTAGGCAGAGGGAAGGGCGGGGCGGCCGTGGCCGTCCCGCCCTTCCCTCTGCCACCACCCGGCGGGAGCTGCAGGAAAGTCCCGGTCCCGCGCGCGATCCGCCCAGTTGGGCGCGGAGGCCGGCGGGAAATTCTCGCAACAGCCAGACCCCAGAGACGATGCGCCGCCCCCTCCTACACCCGCCCCCGCTCCCTCCGCGAAACGACCGCCCGCAGCACCCGGCGTCCCTCGGTGGACACATCCAGTGCCTGCCGCAGTCCGCCCGCGCCCGTGCTCCGGTCGGCGAGGAGCTCCAGGATCCGGATCTGCCTCCGCAGTTCGGCCGCGACCAGCGGTGAGATGTCCTCCGTGCGTCCCGCGCGCCGTGCCCGCAGGGACGCCGAGCGGGGGCCGCCGTCCGGCGCGGTGTCCAGCAGCCGGTGGATCTGCAGCGCGGCGACCGAGCAGGCGTCGGCCCACTCCCGCAGTTCGGCGGTGGAACGCGCGGAGGGCGCGGCGCCGAGCATGCGGTACACGAGGACGACGGCCTCGTTTCCGGGCGACCTCCCGGCGGACTTCTGGGAGAACACCCCGGTGAACGTCCCGGAGGACTCCTCCAGGACGTCCGAGCCGCCCAGCTCCACCCGCGCCTCGGCGAGGGCCGTGTCCCAGGCCCCGTCCTCCGCGAGACTCCGCCAGAGCGGCCGCAGCACCTCGTCGCCGCCGCCGAGGAGCGGCACGCACCGGTCCAGGCAGGCGAGCCCACTCGCCGCCAGACCCCTCTCGTCTGCCTCAGCGATCAACTCGACCAGACTCGGGCCGCTCATGATGTACGCCTCCCGTTGCGGACTCTGCATGACCTCTACTGCGCCCGGACCCGCAGGAACGTCACATCAAGCCACGCCCGGCATCACATCAGGCCATCGGAGGGCGTGGCCGTCGCGGGCCCGGCGGTCCTTCCGCTCGCCGCGGCGTCGAGCTGCGGCACCTCACTGCGGTACCACTCCGAGACGGTCCAGGAAGCGGAAGAAGAGTTCCTCCGCCGACGGTTCGGCGGCGGCGTTCAGCACGTCGAGCAGCGGCGCGGGCGCCACCGTCCTGCCCGACTCCGCCGCCCACGTCACCGCACGGTCCGCCGCGTCGCGCGGTTCGAGGAAGTAGTCCTCCAGGGCGAGGCCGTCGTCGCCGAGGTATCCGGCCATCGCCTCGCGGGCCAGGCACGTCGTCCATACGCCGCTCTCCGGCGCCGCCGCCTCGATGACCACGCAGTCGCTGTCCATGACGTAGCCGAAGAGTGCGGGTGAACCCGTCTCCAGGGCCAGGGTGTTCATGTTGCCGACGTCACGCGCGCCGTCACCGCCCGGCACCTCCCACACCTGCCAGCCGTCGTCCCGCTGGACGAGGAGGCTGAGCTCGTCCCGCACCGCCGCCACCGCCGCGAGTTCCACGAGTGGCCGCTCACTCCTGCCCACGACGTAGTAACCCCAGTAGCCCATGCTCGCGTCCCCCCGTGTGTTCGACTCTGCTCAACTGCGCTCGACGACTTCGATCGGCTTTGGGCGAATACACCACAGACGTAAGCAAGTTCGCCACCAAAAAGCCGAAAACGGATCTCAAGCGCTTTCTCCGTCGAGGCCGGGCATCGGCGCACCCGCCCTGGCCTTCGCGTCCTGCATCCGCGTGAGGCGGCGTACGAAGAGGATCGCGAGGACGGCGGCCACGATGTCGAGCGCGTCGGAGAACATCAGCTTGGAGACGGCCGCCTCGACCTCGTCGACCTCCTCGGCGTCCCAGTACGCCGTCGTCGCCCAGCGGCCGACGAAGAGGGTCGCGAGCCACAGCGTCCACCAGGCGTTGACCAGCGGGTGCGACGGGCGGCCGGCCGGGCCGGACAGGGTCATCGTCCGGTCGAGGGCCACCGAACGGGGGCCGCTCGCATCCCAGATGTCGATCGCGATCCGCCGCGGGAACCACAGGTTCACGACCGGCACGAACCAACTGCCCACGGTCCAGCCGCGTGTCTTGGTCTGGAGATACGGCTCGAACACCTCGGCGTTGACGCGGACCCGGTGGAACCAGCAGAGAAAGACGACGCACGTCGCCACCAGGGCGGCCGTCTGCAGCCAGCCGGAGACGCCGTACAGCGTGTCCGCCCGCTCGGCCTCGCGCACGAGATCCGAGCCGTACCACCCCACTGTGTCGCGCGAGATGCGCAGATCCTCCATCGCGCCCTGGATGACCGTGCCCGCCCACAGCGAGTACAGGTCGGCGGCGATGACGACGCCCAGCAGAGCGACGGCGGCCCGGCCGAGTCCCATGGGCGAGCGGAGGTAGGCGGAGCGTCCGCCGGGCCGGCTCGCCTGGGCGGCCACCGTGACGCACATGTCACAGAGGCCTTCCGACGTCGTCGCCGTATTGGACTGACATTCCGTGCACAGCATGACCGAGCAACCCCCCACGGGTTCGTCCAGGAGCATCCAGGAGTGTCAAGGACGTCCAAGAGCGTCCAGGACAGGACGACTGAGGCCGCCCACGTCCCTCCCCAGGGCGTCGGCGGCTCCCGGAACCTACCCCGTCCGGTCGGCCAACTTCACGAATTCCCGCCAGGACAGGCCCGGTTCGCGTGCATCCCACAGCTTCTGGACCGTCGCCCGCAGCGGCATCCGGATGCCCTGCGCCACCTGCTCCTGCGTCTGCGA
This sequence comes from Streptomyces sp. NPDC032198, assembly GCF_040636975.1. Classification (NCBI taxonomy): domain Bacteria; kingdom Bacillati; phylum Actinomycetota; class Actinomycetes; order Kitasatosporales; family Streptomycetaceae; genus Streptomyces; species Streptomyces sp. NPDC032198. The sequence goes on along the minus strand of NZ_JBEZVL010000010.1, from coordinate 363,253 downwards.
GTTCGCCAGGTCGCACCAGACCGCGAAGGAGCCGCCGAGGATCTGGTCGTCGTACTTGGCGTCCACCGGCTTCGTCCCGCGGATCACCAGCGGGGTCCACTGCTCGTAGATCCGCTGCCCGGTCGGATAGCGGAAGGTGTTGGGCTGGCCGAGCACGTAGTAGAGGTACTCGTCGTTGTAGTTGATGACCTTCCGGCCCGCCTTCAGGTACTCGGCGGGCTCCCTCGCCCCGATCTCCTTGCCTGTCCAGTACGCGACGTCAAGATCTTCGTCGGCCTTCTCCACGCCGCCGCTGAAGAACCCGTCGTTCCAGGCCCTGAGCCCGCGCTCGAAGGGGCGCATGGTCTCGGCCCGGTCATTCAGCCAGCCGGTCGCCAGGTCCTGGACGCGGGCGTCGGACCCGTACTTCTCGCGGGCCGCCGACGCCAGTTGCGGATAGCTGGCCTCGGGGTCGGCGACCGTGAGGGCGCGGTACTCGTCGGCGCCGAGATGCCAGTAGCGCCCGGGGAAGAGGTCCGCGTACTCCTCGAGGAGGTCGTCGACGATCTCCGCGGCCTGCGGCTTGGAGATGTCGACCGCGCCGCGCGCCGCGACGCCGCGGGTGTCGCGGAGCTGGAGGGAGGGGTGCGCGGCGATGACCGTGCCGAGGTGGCCCGGCGAGTCGATCTCGGGCACGACCGTGATGTGGCGGCTTGCCGCGAGCTTCAGGATGCGGCGGACCTGGGCCTTGGTGAGGTGGTCGCGCGAGACGATCTCGGGGTGCGAGTCCGACTCGATGCGGAAGGCCTGGTCGTCGGAGAAGTGCAGGCCGAGCTCGTTGTACTTGAGGTCGCCGAGCTCGCGTACGCGGTCCTCGATCCACTTCGCGTCGAAGTGCTTGCGTGCGATGTCGATCATGAATCCGCGCTGCGGCTTGGCGGGCTCGTCCCGTACGACGCCTTCGGGCGCGGTCCGGTCGCCGCGCACCTCCTGCTTCAGGGTGCGGGTCCCGTAGAAGACACCGGCCTCCTCGGGGGCGGTGATCTTCACCCGCTGCCCCTTCACGGAGAGGGTGTACGACTCGTCCCTGCCGCCGGAGGCGTCGGCGCCCTCCGGGTCGAGCGCGAGCTCCACGTCGCCCTTGCGGGGGTCGGCGTCACCGGCGTACGCGAGCTTCAGCTCACCGGCGAGCAGCTTGCCCTCGTCCGCGAGGTCCTCGTCACCGGTGACGACACGCCCGCCGTCCGCCGGCTTCCAGCCCGGTCCGCGCGCAGCGCTGTGCTCGCGGACGGCGGGGATGGTGGCCGGGGCCTTGGAGAGGGGGTACGACTTCGTGGGCGAGGGGGCCGGGGAGACCGCGGACTTGTTGTCGGAGGGGGGATGCGCGGGCCCGCCGTCACTCCCGCCGCCGGGCCAGACGGCCACGGCGAGGGCGACGGCACCGGCGACGAGGGCCGCGGAGGCGAGGGCGAAACGCCGCTGGATCATCGGCTGCCGCCCGGGCACGGGAAGCCCGCCGGGCGGCCAGACGGTCCGGTGGGACCTGTGAAACCTGTGGGACCCGTGGGGCCGGTGGGAAACGTCCGCCGCGAGGCGGCGGCGCAGGAATCCCCCCACCGGGCAGCGGGGGCGAGACGAGCGGCGCAGGCAGCAGTCATGCGGCGAGGGTAAGACGTGCCCCACAGCGGTACCGTCCACCACGCGAAGCGAAACTCTCCCATCCGGGTGAAATTCACGCATCCGTCAGACAGTCCCCACCAAGCCTCGCTAGCGTTACGACAAATCCCCCACGTCTCCCCCTTTCGATGCCCCCTGCCCAGGAGCCCCCGCTGTCCCCGCACCGTTCACCGAGCCCTCAGGCGCAGCCGAGCCGCGTCCCGGAGCAACTGAACAACGCAGAGCCCGGCGCCGCCGAAGCCGCGCTGCTCGCCTGCTGCGGCAGCCATCTCTGGGCCCGCCGACTCGTCGCCCACCGGCCGTATCCCGACCTGGACGCCCTGCTCGCCGCGTCCGACGAAGCGGCGTACGACCTGCCGCCCGCGGACCTCGTCGAGGCCCTGGCCTGCGAACCTCTGCGTCCGGTGCTCCCCCGGCAGGGCACCTACACCGCCGCGCACACCGCCCTGCAGGCCGCGCACGCCGCGTACGAGAGCCGGTTCGGTCACGTCTTCGTGATCTGCCTGGACGACGTCCCGCCGACCCAGGCGCTCGACCATCTGCTCGCCGGAATCCGCACGCGCCTCGGCAACGACCAGGAGGAGGAGCGGGTCATCGCGGCCGAGGAAATGCGGAAGCTGGCCCGCGGGCGACTCACCCGGCTCGTGCACGACCTGAATAGCCCGTACGTGCCTGTTTGATTGCCTGTTTGATCACACCTGGCTACCCCGCGCGAGCGAACCGACAACTCGTCGATACGATGACGAGCGGCCGGTGGACCGTACCCGGCCGGGCCCGTCCGACCACCCAAGCCGGCTGGCCCCAATCCCCGCTCCCGGAGGGTTCTGCCGTGCCGGCTGGAACGCTGTACCGCGGCCGGGAAGGAATGTGGTCCTGGGTGGCTCACCGAGTCACCGGCGTCCTCATCTTCTTCTTCCTGTTCGTGCATGTGCTGGACACCGCTCTCGTCCGCGTCTCCCCGGAGGCGTACGACGATGTCGTCAGCACCTACAAGACCCCCCTCGTCGCACTCCTTGAGTACGGCCTGGTCGCCGCCATCCTCTTCCACGCGCTGAACGGCCTGCGTGTCATCGCCGTCGACTTCTGGTCGAAGGGCCCGCGCTTCCAGAAGCAGATGCTCTGGACCGTCGTCGGCATCTGGGTCGTCCTGATGGTGGGGGCGCTCTACCCGGTCCTCGGCCACGCCGTCCGCGAAGTCTTCGGGAGCTGACGCCTGATGTCCGACACCACGCTCGAGAAGTCCGGAGTGTCCGGAGTGGGTCCCGTCGAAGGCGCCTCGCTCTACGACGTCGACAACCCGGCTCCCCTCATCGAGGCGCCGCGCAAGCGCACCTCCAAGACCCCGCGCTCGACCCGCGGCAACTTCGAGATGGCCGCATGGCTCTTCATGCGCCTGTCCGGCGTCGTCCTGGTCGTCCTGGTCCTCGGCCACCTGCTGATCCAGCTGGTGCTCGACGGCGGCGTGAGCAAGATCGGCTTCGCGTTCGTCGCGGGCCGCTGGGCCTCGCCGTTCTGGCAGGTCTGGGATCTGCTGATGCTGTGGCTCGCGATGCTGCACGGGGCCAACGGCCTGCGCACGGTCATCAACGACTACGCGGAGCGCGCCAACACGCGCCTGTGGCTCAAGGGCCTGCTGTACACCGCCACGGTGTTCACCATCCTTCTGGGCACGCTGGTGATCTTCACCTTCGACCCGAACATCCGCTAAAGCCGAGGCGAACCCAGTGAAGATTCACAAGTACGACACTGTCATCGTCGGCGCCGGTGGCGCGGGCATGCGCGCGGCCATCGAGTCGACGAAGCGCAGCCGCACCGCGGTCCTGACGAAGCTCTACCCGACCCGCTCCCACACCGGTGCGGCGCAGGGCGGCATGGCCGCCGCGCTCGCCAACGTGGAAGAGGACAACTGGGAGTGGCACACCTTCGACACGATCAAGGGCGGCGACTACCTGGTCGACCAGGACGCCGCCGAGATCCTGGCGAAGGAAGCCATCGACGCGGTCCTCGACCTGGAGAAGATGGGCCTGCCCTTCGGCCGTACGCCCAAGGGTGAGATCGACCAGCGCCGTTTCGGCGGTCACTCCCGCAACCACGGCGAGGCTCCTGTCCGCCGTGCCTGCTACTCGGGCGACCGCACCGGCCACATGATCCTCCAGACGCTCTACCAGAACTGCATCAAGGAGGGCGTGGAGTTCTTCAACGAGTTCTACGTCCTGGACCAGCTCCTCGTAGAGGTCGACGGCGTCAAGAAGAGCGCGGGCGTGGTCGCCTACGAGCTCGCGACCGGCGAGATCCACCTCTTCCAGGCGAAGTCCGTGGTCTACGCGTCGGGCGGCACCGGCAAGTTCTTCAAGGTGACGTCGAACGCGCACACCCTGACGGGTGACGGCCAGGCGGCCTGCTACCGCCGCGGTCTGCCGCTGGAGGACATGGAGTTCTTCCAGTTCCACCCGACCGGCATCTGGCGCATGGGCATCCTTCTTACGGAAGGCGCCCGTGGTGAGGGCGGCATCCTCCGTAACAAGGACGGCGAGCGCTTCATGGAGAAGTACGCGCCGGTGATGAAGGACCTCGCGTCCCGCGATGTCGTGTCCCGCTCCATCTACACGGAGATCCGTGAGGGCCGCGGCTGCGGCCCCGAGGGCGACCACGTCTACCTGGACCTGACGCACCTCCCGCCGGAGCAGCTCGACGCCAAGCTCCCGGACATCACGGAGTTCGCGCGCACGTACCTCGGCATCGAGCCCTACACGGACCCGATCCCGATCCAGCCGACCGCGCACTACGCCATGGGCGGCATCCCGACGAACGTCGAGGGTGAGGTCCTCGCGGACAACACCACGGTCGTTCCGGGCCTGTACGCGGCGGGCGAGGTGGCCTGCGTGTCGGTCCACGGCGCCAACCGCCTGGGCACGAACTCGCTCCTGGACATCAACGTCTTCGGCAAGCGCGCGGGCATCGCCGCCGCCGAGTACGCGGCGAAGAACGACTTCGTCGAGCTCCCGGAGAACGCCGAGGAGCTGGTCGTCTCCCAGGTCGAGCGGCTGCGCGACGCCACGGGCAACGAGCGGGTCGCCGAGCTTCGCAAGGAGCTGCAGGAGACCATGGACGCCAACGTCATGGTGTTCCGCACGGAGCAGACGATCAAGACGGCGGTGGAGAAGATCGCGGAGCTCCGCGAGCGCTACCTCAACGTCTCGATCCAGGACAAGGGCCGGCGCTTCAACACCGACCTCCTGGAGGCCATCGAGCTGGGCAACCTGCTCGACCTGGCCGAGGTCATGGCGCAGTCGGCCCTGGCCCGCAAGGAGTCGCGCGGCGGTCACTACCGCGAGGACTTCCCGAACCGCGACGACGTCAACTTCATGCGCCACACCATGGCGTACCGCGAGGTAGGCGACGACGGCGCCGAGTCGATCCGACTCGACTACAAGCCGGTCGTGCAGACCCGCTACCAGCCGATGGAGCGTAAGTACTGATGGCAACCCCGACCCTCGACAAGGAAGACGCCAAGCCCGAGGCCGGCTTCGCCGACTCCCCGTACATCACGGTCACCTTCCGCATCCGCCGCTTCAACCCCGAGGTCTCGGCGGACGCGACGTGGGAAGACTTCGAGATCGAGATCGACCCGAAGGAGCGTGTCCTCGACGCCCTTCACAAGATCAAGTGGGACATGGACGGGTCGCTGACCTTCCGTCGCTCCTGCGCCCATGGCATCTGCGGCTCGGATGCCATGCGCATCAACGGCCGCAACCGCCTTGCCTGCAAGACCCTGATCAAGGACATCAACCCGTCCAAGCCGATCACGGTCGAGGCGATCAAGGGTCTGACGGTCCTGAAGGACCTGGTCGTCGACATGGACCCGTTCTTCCAGGCCTACCGCGACGTCATGCCGTTCCTGGTCACGACCGGCAACGAGCCGACGCGCGAGCGCCTGCAGTCGCCGGAGGACCGCGAGCGGTTCGACGACACCACGAAGTGCATCCTGTGCGCGGCGTGCACGTCGTCGTGCCCGGTGTTCTGGAACGACGGCCAGTACTTCGGCCCGGCGGCGATCGTCAACGCGCACCGCTTCATCTTCGACTCGCGTGACGAGGCGGGCGAGCAGCGCCTGGAGATCCTGAACGACAAGGACGGCGTGTGGCGCTGCCGCACGACGTTCAACTGCACGGACGCCTGCCCGCGAGGCATCGAGGTCACAAAGGCGATCCAGGAAGTAAAGCGGGCGCTGATCACTCGGCGCTTCTGAGTTCTTCTTCGTCCGTACGTTGACATGGGCCCCGCTCCTTCGAGGAGCGGGGCCCATGTGCGTCCCCATGACCCCCACAGATAGCGTGTGTTCGCTTGTGTTACGCCCTCACCACCCCACGGGAGAGTCCAGAGTGAACCGCCGCCCCATCCGGCTCCTGACCGCCACGCTCACCGCGTCCGCGGCCTTGTTGTTGACCTCGTGCGGATCGGGGGGCGACGACGGCGGCTCCTCGGACAAGATCGAGGGGGCGGGCGCCGGGGGCGACAAGGCTTCGGCGAGCGCTTCCGCGAAGCCGGATGGGGTGAAGCGGCCGGAGATCAAGCTTCCGGCCGAGTTCCAGGCGAACTTCGCGAACTGGACGAACAGCGACCCGAAGGTCCAGGAGATCCTGGACGACGGCAAGGAGGAGCTGCGGGCGAAGTACGCGGCGATCATCGAGTCGAACCCGGAGTCGGAGGCGGTGGCGTTCTACGACTCGGGCTCCTCCCTCACCACGGCCCGCAAGTGGATCAAGAGCTTCGCCGACACCGACGACAGCCTGATCGGTGAGATCAAGGCCTACAACCCCAAGATCAACGTCAGCGGCAAGGACGCAGCCGTGTTCTTCTACTGCGTTGACGAGCGCGAGTCGTCCACGAAGAACCGCAAGACCAAGAAGGTCACCGCCACCCCCGACACTCCTGACTCCGTGCTGCAGTACCGGGCCAGGCTCACCAAGTCCAAGCAGGGTGTGTGGCAGACGGCCTCGCTCGAGACCGTCCCGGGCGGGTGCAAGTAGTGCGGACCACCTCTAAGGCGGGCGTCTTTCTGCTCGCCACAGCCCTCACTCTCGGCTTCTCGTCCACGGCGGCGTACGCCATCGGGGACAAGAACAACCAGAGTCCGCCGGGTCCTTCGGGCGGCGCGAACGGCAACACGCTGAACGCCGGGGTCGGCACCACGAACATCAAGGTCAACCAGGTCAGCGGCGGCAAGGGTGGTTCCTCCGCCAAGGGACTCGCTCCGGTGGACCCGAACTGGAAGCCCCCTGCCTGCTGGTACGAGCCCGTGGCGACCTCCGAAGAGGTGAAGGCCGCGACGGACCAGCTCAAGAAGACGCCCAACGAAAACCTGGTCAAGGTGACACCCACGCTCAGCTGGGGCCAGGAGCTGATGGTGAACACCTTCGAGAAGGACAAGTCGCCGAGCGACGGCATCAAGAGCTACAAGAACTTCAACCTCGGCAAGGACGGCAAGTTCTGGCGCGGTGTCGTCAACCCGGCCATGAAGGACGATCCAGGGGGGTACGACTGCGAAGAGATCCTCTTCTGGCAGGATGCCGGCACCCTCCCGAAGATCGACAACGCCCCGACGCCCGAGGTCCTCGCCTCGTACGCGTACGACAAGGTCAAGGTCCCCGACACCAAGGTCGAGCTGAAGCCCGAGGCCAGGTCGACGGTGAACATGCCGACTTGGGTATGGCTGGACAAGGGCAAGTTCGAGCCGGTCAAGGTCCGCGCCGAGCTGCCCGGCACGGGCCTATGGGCGGAGACCACCGCCAAGCCGGTCGCCCTCCACCTGGACCCCGGTACGAAGGACGCGCGGACCTTTCCCGCATCCGGCGACTGCAAGATCAACGACGACGGCAGCATCGGCACTCCGTACACGAAGGGTTCCTCCAAGCAGGACCCGCCGTGCGGCATCTCCTACCTCCGCTCCACCGGCGGCAAGCCGTTCCAGCTGAAGGCGTCCATCACCTGGGAGATCACCTGGGAGGGCTCCGACAACACCGGCGGCGACCTCCCGAACGGAACCTTCGACGGGACGCAGGACGTCAACGTCCAAGAGATCCAGTCCATCAACCGATAGACGAAGCACGAGCCTGGCGGGGGTTGCGGTATGGCGGGGAATCGTCCGGCGGATTGGCATGTCCTTGACTTGGACAAGGACCCGACGCCGGGTGATCCAGACCGGGTTCGGAACCTCGCCAAGAATCTGCACGACTTCGCCGACGATGTCTCGAAGGTCCTGCGCGACATCAAGGGGATGGCGGGCGAGGACGCGATCCTGACCTGGGCGGGCAAGACGGCAGAATCGTTCACGTCGGAGTTCGAGGACGCGCCGGGGAAGCTGAAGAAGCTCAAGAAGAGGCCGTTCGCTCACCTATACACACGACCCCGCGGGCCGGCTCACCTCCCGTACGGATGTACTCGGTCAGACCATCACTTACGAACACGACGCGCTCGGTCGGCTTATCCGTAAGAACGCCGATGGTGCGGTCACCGCCTTTGCGCATGACTCCTCGGGTCGCCTGACGCACGCGTCGGGCCAGAACTGTTCGTTGGTCCTGGAGCGGGACCAGTTCGGTCGAATACTCTCCGAGAGTGCCAACGGCCAACTCCTCACCAGTACGTACGACGTAATGGGCCGACGCACCAGCCGTACGACCCCAACCGGGGCAACCAGCACCTGGACCTACGACGAGGCGGGGCAGCTCGAACGACTCACCGCCTCCGGACGCGTCATCGACTTCGATCGCGATCTGTCGGGCAGGGAAGTGGCACGACGCAACGGCGCGCACTTCTCCCTGGCTCAGGACTTCGACGAATTGGGGCGCCTTACCAGCCAGTCGGTAACCGGCAACGGGGGGCGCCGCATTCAGCATCGCGCCTACGCCTACCGTGATGACGGCAACCTGGTAAGCGTGGACGACCAGATGTCCGGGACTCGTCGTTTCGATCTGGACATGGCAGCCCGAGTCACAGCTGTCCACGCAGCCGACTGGACCGAGTCCTACGCCTACGACTTGGCCGGCAACCAAACTCAGGCGGAGTGGCCCCGCAGCCACGCCGGTCACGAGGCAACCGGAGCGCGCGACTATTCCGGCACCGGCATCACCCGGGCAGGGCGGATCCGCTACGAGCACGACGCGCTCGGTCGTCTCGTGCTTCGCCAGAAGACCCGCCTGTCCCGCAAACCGGATACCTGGCGCTACTCCTGGGATGCTGAGGATCGCCTCATATCTGTCACCACTCCAGATGGCACCCACTGGCGCTACCTCTACGACCCCCTCGGCCGTCGTATCGGAAAGCAACGCCTTGCCCCCGATGGGAGTGCGGTCGTTGAGGAGACTCTCTTCACTTGGGACGGCACCAATCTGTGCGAACAGACGACCTCGGCAGCAGAGTTGCGTAATCCAGTGACCCTGGCCTGGGAGCATGAAGGTCTGAACCCCGTCGCCCAGACGGAGCGGATGATCTCGGTCGACACCCCACAGGACGAGATCGACTCCCGATTCTTCTTGATCGTCACCGACGCCATCGGGACTCCCACCGAACTCATCGACGAAGACGGTGGAATCGCCTGGCGCAGCCGCGCCACCCTCTGGGGTTCGACAGCGTGGGCAACCGACAGCGTCGCTTACACTCCCCTGCGCTTCCCCGGCCAGTATTTCGACCCCGAGACTGGCCTGCACTACAACTTCTTTCGCCACTACGACCCCGAAACTGCTCGGTACGTCAGCCCGGACCCTCTCGGACTCGCCCCCGCCCCCAATCCGGTCGCCTATGTTCGCAACCCCTGTCTCTGGAGCGATCCGCTCGGGCTTACGCCCTGCCGGGTCTTCGCCGTGGACAGCGCCGGAACCGCTCAATCACTACCGGTCGCTCACTTCGACGAGCACACGTTCCCCGGTGTGAACGACAATCTGTCGGAGGCGTTGGCCAGGGGCGAGAGCCCAATCGTCGAACGCCAAACCGGCCGCCGGAACATTCGCCGGAACCGGCGTCATGCCCAACGCGGTCTGGACCGACCCGGCGATCAGATGACGTGGGAGGAATTCCCATTCGCTTCGTCACGCCAAGGTGGCCATGGCGCTGTGACAACTCTGATCGAAAGGGCCGAGAACAACAGGCAGGGAGGGTTCTTGAGCAGCTTCTACGCTGAGCATGGTATTCAGAACGGCGATTCGTTCTACGTTGCCCCTGAAGGGTGGTTCAGGCGCTAGCCTGTAAAATTCACGTCGCCCACCTGCTGCACCTTTCACCCCTTCGAGGAATTCATGACTGCAGTGACTGAGTTGTTGGACGGAATCCAAGAGCAACTGTCGATGCTGAGGAGGCCTGTGGCGTCCGACCTTGTGCGTCCAGGGCTTCCTGAGACCGAGTTGAACCAGACGCTCGGCGACCGTGCACCGAGTGAAGTCAAGGAATGGTTCTCTTGGTGCGACGGCACACGCCGCCGCACAGGACAAACTGTGGACGCCGCCGCCTTCATTCCTGGTTACATCTTCCCCTCGGTCGCAGAGGCCGGGCGTGTTCGGCGGCTTGGAAATCCCGACCTGGACATGATGGGAGAATGGTTCCCCATCCTCCTGTCCGCCTCATCCGACCTTTATGCAGCGGTCTGGAAGGACAAAACTTTCGTCGGTGTTGCAGGGGTCCTCGTGGGCGCCGATACAGAAATCGAATTCCTTTCGGTCCTGGAGATGCTCCAGGTGCAACTGTCGGCGTACACGAGCGGCGCCTACTTCGTGGATTACGAGGGGGAATTCGAAGTCGATGACACTCTTCTCGACGGCGTGTTCAGGCAGATCACGGGGCGAGAACCGCTGGACTGATGTCGCCGCCGTCGGTCGGAGATCGGACTGACGGGCATGGTCCGGACGGTCGAAGAAACGCACACACGCAGCGCGGCTCATGCGCGCCTGCGCTCGGTTTCAGGGAATCGACTTACCCTGACGGAATGTCAGACAACCAGTCGGTCGGCCTGTCGGTTGACCAGCCCGTGCGTCAATCCGCTGACCGGTCGACCGAGCTGCTCGGCTTCGACAACGTCCTGTTTCCCGTCGGCGACCTCGGCGAAGCCGTCGACTTCTATGAGCGGTCCGGGTTCCCCGTCGCGCACCGGATCGATGAGATCGGGCTCGCGATTCTGAAGGTGGGGAAAGAGACCCCCGGGATTCTGCTGCGGGTGGAGGAGGGGGTCGAGCATCGGCCGTCCGCCTGGTCCACGCCCCGGGTGTGGCTCGAGGTGGGCGACGCGCGGGCCGCCGGGCGGGCGCTGGAGGATGCCGGGATCAAGGCGCTCGCGCCGCCCTTCTCCGTCGCCACCGGGTACACCGTGGAGTTCGCCGACCCGTGGGGGAACGTCGTGGGGTTCACCGACTATCGCAAGCGGCCGGAGCTGGCGCGGAGTTAGCCGGTACGGGGGCCGTAGGGGCGCGTGTCACTGCCAATGCGCCCCGCCGCCCTCCTCCGCCACCACCATGATCCGCCGCAGCATGTCCGAGAACTGAGCGCGCTCCTCGCCTGAGAGCACCCCGAGGAGGCGGTACTCCTCGTGGCCCAGGACGTCCATCGCGCCCAGCCAGATCGACCTGCCGGACGCGGTCAGCTCCACGTCCACCCGGCGGCGGTCCGCCTTCGACGGGGTACGGCGGATCAGGTCGCGCTTCTCCAGCCCGTCCAGGCGGCCCGTCACGGAGGCGGGGGCCAGGTCCAGGTCGGCGGCCAGCTCGGAGGGGGTCGCGCGACCGCCCCGGCCCGCGAGTTTGTGGAGGGTGTCGAACTCGTGTCGCTCCAGGGCGAAGTCGACCAGGGATTGTTCGCGGACCCGGCGCAGATGGACCGTCAGCTTCTTCAAGCGCGTGACCGCGCCCTCGATGTCGGGATCGAGGCCGGGGAGCACCGGTAGCCAGCGCTCCACATGGCCGTCCGTCCAGTCGCGCGACACTCTGCTCTCCCTCCCCTCCCCGTCTCCCGCGCCCGCGTTCTCCTTCTCGCGCCTCTTCGCCATGCACGCAGCCTACTTCCGCGTGCTTCGGTCCCTTATATTTCGTTGACGAATAGTTCGGTACCGAAATACAGTCCCCTCCATGCTGTCGCATCCCCTGCTGCGCAACCGCTCCTTCCGGCTGTTCTTCGTCGGCCGCTCCCTGTCCCTCATCGGCGATGCCGTCATCCCCGCCGCCCTCGCTCTCGCCGTCGTCCGGGCGACCGGATCCGCCTCCGCGCTGGCGCTCGTACTGGGTTGCGCGATGGGGACGAGGCTGCTGTTGCTGCCGCTCGGCGGTGTCGTGGGCGACCGCTTCAACGCTCGCACCGTGGCCCTCACCGCTGACCTGGTGCGCTGCGTGACCCAGCTGTTCGTCGGGCTACAACTGCTCGGCGGTGATCCCCAGTTGTGGCACATCGCCCTCGCCGAAGCAGTCGGCGGCGCCGCGTCCGCCTTCGCCATGCCGACCATGTCGCCGCTCATCGCGGGGATCGTCGCCGCGAAGGACCGGCACGCGGCCAACGCCGTCCTGGGCGTGGTCCGCAGCAGCGCCCCCCTCGTCGGCCCCGCGCTCGCCGGGCTGCTGATCCTGACCGCGGGACCCGGCTGGGCGTTCGTCCTCGACGGCGCTTCCTTCGCCGTCAGCGCATGCCTCCTCACGGCGGTCCGGATCCACCGCACGGCCGCCGAGGAACCCTCCGCACGCCGCTCCCTCCGCACGGACCTCGTCGAGGGCTGGCACGAGGTGCGGAGCCGGGACTGGTACTGGACCAGCCTCGTCGCGCACTCCGCGTGGAACGGCGCCGCCGCCGTCCTCATGACGCTCGGACCCGTCATCGCCGTCGAGGAGTTGGGCGGCGAAGGCACCTGGATCGCAATCCTCCAGACGGGCGCCGTCGGCCTGCTCGCCGGCTCCCTGCTCGCCGGGCGCGCCCGGCCGAAGCGGCCGGTCCTGGCGGCCAACCTCGGTCTCGCGACGTACGCCCTGCCCCTCGCCCTGCTCGCGGTCGAGGCCCCTACGCCGGCCGTGATCGCGGCGTACGGCCTCGCGCAGGCGGGGCTCGGCTTCCTCAGCCCCATCTGGGAGACCTCGGTGCAAGCGGCGATACCGTCCGGCGTACTGGCCCGCGTCACCTCGTACGACTGGCTCCTTTCGCTGGCCGCGATGCCTCTCGCGTACATTCTCGGGCCGCTCGCGGCGGATGCGTGGGGCACGGCGACCCCGCTGTGGATCGCGGCGGCCTTGGTGGGAATCGCCTGCGCGGGGACGGCGGCGGTGCCGGGAGTGCGCAACTTCGGGGTGCGTGACTTCGGAGTGGGCGACTCCGAGGTGCGTGACTTCGGAGTGGGCGACGGCGGGGTGAGCGACTTCGGAGTGGGCGACGGCGGGCGTCAGCCCACCCTCGGCGATACGGGCCCTCAGTCCACCCTCGGCGATACCCCCGGCGACACCGGCCTCTCGAAGAACGTCTCCAGGGACACCGTCGCCTGAGTCCCGCTCACCCCGTCGATCGCGTACAGCCGCCGCAGCACGTCCTGGAGTTGCTCCGTCGTCCCCGTGCGGACCTTCACCAGGACGCTCGCCGCGCCCGCGATGACGTGCGCCTCCTGGATCTCGGGGATCGCGGCGAAGTCGTCCGCCTTGTCCCCCATCCACGCCGTCGAGTCGACCATGACGAAGGCCAGCACGCCCTGGCCCACGGCCGCCGGGTCCACGTCGACCGTCGTGCGGCGGATCACTCCGCGCTCGCGCAGTTTGCGTACGCGCTCATGGGTCGCACCCGCCGATAGTCCCACCGACTTGCCCAGGCTCGCGTAGGGCTGGGCGGCGTCCTCTTGCAGCAGTGCGAGCAGTTCTCGGTCGGTGTCGTCCATCAGCCGTGGCCCCGCCATCCGTCGTCAACCCTTGCAAACTCCTGGAACTCTTGACGCACACCATATCTCGTACTGCAATATCGTCGTACTACCGAATGTCATTCATTCATTACAGAAGACAGGGGTCGTCATGTCCTCCCAGAAAGTCCCGACGTCGTACGAGATTCTGGACGACCGCTTCCGCACGGGGCGATGCGCCAACGGCGACGCCAAACTCGAAGTGCTGTACGACGACTGCCGGTGGGCCGAAGGGCCGCTCTACCTCCCCGCCTGGCGGCAGCTCATCTGGAGCGACATACCCAACGACCGGCTGCTGCGCTGGGACGAGGCGACCGGCACCGTCGGCGTCTTCCGTACGCCCGCCGGATACGTGAACGGCAACACCCTGGACCGCGAGGGGCGGTTGATCAGCTGCGAGCAGGGCAACCGGCGCGTGACCCGCACCGAGCACGACGGCCGCGTCACCGTCCTCGCCGACCGCTTCGAGGGCAAGCGGTTCAACAGCCCGAACGACGCCGTGGTCCGCTCCGACGGGTCGATCTGGTTCTCCGACCCCGACTTCGGGATCACGAGCGACTACGAGGGGTTCCGCGCGCCCGCCGAGATCGGTGCCTGCAACGTCTACCGGGTCGACCCCGTGACCGGTGACGTACGGATCGTCGCCGACGGGTTCGAGGGGCCGAACGGGCTCGTCTTCTCGCCCGACGAGCGGCAGTTGTACGTGTCCGACTCGCGCGCCGCCCAGATCCGCGCCTTCGATGTGCGCGACGACGGCACCCTCTCGGACGGCACCGTCTTCGCCGAGTCGAAGGACTCCGGCTTCGACAACATCCGCTTCGACGACGAAGGGCGCCTCTGGGCTGCCGCCCTCAACGACGGGGTGCACTGCTACGACCCCGACGGCACCCTCATCGGACGGATCGCGGTCCCCGAGGCCGTCGCCAACATCGCCTTCGGTGGACCGAAGAACAACCGGCTCTTCATCGCTGCGACGACCTCGCTCTACTCGCTGGTGATGTCCGTTACGGGGCTGCCGAGGGTCCGGGCCGTCCGCCCCGGACCCACCGGCTAGTTCACCGCGTCCATCTCGCCGAGCGCCAGCTCCACGTCGTACACCAGCGGTTCGTCCGCGACCACGATGTGCCGTGCGCGGGCCGCGTAGCCGGGGGCCGTGACGGCCAGCAGATACGCGCCCGCCGACGGTGCCGCGACGATGTACGAGCCGTCCGCAAGTGAGGTCACGCGGTCCAGCTGACCGCCCCCCTTGGAGAGGAGGGTCAGGGTCGCGCCGTCCACCGGTTCGCCGTCCGCGGTGCGGATGAAACCGTGCACTACGGAGGCGACGCCCTCGCCGTCGGACTGCCCCACGCGCGCGTGGGGCAGGGGTGCCGTCTCCTCCGGTGCTTCCCGCGGCTCCACCGCCAGATGCGGAAGACGCTTCTCCAGGCCCGCGGGGAGCCACCAGTTGGAGCGGCCGAGCAGGTGCATGGCGGCCGGGACGAGGGCCGTGCGCAGGATGAACGCGTCCAGGGCGACCGCCGCGGCCAGGCCGATGCCCGCCATCGCGCCCTCCATGTCGCCGCTTAGGACGAACGCGGAGAAGACGCAGATCATGATCAGGGCCGCGCAGTTGATGACCCTGCTCGTCTCGGCGAGGCCGACACGCACCGCCCGCGCGTTGTCCTTCGTGTGCACCCATTCCTCGTGCATGCGGCTCACCAGGAACACCTGGTAGTCCATCGAGAGCCCGAAGAGCAGCGACAGCATGATGACGGGCAGGAAGGCGGTGATCGGGCCCTCCTTGCCGATGCCGAGGAGCTCCGTGCCCCAGCCCCACTGGAAGACCGCCACCAGTACGCCGAAGGAGGCGGCCGCCGCGATCAGGTTCATCAGGGCCGCCGTCAGCGGTACGACCAGCGAGCGGAACGCGATCAGCAGCAAGAGGAAGCCGAGCGCGATGATCGCTCCTACGAAGTAGGGCAGTCGATCACCGGTGACCGCGGCGAAGTCCTTGAAGACGGCGGTCACTCCCCCTACGTGGGCGTCGACTCCGGCTTCCGGAATCACGTCTCCCCGTAGACGGTCGATGAGCTGGTCCGTCTCCTCGGACTGGGGGGACGTGGTCGGGACCACGTTGATGACCGAGATGCCCTCCGCGGCGGGCGGGGCCGCCGCCACCCTCGCCACGCCCTCCGTCTCGCGGATGGCCGACACCAGGGCTCCTGTGTCGGTCTCTTCGGCCACTACTTGGAGTGGCCCGTTGAATCCCGGACCGAATCCCTCGGCCAGCATGTCGTACGCCTGCCGGGTCGTCGTCGACTCCTGGTGGTTGCCCTGGTCGGTCGCGCCGAGCCGCAAGGAGAGCAGCGGCAGCGCCAGGAAGGCCATCACCACGAAGGCGAGCGCCGCGATCGAGCGCGGACGCTTCTGGACGTACGAGGACCAGCGCGCCGCGAGTCCGCTCGCCTCGGCGGGCTCCGGTCCGGTCGCGGCGAGTCGGCGCCGCTGCCTGCGGCTGAGCACCCGGGGGCCGAGCAGTCCGAGCAGCGAGGGCAGCAGCGTGATGGCCGCGAGGACGCTCAGGATCACCGTCAGGGAGGCCGCGATGACCACGCCGTCCAGGAAGCGCATGTTCATCACCAGCATCCCGGCGAGCGCGATGCACACCGTGCCGCCCGCGAAGAGCACCGCGCGGCCCGAGGTGTTCATGGCCTGCACCGCGGACTCCTCGGGCTTCATGCCGCGCAGGATGCCGCGCCGGTGCCGGGTGACGATGAAGAGCGCGTAGTCGATGCCGACGCCCAGGCCGATCAGCGAGCCGAGCAGCGGTGCCACTTCGGGGATGTCCGTGACGTGGCTCAGCAGCATCGTCGAGAGCATGCCGAGGCCCACTCCGAAGACGGCGATGACGATCGGGAGCACCATCGCGAAGAGCGAGCCGAAGGCCAGGAAGAGCACGACGGCCGCTGCCGCGATGCCGACCGTCTCGGCGATGCCGGTGGGCGGCTCCTGGATGCGGGTGATCGCCTGGCCGCCCAGCTCGACCTGGAGGCCGGAGCGTTCGGCGTGCTGAGCCGTGTCCACGACGTCCTGGACGAGGTCCTTGGGGACGGAGTTGGCCTCCTCGGCGAAGCTCACCTGGGCGTAGGCGATGCGCCCGTCCTCGCTGATCTGCGCGGCGCCCGCCGCCTTGGACGCGTACGGGCTCGCGACCTCGCCGACGCCCTTCATGCCGGCGATCTCCTTGAGCGCGGGCTCTATACGGGAACGTACGTCCGCGTCACGGGCCGAAGCGCCTTGGTCGACGCGCCAGACGACCGTGTCGGTGTCTCCGGAGCTCTCCGGGAAGGCCTTCGTCATCAGGTCGTACGCGCGCTTGGAATCCGTGTCCGGCAGGGAGAACACATTCGAATAGTCGGTTCCCGCCGAGGTCCCCGCGGCCCCCAGTCCGAACAGGGCTCCCACCCACAGCACAAGGACCACCAGACGGTGCCGATAGCACCATCGCGCCAATGCCGCCACGATCCACTCCTCCTCCGCGTCGTCGGTTCCCCCGGGCCCGTGCCTTCAGGAGCCTCAGCATCGGCGGCACCGCGCCGCAGCGGCGCGACGCGGCCATGATTCTCAAGTAACTCCAAGGCACGGACCGGGTCTTCGTACAACGCCCTTGCCGATACTGGGGACATGAGCCACGCCGAAGGCCAGCAGGGAACAGATGTCGGAGTGCGAACCGGTCCGGGCGGGCAGGGCAGTCCCGCCGGGCCGGCCGGGGCGGGTGCCGGGGCCACCGTGCTCGTCGTCGAGGACGAGCCGAGCATCGCCGACGTGCTCGCCATCGCCCTGCGCTACCACCGCTTCGACGTCATGGTGGCGGGCACCGTGCGCGAGGCCCTCGCGCTCGCCGGGCGCACCCGGCCCGACGTGGCGCTCCTCGACGTGATGCTGCCGGACGGCGACGGCCGCGCCCTGGCCAGGGAACTGCGCGCCCGGTGCCCCGGAGCGGCCCTGCTCTTCCTGACCGCGCGGGACGCGCCCGCGGAGGTCGTGGGCGCGCTCGGCTTCGGCGACGACTACATCACCAAGCCGTTCAACATCGACGAGGTCATCGCCCGCATCGGCGCGGTCCTGCGCCGCACCAGGGCGGGCGACGTGCTCCCCCAGCGCCCGCCGCTGCGCTACGGCGACCTGGAGCTGGACGAGACGACGTACGTGGTGCGCCGCGCGGGCCGCACGGCGCAGCTCACGCCCACCGAGTACGCCCTGCTGCGCTTCCTGGTCCGCAACGGCGGCCGTGTGGTGCCCAAGGAGCAGCTCCTGCGCCACGTCTGGCAGTACGAGCACTCCGCCGAGTCGACCGTCGTGGAGACCTACATCAGCTATCTGCGGCGCAAGCTGGCCGTGCTCGGCCCGCCGGTGATCACGACCCGGCGGGGTGTCGGATACGGCCTCGCATGAGGCGTGCGCGCCCGCACCGCGGCATGAGCTCGCTGCGCGCCAAGCTCACCTGGGTCAACGTGGCCCTGCTGGCCCTCGGCGTGATCGTGGCGACCGGTGTGAGCGTCATGGGCATGCGCCACTACCTGCTGGACAACGTGGACTCCGAGCTGACGCAGTCGCGCAGCTCGCTCCTTGCCACCGGCATCACCATGAAGGACATCGAGCGGCTCAGTGAGCTGGGCATCGCCCTCGACAAGCTCTCGCCCGGCGGCAAGGAGCACGCGAGTGCGCTGCCGCGCGGGGACACGGTGTTCGTGGCCGTGGACAAGGGCGGCAAGCCTGTCGCCATCGGCTCCCTCGTCCCGACCCCGCGCCAGCGCGCCCTGGCCGCCGCCGTCGACGACCCCGGGGCGGTCGCCGACAGCGCGGAGCCGCGGGACGTCACCCTGGACGGTGACGCCCACCGCATGGTGGGTGCTGAGCTCGCCGACGGCACGACGATCCTGATGGCCGCGGACACGGAGGACGTGGAGTCGGGCATCAAGAAGGCGCTCAGGCTCGACGCCGCCTTCGGAGTGGTCCTGCTGGGGCTGCTCGCCGTCCTGACGATGATCGCCGCGCACCACCGGCTCCGGCCCCTTGAGGACATGGTCGAGACCGCCTCGGCCATCGCCGAGGGCGACCTCACCCGGCGCGTGCCGTCGAGCCGCGCCCCGGCCACGGAGACCGAGCAGCTGCGCCTCGCCCTCAACTCCATGCTCCACCAGGTCGAATCGGCCTTCGAGACCCGCGAACGCAGCTCGGCACAGTTGCGCCGCTTCGTCGCCGATGCCTCGCACGAGCTGCGTACGCCTTTGTCGGCGATCCGCGGCTACCTCCAGCTGTACGACAAGGGGATGCTGCGCGATCCGGCGGAACGCACGCGCGCGTGGAGCCGCGTCCTCGCCGAGACCGACCGGATGGGCCACCTCGTCGACGAGCTGCTCACCCTGGCCCGCCTGGACCAGCAGCCGGAACTGCGCTTCAGGAACGTCGATTTGAGCCGCCTCGTACGGGACGCGGCCGACGATCTGCGGGTACAGGAGCCGGAGCGCCCGCTCACGGTCCGCGCCGACGGGTCGGTCCTTGTCCACGCGGACGAGTCGGGCATGCGCCAGGTGCTCGGCAATCTCCTGGCCAACGTGCGCGTCCACACACCCGCCGACGCACCGGTCACGCTGGGCGTGGAGCGGCAGGACGGGCTGGTGCGGCTGCGCGTGGCCGACCGGGGCCCCGGCCTCTCGGAGGCGGACGCCGCGCGCGTGTTCGACCGGTTCTTCCGCGCGGGCGGCGGCGCGGGCAGCGGCCTCGGGATGGCGATCGTGCAGGGGGTGGTGGCGGCACACGACGGACAGGTGGAGGTGGAGACTGCGCCGGGGTCGGGTCTCACGGTGACGGTCACGTTGCCTGCGCGAACGGGCGGATGAGGCTCCTTGCCTCCTGCGCGCGGCTCCAGGGCCCCCTCAGGCCCGCACCAGCGCCCACACCGTCTTCCCGTGCCGTCCCCGCTGCCAGACGCCCCAGGCCTCCGCCAGCGCGTCCAGCAGCCGCAGGCCTCGGCCGCCCTCCTCCAACGGGCCCAATTCCCTTAGCTCCGGGCTGGTCGGGCTTTCGTCGGACACCTCTATGAAGCAGTCGCCGTCGGCGAGCACCGTCACCGCCACCTCGAACTCCCGGTCCTGGACGAGGCCGTGGCAGACCGCGTTCGTCACGAGCTCCGACACGAGGAGCACGGCGTCGTGCAGCGCGGCGCTCTCCTCCTTGTGCCCCCACGCGGCGAGATGATCATGCACACGGAGCCGGGCGAGCGAGACGGATGCCGGATGCGGTGGCAGCCGGAAAGCCTGACGGCGCAACAACGTCCCCCCTATGGCACACCAAAGCACCAAGAACCGCGCACGATTCCAACACTTAATGCTGCGCAGAGGTAGCGGCCGGTGTCACTCCGTCATCTTGCGGCCCGGCAGTATCCGGCCAGATTCGTACCACATCGAACCAACATGCGATTACGCCTGGCGGGAGGCCAGTTCGACGACCGTGACGTCGGACGGCGCCCCGACCCGCACGGGCGGCCCCCAGGCACCCGCGCCCCGCGTCACGTACAGCTGCGTGTCGCCGTACCGCTCCAGCCCGGCGAGCGTCGGGTTGGCCAGGTCGGCGATGAAATTGCCTGGCCAGAGCTGTCCGCCATGGGTGTGCCCGGAGAGCTGGAGGTCGACGCCGTGCTTGACGGCGTCGTGGATGACCACCGGCTGGTGGGCCAGGAGCACGGAGGCCCGCGAGCGGTCCCGGTCGCCCAGCGCCTTGGCGAAGTCGGGCCCGTGCCCCTCGCTCTCACCGGCCACGTCGTCCACGCCCGCGAGGTCGAAGCCGGGCAGTTCGGTGCGGGCGTTCTCCAGGGGCCGCAGGCCGAGTTCGCGTACGTGATCGACCCACTGCTCGGCTCCCGAGAAGTACTCGTGGTTGCCGGTCACGAAGTACGTCCCGTGCCGCGCCCGAAGCTGCGCGAGCGGCGCGGCGGCGGGCCCGAGGTCCTCGACGCTGCCGTCTACCAGGTCGCCGACGACCGCGATGAGGTCGGGCTGTGTGCCGTTGATCGTGTCGACCACGCGCTGAGTGAAGCCGCGTCCGAGAATCGGCCCCAGGTGGACGTCGCTGACCACGGCGATCCGGAAGCCGTGCGCCCCGCGCGGCAGCTTGGCCAGCGGCACGGTGACGCGCTTCACGCGGGGGCCGCGCAGCACGCCGTACGTTCCGTAGCCGACCGTTCCGACGGCGACGGCCGCGGCGGTCCCGCCGACGATGCGCGAGACGAAGAGACGGCGCGAGGGGGCGACCGGTGTTTTCCGCGCGCCCTCGGGAGCGGGAGGCTCCGGCCGGGCGGGGATCTCCGTAGGAGTGCCGTTGTCCACGGAGAGGCCCGGGGACAGGGCCGGAGAGAGGGCCGGTGCGGAATCGGCCTCCTCCGTAGCGGCGCGTTTCGTACGACGCCGCAAGAAGAAGGGCCGTACGAGCTCACCGGCAAGAAGCGCGAGCACCAGATAGATCGACAGCGCCATCCACATGAAGCCGGGCCAGGCCAGCACCTTCTGCAGCCAGAAGGGCGCCCCGGCCCGCTCACTGGCGACCGCCGCGAACATCAGCAGCGGCCCCGCCACGAAGACGACGGCTCCCGCACGCCGGACGAATCCGGGGCGAGCGGTGGTGTCCCGCACGAGGCGCCGCCACGCGTACCACTGCAGCCCGGCGAGGGCCGCGAGCGCGGCGAGACCGGCCAGCACGAACAGGATGACCACGGTGGTGCGCCCCTCAGCAGTGCCCGAAGTGACCGATCAGCTATGACGTACGGCGCAGAGCACGCACTCCGCGCAACCCGATGGCCCCTACCACCGTCCCCAAGACAAAGGAGGCGACGGCGAGCGTCAGGTGGACCCAGAAGTACGCGGTCGGGTCGCCTGCGTCATCGAAGGCGAGCCCACTGCCGTCCTTCCACAGGTTCTTGACGAAAGTGATCCAGATGAACCAGCTCCACACACCGAAGGCGAGCAGGAACCAGGAGACCGGGCGGCTGAGCTTCATACGTTCAGTATCGCGAGCCTCCCTTCCGCAGCGCCGCCGGGGTGGGGAGTCCGGGACGCCGCGGACACGGCCCACCTCGGCGGCGACTTCCCCGGCGACGCCCTGTACGTTCTCGTCCGTGCCTGCCGTAAAAAAGACCGCCTTGTTGGTCACATCCGCCGCATTGCTCACCATGTCGACCACAGCTCCCGCGTGGGCGGACGGCAAGCCGGGGGGCGAGAACAAGCCCAAGCCCCCCGCGTCGATGTCGACCGTCGGCGGCGCCAAGCTCGGCAAGCCGGGCACCCAGGTGAGCCTGAAGGCAGGCGCTCCCGTCCTCCCCAAGGACCTCTCGGCGCGCTCCTGGATGGTGTCGGACGCCGAGACGGGCGAGATCCTCGCCTCGCACAACTCGCACTGGCGGCTGCCCCCGGCGAGCACCCTGAAGATGCTCTTCGCGGACACGGTCCTGCCGAAGTTCCCCAAGACGCAGAAGCACAAGGTCTCGCTCTCCGACCTGGCCGGCATCGGCGCGGGCAGCAGCATGGTCGGCGTCAAGGAGAACGAGACGTACACGGTCCACGACCTGTGGCTCGGTGTCTTCCTGCGGTCGGGCAACGACGCGGTGCACGTCCTGTCGGCGATGAACGACGGCGTCCCGGCGACCGTCAAGGACATGCAGGCGCACGCCGAGGAGCTCCAGGCCCTCGACACCCATGTGGTCAGTCCGGACGGCTACGACGAGAAGGGGCAGGTCTCCTCCGCGTACGACCTGACGCTGTTCGCCCGCTCCGGGCTGCAGAAGAAGGACTTCCGGGAGTACTGCTCGACGGCCACCGCCCAGTTCCCCGGCGAGACCAAGAAGATCAAGAAGGGCAAGGACAAGGGCAAGACGAAGCGCGAGTCCTTCGCGATCCAGAACACCAACCGCCTCCTTACGGGGGACGTCGGTCTGGACGCCTACAAGGGCATCGCGGGCGTCAAGAACGGCAGCACCACGAACGCGGGCAACACCTTCACCGGTGTCGCCGAGCGCGACGGCAAGGTGCTGCTCGTGACCGTCATGAACCCCGACTCCGGTGAGCAGCACGCGGTCTACAAGGAGACCGAGCGCCTCCTCGACTGGGGCTTCAAGGCCTCCGGCAAGGTCGAGCCGGTGGGCGAACTGGTCGCTCCGAAGGGTGCCGGTACGGGCAGCGGCAAGGGCGCGCCCGGCGCCGGCAAGGGCGGGTCGGGCTCGTCCAAGAACGTGGCGCACGCCTCCGGCAAGGAGTCGGGCAGCGGTGTCGGCATCGCAGTCGGGGTCGGAGCCGGCGTCCTCGCGCTCATCGCCGCCGGATGGTTCGTGATCAACCGCCGGATGCCGCTGCCGAAGAGCCGCCGCTGACGCCACCGGGTGCCGTCTGCGGCTGTGTCTGCGGCTGGGTCTGCTCCTGCGGCTCTTCTTGTTCCGCCGCTGTACGCCCCTGCTTCCGCGTCGCCGTCCAGGCGGCGCAGAACAGCAGGAGCTTCGCGGTGAAGTTGATCCACAGGAGCAGCGCGACGGGCACTCCGAAGGCGCCGTACATGCTCTTGGCGGCGACGCCCTTCATGTAGCCGCCGAGCAGCAGCTTGAGCAGCTCGAATCCGGCCGCGCCGATCAGCCCCGCGGTGATCAGGTGACGGCGCGGGGGCTGGACGCCCGGCAGCAGCGTCAGGACGTAGAGCAGCAGCAGGAAGTCCGCGAGGACGGCGATGGCGAACGCGATCGCCTGCAGCAGCACCCCGCCCCAGCCGTCCTTGGAGATCCCGATGAGGTCGGCGCTCCAGCCGACGGCGGTCGACGCGAGGGTGGAGGCGACGACGGACGCGAGGCCCGCGCCGCCGAGCCCGATGAGCACCCCGGCGTCCTTGACCTTGCGCAGGAGGGGGTTCTCCTCCTCGTCCTCCAGCTCCCAGACGACCCGCAGGCACTCCCTTATCGAGCCGACCCAGCCGATGCCGGTGAAGAGCAGCAGGGCGCCCGCGATGAGCCCGACGGTGCCCGCGTTGTCGACGAGGGCGTCCAGGTTCAGCTGGTCGGAGATGCCGGGGACCTGCTTGGAGATGGTGCCCTCGAGCTTGTCCTGCTGGCTCTTGGAGAGGGTCGCGGCGGCGACCGCGGCGGCGACAGTGATCAGCGGGAAGAGCGCCAGGAAGCTGATGAACGTCATCGCTGCCGCGAGGCGGGCCCAATGCACACTGTCGAGCCGCTCGTACGCGCTCCACGCGTGCGTGCGCATCAGACGCTCCACCAGGGGTCCGATGCCGGGGAGCTTTTTCAGCCAGTCCATGATGCCTCCCTGCCCGTTGTGCGGAAGACCAAGGTCCGAGTACCCCAGAAACGCAGAACAGTGGCGAGTGCCATACCGACCCCTGCCCCGGAGACGGTGTCCGCGCGCTGCGAGGTGAGGCCGAGGCCGTAGTGGGACACCGCGATGCAGAGCAACTGCACCAGGGCGCCCGCGATGTTGACGGCGAAGAAGATCCCGTACTGGCGGAGCCGCGACACTCCGGGCCCCTCGCGCCGCCGGTAGGTGCCGAGCGCGTTGCCCGCGTACGCGACCGTGCAGCCGGCGACGAAGGACAGCGCCTTGGCGGTCAGCGGGTCCAGACCGGCGGGGCCGCGCAGCCAGATGAAGAGGCCGAGGTCGACGGCGTACGCGCAGATCCCGGCGGCGGCGAAGCCGAGCAGTTCGGGGCCCATGGCCCGTAGCCGCTCTCTGAGGGCGCTCACCAGTCGGCGACCGCGAGGGCGTACATCGCGATCCACACGAGGCCGATGACGGCCAGCGCCCGGTCGCGCAGGACGACGTCCTCGGGCTCGCCCGCCGTGCCCCGGTCGGCGAAGACGGCGTACCGCAGGACGGCGAGGACGAAGGCGGCCATCGACAGCTGCCGCCAGGGCAGCAGGCCGTTGGCGGTGCCGCCGCTCTCCATGGCCCACAGGCAGTACGCGAGGACGGCGACCCCGGCGGCTAGCTGCCAGACGAAGCGGAGGTAGCCGGTGGTGTATTCGGTGAGCAACGCGCGCGTGGCGCCCAGTTTCTCGGCGCTCCCGGACATCTGCACGGCTTCGGAGTAGCGCTTGGCGGCGACCATGAAGAGCGCCCCGAAGCCGGTGGTGATGAGGAACCAGCGCGAGAGCGGGATGCCGAGGGCCACTCCCCCGATCATCGCCCGCATCAGGAAGCCCGTGGTGACGACGGCGAGGTCGACGACGAGGACGTGCTTGAGGCTGACGCAGTAGGCCAGTTGCATCACTACGTAGGCGGCGAGCAGGCCCGCGGTCAAGGGCGTGCAGAGCATGGCGGCGGCCACCGGAGCGAGCACGGCGAGCAGCCCGCCCGCCGCGTACGCGACCGCCACCGGCACCTGGCCCGCGGCGACCGGTCTGCGGCACTTGGTGGGGTGCGCGCGGTCGGCCTCGGCGTCACGCGCGTCATTGATGAGGTAGACGGCGGACGCCGCTGCCGTGAACAGTGCGAACACCAGGGCGAGTTGGACTAGCGAGCGGCGCGAGAAGAGCTCGCCCGCGGCCGCGGGGGCCGCGACGACCAGGACGTTCTTCACCCACTGGCGGGGGCGCGCGGTCTTCAGGAGGCCGAGCGGCAGGGCCAGGGAACCCGTGCCGGGCGGCCGGGGCGGCTGGGGGCGTTCGAGCAGCGCGGTGCGGTCAGCCATGGGCGCGGCCCCCGTTCATCCAGGCGGAGCCCACGCGCGCGGTGAGGGCGCCTAGGGCCGCTCCGGCCGCCACGTCGCTCGGGTAGTGGACGCCGACGACCATCCGCGAGACACACATCGCGGCGGCGAGCGGCGGCACGACGCGGGCCCCCACGGGGCTCAGCGCGCCGTACGCGACGGTGGCCGCGGCGGCCGAAGTGGCGTGCGAACTGGGGAAGGAGTGCCGCCCCGCGGTCCTGACGAGGGGCTCCACGCCCGCGTCGCCGCCGGGCCGCGGACGCCGTACGACCCGTTTGACGCCCATGCTGGCCAGGTGCGCCGCGGCGGTCAGTGCCGTGCCGCGCAGCCACGCGCCGCGCCGTTCGCGGTCGACCGCGGCGCCGGCGAGCCCCGCGACGATCCAGAGGGCGCCGTGCTCGCCGGTCCAGGACAGGGCCCGTGCGGCGGCGGCCACGCGCGCGTCGGAGCCGCAGTCGCGCAGGGCCGACAGCAGCCGGTGGTCCATGTCGTGCATGTGGCCTCCCTCTCCGGGGACTTCAAGGACCTGACCTCCCGACTCTTCTAGGCGACCTCTCAATATTTACGGCAATATACGACGACACTCCATCAATCACCCATTTCGGTGAGAGCTTGGATGAATATGGGCAAACTACCCTTGCTCGGACGATACGGTCACGCCTATGCCTGCCGACTCCGCTCCGCCCGCCGACTCCGCGACCGCGACGACGCCCGAGGCCGCGTCCATGGCGACACCCGAGGCCACGTCCATGGCGACGTCCGAAGCCGTGTCCGTGTCCGGCTGGGGGCGCACCGCCCCCTCCACCGCCCGGCTGATCCGCCCCCGTTCGCCCGAGGAGGCCGTGGCGGCCCTCCAGGCCTGCGGGGAGCGTGGCGGCATCGCGAGAGGCCTTGGACGGGCCTACGGGGACGCCGCGCAGAACGCGGGCGGCGCCGTCTTCGACATGACCGGCATGAACCGCGTGCACGCCATCGACGCCGACGCGGGCACCGTCCTGTGCGACGCCGGGGTCTCCCTGCACCACCTGATGGAGGTCCTGCTGCCGCTCGGCTGGTTCGTGCCGGTCACGCCGGGGACCCGCTATGTGACCGTGGGCGGCGCGATCGGCGCGGACATCCACGGCAAGAACCACCACGGATCGGGGTCGTTCTCACGCCATGTGATGGCCGTCGAACTGCTCACCGCGGACGGCACGGTGCAGGCGGTCGAACGCGGCACCCCCTTGTTCGACGCGACGGCCGGCGGCATGGGCCTGACCGGCATGATCCTCGCCGCGACGCTGCAACTGCAGCCGGTGGAGACCTCGTTGATGACGGTGGACACGGAGCGCGCCACCGACCTGGACGACCTGATGGCCCGCCTCACCGCCACCGACCACCGCTACCGCTACTCGGTGGCCTGGATCGACCTCCTCGCGCGCGGCGCGTCCATGGGGCGCTCGGTGCTCACGCGCGGCGACCACGCCCCCCTGGACGTCCTCCCGGCACGCGCGCGTAGAGCCCCGCTGGCGTTCCGCCCCGGCCAACTGCCCCCGGCCCCGCGCTTCCTGCCCGAGGGGCTGCTCGGCCGCAAGTCGGTGGGTCTCTTCAATGAGCTCTGGTACCGCAAGGCACCCCGCGCCCGGGTGGGCGAGCTCCAGAAGATGTCGACGTTCTTCCACCCCCTGGACGGCGTCCCGCACTG
Source organism: Streptomyces sp. NPDC032198 (assembly GCF_040636975.1). Lineage (NCBI taxonomy): Bacteria > Bacillati > Actinomycetota > Actinomycetes > Kitasatosporales > Streptomycetaceae > Streptomyces > Streptomyces sp. NPDC032198. Next base: position 336,278 of record NZ_JBEZVL010000010.1, on the reverse strand, counting down.
GAACCGCGTGTACGGCCGCGGCGGTTTCGTGCAGTACCAATTCGTCGTCGGGTACGACAAGGAAGAGGCCCTGCGGCGCATCGTGCGACGCATCTCGGAGCGCGGCTGCCCGTCGTTCCTCGCCGTACTGAAGCGCTTCGGAGAGGGCGATCCGGGCTGGCTCTCCTTCCCGATGGCCGGCTGGACCCTCGCCCTGGACATCCCCGCCAACCTGCCCGGCCTCGGCGCCTTCCTCGACGAGCTCGACGAGGAGGTCGCCTCCTCCGACGGCCGCGTCTACCTGGCCAAGGACTCCCGCCTGCGGCCCGAGATGCTCGCCGCGATGTACCCGCGCCTCGACGACTTCCGCGCACTGCGGGCCGACCTCGACCCGCGCGGCGTGTTCCGCTCGGACCTCTCGCGCCGCCTCGCCCTCTAGCACCTCCAGGAGTTGGTCCCATGAAGGACGCCTTCGGCACCCCCCAGTCCCTGCTCGTACTCGGCGGCACCTCCGAGATCGGCCTCGCCACAGCCCGCCGTCTGGTCGCGCGCCGCACCCGCACCGTGTGGCTCGCCGGGCGGCCGTCCCCGGGCCTGGAGGAGGCCGCTGCGGGCCTGCGCGACATGGGTGCGGACGTCCGCACCGTCGCCTTCGACGCGCTCGACTCCGAGTCCCACGAGGCCACGCTCGGCAAGATCTTCGCCGAGGGCGACATCGACATGGTCCTGCTGGCCTTCGGCATCCTCGGCGACCAGGCACGCGACGAGGACGAGCCGCTGTCGGCGGTGCGCGTCGCGCAGACGAACTACACCGGCGCGGTCTCGGCCGGCCTGGTGTGCGCGCGGTCGCTGCAGGCCCAGGGGCACGGCTCCCTGGTCGTGCTCTCCTCGGTCGCGGGCGAGCGTGCCCGCCGCTCGAACTTCATTTACGGGTCGAGCAAGGCGGGCCTCGACGCCTTCGCCCAGGGCCTGGGCGACGCGCTGCACGGCACGGGGGTGCACGTGATGGTCGTCCGCCCCGGCTTCGTGCGCTCCAAGATGACGGAGGGCCTGGAGGAGGCCCCGATGGCGACCACTCCGGAGGCGGTCGCGACGGCCATCGAGACAGGTCTGCGGCGGCGCTCGGAGACGGTGTGGGTGCCCGGCGCGCTACGGGTGGTCATGTCAGCGCTGCGTCACGTGCCGCGCACGGTGTTCCGGCGGCTTCCGGTGTGAGGCGCCCGGCGGGCGCCGCCGCTCGACGGGCGGCTCCCTTCCGGGATCAGCGAGCGGGCAGCCTTCCGTGCGTCACCGGGGCCGCGGCCTGCGGCGGCACCACAGGACCGCCGCCTCCGAAGACGAACTCGCGCAGCTTGCGCCACACCCCGTCGGCGCCCTGCTCGTAGAGGGCGAAGCCGGTGCAGGGCCACTCGGCCTCGTACTCGGAAAGCTCCGCGTACGCCCGGTCCATGGCCTCTTCGGAAATGCTGTGCGCCACCGTGACGTGCGGGTGGTACGGGAACTGCAGCTCGCGCGCCATGGGCCCGGACGCGTCCCGCACCCGCTCCTGCAGCCAGCCACAGGCCGCGCCGCCCGCCACCACCTGCACGAAGACGACGGGCGAGAGCGGCCGGAACGTGCCCGTCCCGAAGAGCCGCATCGGGAAGGGGCGCCCGGCCGCCGCCACGGCCCCCAGGTGCGCCTCGACGGCGGGCAGCGCCGTGGCGTCCACCTCGGTCGGCGGCAGCAGCGTGACGTGGGTGGGGATGCCGTGTGCCGCGGGGTCCCCGAAGCCCGCGCGCCGCTCCTGGAGCAGGCTGCCATGAGGCTCCGGGACCGCGATCGACACACCGATCGTTACGGTCCCCACGTCGTACTCCTGTCGGTCGGATGGCGGGCAGAGGGCGCTGTTGTGCCTGGCGTGGTGCAGGGGGCTTGTGTGGCTCAGTGCTTGGCGGGCAGCAGGCCCACCTTGTCGTACGCCTGGGCGAGGGTCTCCGCGGCGACGGCGCGCGCCTTCTCCGCACCCTTGGCCAGGATCGAGTCGAGCGTCTCCGGGTCGTCCAGGTAGGCCTGGGTGCGGTCCCGGAAGGGAGTCACGAAGTCGACCATGACCTCGGCGAGGTCAGTCTTCAGCGCACCGTAGCCCTTGCCGGCGTACTTCTGCTCCAGTTCCGGGATACCGGTGCCGGTGAGCGTGGAGTAGATGGTGAGGAGGTTGCTGACGCCCGGCTTGTCCACGGTGTCGTAGCGCACGACCGTGTCGGTGTCGGTGACCGCGCTCTTGACCTTCTTGGCGGTGGCCTTGGGCTCGTCCAGGAGGTTGATCAGGCCCTTCGGGGTGGACGCCGACTTGCTCATCTTGATCGACGGGTCCTGAAGGTCGAAGATCTTCGCCGTCTCCTTGAGGATGTACGCCGCCGGGACGGTGAACGTCTCGCCGAAGCGGCCGTTGAAACGCTCCGCGAGGTCGCGGGTCAGCTCGATGTGCTGGCGCTGGTCCTCGCCGACCGGAACCTGCTGGGCCTGGTAGAGCAGGATGTCCGCGACCTGCAGGACCGGGTACGTGAAGAGGCCCACGGAGGCGCGGTCCGCACCCTGCTTGGCCGCCTTGTCCTTGAACTGCGTCATGCGCGACGCCTCGCCGAAGCCCGTGAGGCAGTTCATGATCCAGCCGAGCTGGGCGTGCTCGGGGACGTGGCTCTGGACGAAGAGCGTGCAGCGCTCCGGGTCGAGTCCGGCAGCGAGGAGCTGGGCGGCGGCGAGCCGGGTGTTGGCACGGAGCTCGGCCGGGTCCTGCGGGATCGTGATCGCGTGCAGGTCCACCACCATGTAGAACGCGTCGTGGGACTCCTGCAGCGCCACCCACTGGCGGACCGCGCCAAGGTAGTTGCCGAGGTGGAACGAGCCTGCGGTGGGCTGGATTCCGGAGAGCACGCGAGGACGATCAATGGCCATGAGGCTCATTCTCTCAGGTGTCTCTCATTGCTCGGAAACAGATGTGTGACGGGTGTGCCGCGATCTTGTCCTGCGTCGCCTCGATCCGGTCGTAGCGAATTTCTCGGGAAGTCCTCGGGAAGTCCTCGCGGACGCGGAACCGATCTCGTCCGGCCGGTGTATCAACAGTGTGAGGACACAGGGGGAGGTCCTGGAGGGGAGCCGCGTCGTCGACGAGGGTGCGGTGATCGCGCGTGTGCGCGCCGGGGAGGCGGAGGCGTACGCGGAGTTGGTGCGCGCCTTCACCGGGCTCGCGCTCAGGGCGGCCGTGGCTCTCGGGGCGGGAGCGGACGCGGAAGACGTGGTGCAGCAGGCCTTTTTCAAGGCGTACTGCTCCTTGGGGCGGTTCAGGGACGGCTCGGCGTTCAAGCCGTGGCTGTTGTCGATCGTCGCCAATGAGACGAGGAACACAGTGCGTTCGGCGGTCCGGCAGCGGTCGCTCGTCGGACGCGAGGCGGCGCTCGCGGAGGCGGAGCCGCTGATACCGGAATCGGCGGACCCGGCGGTGGCGGCGCTGCGGGACGAGCGCCGGACGGCCCTGCTCGCCGCGCTCGACCGGCTGAGCGAGGAGCACCGCCTGGTCGTCACGTACCGCTATCTCCTGGAGATGGACGAGACGGAGACGGCCGAGGCGCTGGGCTGGCCGCGGGGCACGGTCAAGTCCCGGCTGAACCGCGCGCTGCGGAAGCTGGAACGGATCCTGCCGCAAGGGACGGAAGGAGGTGACGGGCGTGAGTGAGCGGGGCGAAGGTCAGGACGGTTCGGGTGGTCAGGGCAGTCCTGGCGGTTCGGGCGGTCCTGATGGGGCCGGCGGTGAGCAGAAGCAGATTGGGCGCGGCGGTGCGGGCGGTGCCCGTCGGCTTCCCGATGATGTTCGGCTTCCCGATGAGCTGAGGGCGCTCGGGCGGTCCCTCGATCCGCCGGGGGTCACCGGTCCGACGATGGCCGAGCGGGTCATCGCGCAGATCATCGCGGAGGCGGCGCCGGCCCCGGTGGCTCAGGCGCCGGGGCTCGCTTCCCGGCTGCGGTCGTGGCTGCGGGCGCGGTGGCGGATCCTGACGGCGGCGCTGTGCGGGCTCCTGACGGCGGCGGTGCTCACACCGCCGGTGCGGGCCGCGGTATTCGAATGGTTCGACCTCGGTGGGGTCGAGGTGCGGTACGACCCGTCGGCGACCCCGCCGACCGGTGCAGGTGTGCCGGGGTGCGGCAGCGGGGTGAGCCTTGCCGAAGCCGGGCGGCGGGCCGGGTTCGCCCCCGTGGTGCCGGACGCGCTCGGCACACCGGACGACGTGGCGGTGACGCGGGAGCCGGGCGCGCGCGTCCTGGTCACACTGTGCTGGCGCGACGAGGGCCGGACGGTACGGCTCGACGAGTTCGGGGCACGCCTGGACCAGAGCTTCACCAAGACGGTGACGGAGCGTCCCGACTGGGTTCAGGTCGGCCGGGAGACGGGGCTGTGGTTCCCGCGCCCGCATCGGCTCACGTTCTGGATGCTGCGGGACGACGGCGGCCGATGGACGCGCACCGAACGTACGGCGGGCCCGACGCTCCTGTGGACGCACGGGCCGGAGCTCACGCTGCGTCTTGAGGGCGTGGCGTCGAAGGAGCGGGCGCTGAAGATCGGGAACTCGGTTTCGGCCGGTCCGGATGAATCGGGAACCTGAACGGCTCGGGCGGTGTACCAGAAGTGACGCGGTGCGGACGGATCGTGCCGGAGAGCGGCTGGGGGATCGGACATGCGGGTGCGGACGGCACGGGGGATGTGCGGATCGGTGGCGGGGGTCGCGGCAGCGCTGGCACTGGTGGTGATGGGAGCACCGCAGGCGGTGGCGGGCGGGCCGACGAGCGTCCTCGTGGTCTCCCCCGAGAGCGGGCAGAGCACGGCGCTCTATGTGAGCGACAAGGAGTACGGCGAGCTGGAGCGCGGTCTCGGCCGCGCGGGCGACCTGGCGGGGGGACGGCGCCAACAGCCACCGGGGCTGAACATGAGCGACGAGAGCCGTCAGATCAATGTGACGTGGATGCTCCACGATGTGCGGCCGTGGCGGGTGGACCGGGCCTATCCGGTGGCGTCCGTCTCCAAGGGCAGCGAGGACGGCAAGGGCGGCGAGGGCGCCGCTGTGGTGTGGATCCACACCACGACGGATGTCGAGTCCATGACCGGCTCCTGGCACAAGGCGAAGGACCCGGCTCGTCTGACGGCACTGTTCAAGAAGCTCGGGGTGATGGGAGCACCGTCGGACAAGGGGAATCAGGCGATACCGCCAAGGGCGGACTTGGTGCCGTCACCGACGTCCGCCTCGCAGGCCGGGGACGGCCAGGCCGCGAGTGGGCGGGCCGATGGCATACGGGGAGACGGCGGAACGGACTGGTGGTGGGTGATACCGGGCGTCGCGGCGGGGGCGGCGGGAGCGCTGCTGCTGCGGGGGCCGCTCACCGAGCGCCGTCCCCTCCTTGCCTCGCTGCGTGGGCGGCGGCCTCATGAGGAGGGCCCGCGGCAGGAGTTGAGGGACCTGTGAGGGGTGCGGCGCCCCCCCGGCCTGTAAGGCGGTCGGCCGGGGGGCGGCTGTCCGGCCCGGCGGGTCAGTGGCCCGGCAGGCCCGGGGCCGGGTGGACGGCCATCAGGTCGGCGACCTCGGACCGGATCTTCGTCAGGGCGTCCTCGTCACCGGCACGGGCCGCGGCGACGCCCCGGTCGATCCAGTCGGCGACGGTCGGCATGTGCTGCGTCCCGAGACCGCGGGAGGTGAGCGAGGGGGTTCCGATGCGGACGCCGGAGGGGTCGAACGGCTTCCTCGGGTCGTACGGCACGGTGTTGTAGTTGACGACGATCCCGGCCCGGTCGAGGGCCTTGGCGGCGACCTTGCCCGGGACGTCCTTGGGGGTGAGGTCCATCAGGATCAGGTGGTTGTCGGTGCCGCCGGAGACCAGGTCGAAGCCGCGGGCGAGCAGCGCTTCGGCGAGGGCCTGGGCGTTGGCGACGACCGCGTGGGCGTAGTCACGGAAGGAGGGTTGCGACGCCTCGTGCAGGGCCACGGCGATGGCCGCGGTGGTCTGGTTGTGCGGGCCGCCCTGCAGGCCGGGGAAGACCGCCTTGTCGATGGCCTTGGCGTGCTCCTCGCGGCACATCAGCATCGCGCCGCGCGGGCCGCGCAGGGTCTTGTGGGTGGTCGTGGAGATCACGTCGGCGTGCGGCACCGGTGAGGGGTGGGCGCCGCCCGCGATCAGTCCGGCGATGTGCGCGATGTCGGCGACGAGGACGGCTCCCGTCTCGTGGGCGATCTCGGCGAAGGCGGCGAAGTCGATGGTGCGAGGGAGGGCGGTACCACCGCAGAAGATCAGCTTCGGGCGTTCCTTGAGGGCGAGGTCGCGCACCTCGTCGAAGTCGATGCGGCCCGTGTCGTGGCGGACGCCGTACTGGACGCCGCGGAACCACTTGCCCGTGGCGGAGACGCCCCAGCCGTGGGTGAGGTGGCCGCCCATGGGGAGGGCCATGCCCATCACGGTGTCGCCGGGCTCGGCGAAGGCGAGGTAGACGGCGAGGTTGGCCGGGGAGCCGGAGTAGGGCTGGACGTTGGCGTGCTCGACGCCGAAGAGGGACTTGGCGCGGGCGACGGCGAGGCGCTCGACGGGGTCGATGTTCTGCTGGCCCTCGTAGTAGCGGCGGCCGGGGTAGCCCTCGCTGTACTTGTTCTGCAGGACCGTGCCGGAGGCTTCGAGGACGGCGGTGGAGACGTAGTTCTCGCTGGGGATCAGGCGCAGGGTGTCGGCCTGGAGCTGCTCCTCGGCGCCGACGAGCGCGGCCAGCTCGGGGTCCTGCGCGGCGAGCGAGGGATGGCTGAGGGCGTTCGGAAGGTCCTTGGAAACCGAGGAGTCCGGGGAGTTCGGCGAAGGCGAAGACGAAGGGGAGTGAGTCATGGCGTCCTCCGGGGCGAGCGGTATGTGTCCGGTCGTGGTCCCGGGGTGCCCAGGCGGGCGGCACCTCGAAGGTTCTGCCTCGCACGGCTTCCTCGGGGTCCGTTCCCCGTGCGCCAGTCGCCGTGCTGTAGAGACCAGCCTATCGGGCACGCCGGGTCGGCAGGTTTCTTCGTCCACGATCCGAGCGACGATAGAACTTGGGCGCCACACCCGCCCCATGCCGCAGGACGAACGGAGACCCCGTGTCGACAACCGAAGAGTTCATCACCTCGGCCGAAGCGCACAGTGCGCACAACTACCACCCGCTGCCCATCGTGGTCGCGTCGGCGGAGGGCGCCTGGATGACGGACGTCGAGGGGCGCCGCTACCTCGACATGCTGGCCGGGTACTCCGCACTGAATTTCGGGCACGGCAACCGCCGCCTGATCGACGCGGCCAAGGCACAGCTGGAGCGGGTGACGCTCACCTCGCGGGCCTTCCACCACGACCGGTTCGCCGACTTCTGTACGCGGCTCGCGGAGCTGTGCGGCAAGGAGATGGTGCTGCCGATGAACACCGGGGCGGAGGCGGTGGAGACGGCCGTGAAGACCGCCAGGAAGTGGGGGTACCAGGTCAAGGGCGTGCCCGACGGGCGGGCGAAGATCGTCGTCGCCCGCGACAACTTCCACGGGCGGACCACGACCATCGTCAGCTTCTCGACGGATCAGGAGGCGCGGGCGGACTTCGGTCCGTACACGCCGGGTTTCGAGATCGTGCCGTACGGCGATCTGACGGCGTTGCGGGCCGCCGTCACGGAGAACACCGTGGCCGTGCTCCTCGAACCGATCCAGGGAGAGGCCGGGGTGCTGGTGCCGCCGGCCGGATATCTCGCGGGAGTCCGGGAGTTGACGCGGGAGCGGAACGTCCTCTTCATGGCGGACGAGATCCAGTCGGGGCTCGGCAGGACGGGGAAGACGTTCGCGTGCGAGCACGAGGGCGTGGTGCCGGACGTGTACATCCTGGGCAAGGCGCTCGGCGGGGGCGTCGTGCCGGTGTCCGCGGTAGTGGCGGACGCGGATGTGCTGGGGGTGTTCAAGCCGGGTGAGCACGGGTCGACGTTCGGCGGCAATCCGCTGGCGTGTGCGGTGGCGCTGGAGGTCGTCGCGATGCTGAGCTCGGGCGAGTTCCAGCAGCGGGCCACCGAGCTGGGCGAGCATCTGCACGCCGAGCTGGGGCTCCTTGCCGGTACGGGGGCGGTGACCCAGGTCCGGGGCCGTGGGCTGTGGGCGGGGGTGGACATCGAGCCGTCGCACGGCACGGGCCGCGAGATCTCCGAGAAGCTGATGGACCGGGGGGTACTGGTCAAGGACACCCACGGGTCGACGATCCGGATCGCTCCGCCGCTGGTGATCACCAAGGAGGACCTGGACTGGGGTTTGGATCAACTGCGGGGTGTGCTGGCCTAGTTCATGCGGGGTGCTCCACTGGGGCGGTCCAGCTGGGGCGGTCCAGCTGGGGCGGTCCAGCTGGGGTGGTCCAGCTGGGGCGGTCCAGCTGAGGTGGTTCAGCTGAGGTGGTCCAGCAGCCTGGTTCAAGGGTGGTGGTAGCGGCAGCGGTCCGGCTCTGTCGTCGGTGGGCGACGGTCGGCTTACGCCGGGTCCGTCATGTTCGGGGCAGGGGTGTCGTGGCCGCGGGTGTATGCGGTCGCGTAGCCGTCCTCGCCTAGGGCGGTGCGGGAGCGTTGTGCGGCGCGGTCGACGTCGAGGCGTTCGGCGGGCGGCAGGGGGCTGTCGACCGCCTCGCGCAGGGCGGCTGCGGTGCCGAGGAGTTCGGCGGCGCGGGTGTGGTCGTGTGCGAGGGAGTGGGCTCCGGCCAGGCCTTCGAGGGCGAGGGCGACCGCGCGTTCGTCGCCCGTGCTGTGGGCCACGGCGAGGCCCTCCCGGTGGAGTTCCTCCGCCCGGGCCGCATCACCGCGCTGTTCGGCGACGTAGCCGAGCTGGGCCAGGATCAGGGCGGTGCCGGACCGGACGCCGAGGCGGCGGTTCCAGGTGAGCCAGGGCAGGAGGTGCCGCTCCGCGGTGTCGAGTTCACCGAGGCGGCGGGCGCCGATGGCGAGGCCCGTCTCGGCGAACTGCTGCGCGGGCCCGTGCGAGTGCTGCGCGGCGAGGCGTGCGGCGCGCTCGTGGAAGTCGGTGGCCGCGGCGTCGTCACCGGTGAGCAGGGCGATGCGGCCCAGGCGGGCGAGGCGGAAGGACACGTCGGTCCACAGCTGGAGCTCCTCCGCGTCGCGCATTCCGTCGCGGTGGAGCTTGGCGGCGCCGTCGTAGTCGGCGGCGATCTCGGCGAGCACGCCCAGCTGCTCGGAGGCCTGCAACTGGCCCCAGCGGTCTCCGAGTACGGCGAACAGTTCGGCGCTGGCATCGGCGTCGCGCCGCAGGGTCGCGAGATCGCCCCGGTAGAGGGCCCGGGTGGCGCGGGTGCTGAGGGCGGCGGCCACGCCCCAGCGGTCGTCCGCCGCGCGGAACTCCTCCAGGAGCTCGTCGACCTGGGTCTCCTCGCCCTCCGTACGGTTGAATCCGCTGCGGGCGAAGGCCAGGAGCCAGCGGGAACGGAGGTCGGCGCCCTCGGCGGGGCCGTCGGTGCCGATGCCGGTGTACGGGGCGTCGTCGCCGGTGAGCAGGGCGAGGGCTGCGCGGGCCGTGCGGGCGGAGGCGTGGGCGGGCGCCGTGCCGGTGCCGTCGGCCGGGGTGAGGTTCCGGGCCTGGGTCAGGCTCAGGGCCTGGGTCAGGGAGCGTCCGGCTTCGCTCAGGCGTCCGCGCAGGAACCAGTACCAGGTGAGGGCGTTCGTCAGGCGCAGCGCGAGGGCGGCGTCGCCGTCGGCCACGGCCCACTCCAGCGCGGCGCGCAGGTTGACGGTCTCGGTGTCGAGGCGGTGCAGCACCTGTTGTTGGGCGGGGCCGCGGAGTTGGGGTGCGGCGTGTTCGGCGAGGTCGGCGTAGTGGTGGGCGTGGCGGCGCCGTACGTCCTTCGTCTCCCCCACCTCGTCGAGCCGTTCGAGGCTGTAGGCGGCGACGGATTCGAGCATGCGGTAGCGGATGCCGTGGGCGGGGTCGGTGCCGGGTGCGGTGGTGAGGAGGGAGCGGTCGACGAGGCGGGTGATGAGGTCGAGTACGTCTACCCCGTCCGCCCCGGAGGGGGCAGACGTACCGCGTGATGCGTTGCCTGTCGTGGAGCCGGGTGGGCCATCGACGCCGTACACCGCTTCGGCCGCGTCCAGGGTGAAACCGCCGCGGAACACGGCGAGTTGACGTAGAGCGCCCTGTTCCTCCGTGGTCGACAGCTGCCAGCTCCAGTCGATCATGGCGCGCAGGGTGCGTTGGCGGGCAGGGGCGTCCCTGCGCACCTGGTTGAGCAGCCGGAACCGGTCGTGCAGCCGCTCGGCGAGGGCGTGCACGCCGAGGGCGCGTACGCGGGTGGCGGCCAGTTCGATGGCGAGCGGGATGCCGTCGAGGCGGCGGCAGATGAGGGCGACGGCGGGGGTGTTCTCCGCGTCCAGCACGAAGCCGGGCGAGGTGGCGGCGGCCCGATCGGCGAACAAGGCCAGGGCTTCGCGCTCCCCGAGCGGCGCGACGGCTTCGAGCGTCTCGCCGGAGAGGGCGAGGGGCTCCTGACTGGTGGCGAGCACACGCAACCCGGGCGCCTGCCGCAGGAGTTCGGCCAGCAGCACGGCCACGGGCTCCAGCACGTGCTCACAGTTGTCCAACACCAGGAGGATGCGCCGCGGGGCGAGAGCCCTGGCGAGGAACCGCACGAAGGCGGGCACGTCGGAGGGCGCGTTGGAGCTGCCGGGAGCGCGCGGAGTACTGGGGGCGGAGTCAGGAGCGTGGGGAGTCGGTGTCTCGACTGGAAAGGGTGGGGGCTCGACTGGGGAGGGTGGGGGCTTGGCTGGGAAGGGTGGGGGCTCGACTGGGAAGGGTGGGGGCTCGACTGGGAAGGGTGGGGGCTCGGTGTTGGGGGGTGAAGGGGTGTCTCTGATGCCCAGGGTTGCGGCCAGTGTTTCGGCGGCGTCGTTCTTCGTGCCGGCCAGTTCCACCAGCCAGACGCCGTCCTCGAAGTCGTCCGCGAGCCCGGCCGCCGCCTCAAGCGCCAGCCGGGTCTTGCCCACGCCGCCCGGCCCCACCAGGGTGACGAGGCGTGTCGTTCCGACCAGCTCCCGCACCCGGGCCACCGCATCATCCCGGCCCACGAGCGCGGTGACCGGAGCCGGCAGGTTCGTGCGGGGGCGCGGGGGTGCCGGCCGTGGCTCCGGGGCCGGGGTCGGACTCGGGGCAGACGCCCTGGGCGAGGTCAGTTCCGGGGACTGGCGGAGCATTGCCTCGTGGAGGGCGGCGAGTTCCGCACCGGGGTCGATGCCCAGGTCGTCGGCCAGGCGCTCGCGCAGGTCACGGTAGGCGTCCAACGCCTCCGTCGGGCGCCCCGCCAGGTACAGCGCCCTCATGTACGCGCCCCGCAGCCTCTCCCGCAACGGCTGCTCCGCCACCAGGTCCGCCAACTCGTCCGCCAGGGCAGCGCGTTCGCCCGGGGCGGCGTACTCCAGGCGCAGTTCCGCCCGCGCTTCCTGCGCCGTGAGCCGCTGCTCCTCCAGGCGGGCCACCGCCACCCGCACGAACTCCTCGTCCCGGAAATCCGCGTACGCCGGTCCACGCCACAGCGTCAGCGCCTCCGAGAGAAGCGCGGCCCTCTCCCGTACTCCCGGGGTACCGTGCGCGTCGTACGCCCGTGAAGTCAGCGCCACGAAGCGCGCCGCGTCCGTCAGCTCCTCCGGCGTCACTCCCTCCGGGGCCCGCAGCAGATATCCGGCGGGGCCGTACGCCACGAGCTCGCGCGCCCCCGGTTCCGCCTTCTCCAGGGCCCTGCGCAGCTGGGAGATCTTGGTCTGGAGGCTGTTGGCGGGGTTACCCGGCAGCCGCTCGCCCCACAGTCCGTCGATCAGGGCGTCCGCGGGGACCGGCCGGCCCTGGTGGATCAGGAGATTCGCGAGCAGGGCACGGACCTTCGGCTCCGGAACCGGGACGACCGCCCCGTCCGCCGTGCGCACCGTCAACGGGCCCAGCACCTCGAATCGCATGCCGCAACGTTAATGCGGGCCTGCGCAGGGCCCATCGGCGGCCGCCGTGCGTCAGCCGTCAGTGGCTCGTGCGCGGCCCCGGGCACGGTGTTCCACGTGACCAGGACAGGCCGCACACAGCCGGTCGATCAGCCCCCGGTCACACACAACAAGCCGAAGCCACGCCCGAAGGGACTCCCGTCATGTCCACCACGTACTCCCCCGCCACCACCTCCCGCGAAATCCGCCTCGCCGCCCGCCCTGTTGGAGAACCCGCCCCCACCGACTTCGAGTTGGTCACCACGCCCGTCCCTGAGCCCGCCGAGGGGCAGATCCTGGTGCGCAACACCTGGATGTCCGTGGACCCGTACATGCGGGGCCGGATGGACGACGCCCCCTCCTACATCCCGCCCTTCGCGATCGGCGCCGCCCTCGAAGGCAGCGCGGTCGGCGAGGTCGTCGCGTCCCGTGCCGAGAACGTGCCGGTGGGCGCGACCGTCTCGCACTTCCTCGGGTGGCGCGAGTACGCCGTCCTGGATGCCGCCACCGCCACCGTCATCGACACCTCGCTCGCCCCGGCACCCGCCTATCTCGGGCCCCTGGGCACCACGGGCCTGACCGCGTACGCGGCGCTCACCCGTACCGCCCCCGTCCGCGAGGGCGACGTCGTGTTCGTCTCCGCGGCGGCGGGCGCGGTCGGCAGCGTCGCGGGGCAACTGGCCCGTGAGCTCGGCGCGTCCCGGGTGATCGGCTCGGCGGGCGGACCGGCGAAGACCAAGAAGCTGCTCGACACGTTCGGCTACGACGCGGCCATCGACTACCGCCAGGGCGGCATCCCCGAACAGCTCGCCCAGGCCGCCCCCGAGGGCATCGACGTCTACCTGGACTCGGTCGGCGGCGACCATCTGGAGGCCGCCATCGGCGCCATCCGCACCGGCGGCCGTATCGCCCTCGTGGGCGCCATCAGCGGCTACAACACAACCGCACCCGCGCCAGGCCCGAACAACCTGTTCCGTGCCGCGACCCACGAGGCGACCCTGCGCGGCATGCTCGTCAGCAGCCACTTCGACCTGTTCCCGGAGTGGATCGGAAAGGCCGCGGGCCTGCTCGCCGACGGCAGTCTGCGCACCGAGCAGACCGTCGTCGAGGGCATCGAGCAGGCGCCCGAAGCCTTCCTCGGCGTGCTGCGCGGCGCCAACACCGGCAAGATGCTCGTCCGTCTCGGGGCCAACTGAGCTGCCACGTAAGCGGGGTGGGGCGGTCAGCTCAGGTCGTCTCAGGTCAGCTCAGGTCAGATCAGGTCAGATCAGGTCCGCTTCAGCGCTTGATGCCGACCCCGCCGAACATGGCCACGTCCTCGACACTCGCTTCCGGCTCCGCCGCCCCCGCGTGCCAGCGGTTGCACGAGACCACCCCGGGGGCGAGGAGGTCCAGGCCCTCGAAGAAGCCGACGACCTGCTCGGGGGTGCGCTGCGTCAGCCGGGGCGTGCCGTTCTCGTTCCAGAACGCCACCGCCTCGTCCACGTCGGGCATCTCCGGGCTGGTGATCGTGTGCGAGAGGACCAGATGGCTGCCGGCCGGCAGCGCGTCGATCAGGCGGCGCACGATGCCGTACGCCTCGGAGTCGTCCTCGATGAAGATGACGACTCCGAGCAGGATCAGCGCGACCGGCTGGTCGAAGTCCAGGGTCTTGGTGGCGTGTTCGAGGATTGTGTCGACGTTGCGCAGATCCTCGTCGAGGTAGTCGGTCCTGCCCTCGGGGGTGCTGGTGAGCAGGGCGCGTGCGTGGGTGAGGACCAGCGGGTCGTTGTCCACATAGACGACGCGGGACTCGGGGGCGATGCGCTGGGCGACCTCGTGGGTGTTGTCGGCGGTCGGCAGCCCGGTGCCGATGTCGAGGAACTGCCGGATGCCGCACTCGGTCACGAGGTGGCTCACGGCACGCCCGAGGAACTGCCGGTCGGCCAGCGCGTAGGCGCCGATGCCGGGGTGCAGCGTGCGGATCTGGTCCCCGGCCGCCTGGTCGACGGGGTAGTTGTCCTTGCCGCCGAGCCAGTAGTTCCAGATCCGGGCCGTGTGAGGCTGCGTGGTGTTGATCCTGCTGTCGGCCATGTGCGGTCGCCTCCGAGCGCCTCCGGGTCCACCATCGATCAACCGGCAGCGTACTCGCCCGACTTGGGGCCACCGAGGCGGCCCGGGCCGGGGATCAGAGAATCACGTGCGGCACGAACCTCGCGTACTCGTCCGTGATCAGACCCGCCGACTCCCGGATGCCGAGCCCCGCCGCCTCGTCCTCGACGACCCACGCGCCGAGCACCACACGGTTGCCGTCGAAGTCGGGCAGCGGTGCGAACTCCTGGTAGCAGCAGGCCTCTTCGCGTACGGCGGGTGCGGCGGATTCGGCGGGTTCGGCGGGTTCGGCGGGTTCGGCGGGTTCGGCGGGTTCGGCGGGTTCGGCGGGTTCGGCGCCCGGCGGGTGGACCGTGACTCCGGCGCCTTCGCGGCCAAGGAGAGGCTTGGCGACGTAGCCCCGCCCGGAAGCCAGCTCCCGGGGACCGTCCAGGTAGGCGGGGAGGAGATTCGGGTGGCCGGGGTACAGCTCCCAGAGGATCGCCAGGAGCGCCTTGTTGGAGAGGAGCATCTTCCAGGCGGGCTCGATCCACAGGGTGGAGCCGGTGCCGCCGCCGTTGTCGAGGGTCTCCAGGACGTGCGGGGCGAAGCGGTCGGTGGTCAGCCACTCCCACGGGTAGAGCTTGAAGCAGCTGCGGATGAAGCCGAGCTTCTTGTCGACGAAGCGCCGCGAGAGCCGGTCCCAGCCGATGTCCTCCATGGAGATCGCCTCGGTGGCGAGCCCGGCCTGCTGCGCGGTCTCGCGCAGGTAGGCGACCGTCATCAGATCCTCGCCGAGCTCGTCGCCCGCGGAGTGCGCGAAGTACAGCGGGCCGCCGGGCGGCAGCAGGGCGGCCTGCTTCTTCCAGGCGTCCACCAGGCGCTCATGGAGGGAGTTCCACTGGTCGGCGCCCGGGAAGCGCTCCTCCATCCAGAACCACTGCGGGCTCGCGGCCTCGACCAGGGACGTGGGGGTGTCCGCGTTGTACTCCAGCATCTTGGCCGGACCGCCCTCGGCGCCCGCGTAGTGGAGGTCGAACCGTCCGTAGAGGGAGGGGAGTTCAGCGCGGCGGTGCCAGGCCTCGGTGACCGCTTCGGCCACGCGGGGGTCCGTGATGCCGAGATCGGCGAGGCGGCCGTGCGTGACGATGTGCTCGGCCGCCGTCAGGCACATCGCGTGCAGCTCCTCGACGACCTCCTCCAGTGCCTCGACCTCGGGGAGCGTGAACGTGTAGTAGGCGGACTCGTCCCAGTACGGGCGCAGCGAGTCGTCGGGGTAGCGGGTCAGGGGGTAGATGAGCCCCTGGTCCTCGACCGTCCGCTGCCAGCCGGGGCGGGGAGTGGTGGTGTGGCGTTCCATGGTCCGGGATCAGCCGCCGCCGCTGCCCGAGCAGCCGAAGCCGTCGCGGTCGACGGCCTCGCTGCGGCTGAAGGTGCCGTAGTCGGCGTGGCGGCCGTCGATGTCGGCGTCGTAGTACCACTCGGGGTCCATGCGGCCGGACGTGCCGGTTCCGTAAGAACTGCCGCCGGCCTTGCGTCCCTTGCCGTTCGAGGAGGACGAACCGGAGCCGCTCTTGCAGTTCTTGTCGGCCACGATCTTGTAGCCGGTGTAGGCGTCGTAGCTGTCGCGGTCCACGCACCGCTTGTCCGGCTCCGAGCCGCACGAGGTCAGGGCCGCCGCGAGGACGCCCATTCCGCCGAGCACGACCGTGCTGGACCGCAGCCTCCGCCGTGGGGCTTTCCGCTCTTCCTGTTCTTCCATCTGTGCTTCCGCTCCCCCGTTGTCGTACATGCGTCCGTCTGTTGTCCGTCCGTTGTCCGTCTGTCGTACGTCTGTCGTACGTGATCGGCGATCAGCGTAGGTAAGGGCCCGTGCGCCATGCCAACCGGCTCAGCCGAATCCCTTTCCTCTACAGTCACTTCGTGTCTCTTGGGATGATTTGCGCTCTCGGTTCAGCGGTCTGCTTCGGCACGGCCTCCGTCTTTCAGGCCATCGCCGCCCGCGCCACGGCGCCCGGGACGGGGTCCGGGGTCGACCCCGCGCTGCTGCTGCGCGCGGTGAAGCAGTGGCGGTACGTCGTGGGGCTCGGGCTCGACGGGCTCGGGTTCCTGCTGCAGATCGTGGCGCTGCGTTCCATCCCGATCTACGCCGTCGGTGCGGCGCTGGCCGCGAGCCTCGCCGTCACGGCGGTGGTGGCCTCGCGGATGCTGCGGGTTCGGTTGAGCGGTGTGGAGTGGGCGGCGGTGGGGGTGGTGTGCGCGGGGCTCGCGATGCTGGGGCTCGCGTCGGGGGACGAGGGGGAAGGCGTCGGCTCGACGACCCTGCGGTACGTGATGCTCGGCGTGGCGGTGGGTGTGCTGCTGCTCGGCGCGGTGGCCGGGCGGTTGCCCGGACGGGGGCGGGCGCTGGCCCTGGGGCTGGGGGCGGGGCTCGGGTTCGGGGTGGTGGAGGTCGCGGTGCGGCTGATCGACGATGTCTCACCGGGGGCGCTGGTGAGGAACCCGGCCGCCTATGCGCTGCTGGTGGGCGGGGGTGCGGCGTTCCTGCTGCTCACGTCCGCGTTGCAGCGGGGCTCGGTGACGACCGCTACCGCGGGGATGGTGATCGGGGAGACGATCGGGCCCGCGGTGGTGGGGGTCGTGTGGCTCGGGGATCGCACGCGGGGCGGGATGGAGTGGGTGGCCGTTCTGGGGTTCGTGGTGGCTGTGGTGGGGGCGTTGGCGTTGGCGCGCTTCGGTGAGGCACCGGTCGAGGAGGAGGCGGCGGTGGGAGGGACTGCGTAGGGGGCTGCCTGGGTTCTGCCTGGGGGCTGCGTAGGGGCGGGCCCTGCGGGGCTTTCCCCAGTCCCGCAGGGCCCGCCCCTTCCCGGCTGTGACATTTGCGGCTCCGCCGCGTGGGGCTCCGCTCCAGCCCCCGCTCCTCGAACGCCGGAGGGGCTGAGACACCGCCCTACGGCAGCACCGCGCACAACGCCTCCAGCGCCCCCGCCCAGCCATGGTCCGCCGGTGTGCCGTAGCCCACCACCAGTGCGTCCCGCTCCGGGGGGCTCGCGGCAGGGTGGCGGA
Source organism: Streptomyces sp. NPDC032198 (assembly GCF_040636975.1). Lineage (NCBI taxonomy): Bacteria > Bacillati > Actinomycetota > Actinomycetes > Kitasatosporales > Streptomycetaceae > Streptomyces > Streptomyces sp. NPDC032198. The sequence continues at coordinate 319,144 of NZ_JBEZVL010000010.1, read as the reverse complement.
AGCTCGCCAGGCCCTGGACCGCGAGGCGTTGCCAGCTTGCCGCCTGGACCACCGTGCGTTCCGTGCCCGGCGGGAGTTCCAGCACCGCGTGCAGTCCCGCGGCGATCCCCGTGGCCCGTACCTCCGGCGCCCGCGCGGCCAGGGCGGCGACCAGCTGGTCCCGTCGGCGGCGGTAGCGCAGCCGCGCGCCCCGCACATGGCGGTCGTACGCACCCGACGTGATGAACTCCGCGAGCGTCAGCTGGTCCAGCGCCCCGCAGGCCCATTCCGCGCCCCCCTTCGCCTCGATGACCTCGGCGGCGATGGGCGCGGGCAGCACCATCCAGCCGAGCCGCAGGCCGGGGGCGAGGGACTTGCTGGCCGTGCCGAGGTAGACCACGCGGTCGGGGTCGAGGCCCTGGAGCGCGCCCACCGGCTGCCGGTCGTAGCGGAACTCCCCGTCGTAGTCGTCCTCCAGGATCAGGCCGCCCGTGCGCCGCGCCCAGTCGACGGCGGCCGCACGCCGGTCGGGGTGCAGCGGCACCCCCATCGGGAACTGGTGGGCGGGCGTCAGGAGCGCCACCTTCGCCGAGCCCGACCCCGACGACCCCGACGACCCCATCGACCCCAACTCGTCCGTCGAGGTGCCCAGTGCGTCGAAGGGCAGCGGCCTCGTCGTCAGGCCCGCCCGCTTCAGCAGATTCCAGTGCACGTCCAGGCCGTACGACTCGACCGTCACCTCCCGCAGACCGCGGGCCCGCAGTACTCCGCCCAGCAGGCTCAGGCCCTGCGCGAACCCGGCGCAGATGACGATGCGGTCCGGGTCCGTGTGCACGCCGCGGGCCCGGGAGAGGTAGTCGGCGAGGGCGGTGCGCAGTTCGACGCGGCCGCGCGGGTCGCCGTAGCCGAGCGCGTCGTTCGGGGCGGCGGCCATGGCCCGGCGCGCGGCCTTGAGCCAGGCGGCGCGCGGGAACGTGGAGAGGTCGGGGGTGCCCGGCATCAGGTCGTACGTCGGACCGCCGACGGCCCTGCGGCGCGGCGCGGGTTCGGCGGGGCGGGGCACGGCGCGCTCGGCGACGCGGGTGCCCGAGCCCTGGCGTGCGGTGAGCCAGCCCTCGGCGACGAGGTCCGCGTAGGCGTCGGCGACGGTGTTGCGGGCGATGCCCAGGTCGACGGCGAGGGAGCGGGACGAGGGGAGGCGGATGCCGGGGGCGAGCCTGCCGCCGCGCACCGCCTCGCGCAGGGCGTCCGTGAGGCCCTTGCGCACGCCGGAGCGCGTCGCCTCTCCCCACCTCTCCAGGTGGAGGTCGACGCCCAAAGTGGCCCAGGATTCTTCCATGGGAATGGACCATACCTGTGGGCTACTCCCCCCGTACGGTCGATGTCATGACGACGAACGAGAGCACCGCCATAGACAGCCCGGTAGACAGCCCCACAGACACCCCCGTACCGGCGCACTCCAAGGAATACGTCCACGAGCACACGCCCCGCCTCGACTGGCACGCGCAGGCGCCCGAGGTCTTCAAGGAGATGGTCCGGCTCGACGCGGCCGCCCGTAAGGGCGTCGACCCGGTGATCCTGGAGCTCGTCAAGATCCGCGCCTCGCAGATCAACCACTGCGCGCTCTGCGTCGACATGCACAGCAAGGACGCCCTCGCGGCGGGCGAGAGCGTGGAGCGGATCATCCAGCTCAGCGCGTGGGAGGAGTCGCAGCACTTCTACACCGCGAAGGAGGTCGCCGCGATCGCGCTGACCGAGGCGATCACCGTCCTGACGGACGGCTTCGTGCCGGACGAGGTGTACGACAAGGCCGCGGCCCTCTTCGAGGAGCAGGAACTGACGCAGCTCATCGCCGCGATCACGGTGATCAACGCGTGGAACCGCTTCGGCGTCTCGACGCGACAGGTGCCGGGCCACTACAAGGCCGGAGACCACAAGTGACCGCTCGTACCGACCACAGCGCCCGGACTACTCATCTCGACAAGCGCTTCGGGTCCGCCCTGGCCGCCTTGAGCGCGGCGGCGAAGAAGGGGCTCGGCGATCCCGTGCTCGCCGAGCTCGTGATGATGCGGGCCTCGCAGATCAACGCGTGCGCGTTCTGTCTGGACATGCATGTGGACGTCGCCGTGCGGAACGGCGAGAGCGCCAAGCGGATCGCCCTCCTCAACGCGTGGCCGGAGGCGGGCGAGCTCTTCAGCGAGCGGGAGCGGGCCGCTCTCGCGCTGACCGAGGCGGTGACGGTCCTGACGGACGGGTTCGTCCCGGACGAGGCGTACGAGGCGGCGGCCAAGCACTTCGACGAGTCCGAACTCGCCCATCTCATCGGGGTGATCACCGTCATCAACAGCTGGAACCGGGTGATGGTCAGCCGCCGTATCGAGCCGGGCGGGTACACGCCATGAGCCTCGTGGACGACTTCCGCGCCCTGCACCATGGGCGCGCGCCCGGTGACCCGCTGGTCCTGCCGGGACCCTGGGACGCGGCCAGCGCGCGGGTCTTCGCCGAGGCCGGTTTCCCCGCTCTCGCGACGCCGAGCGCGGGGGTCGCGGCGTCGCTCGGGTACGCGGACGGGGAGGTGCCGGTGGACGAGATGTTCGCGGCGGTGGCCCGGATCGTGCGGTCGGTCCCCGCATCCGTGCCGGTGTCCGCGGACATCGAGGACGGCTACGGGCTGCCGCCGAAGGAGCTGGTGGAGCGGCTCCTGGCGACGGGCGCGGTGGGCTGCAACCTGGAGGACTCGACGGACGGGGTCCTCAGGGATCCGCACGAGCAGGCGGAGCGGCTGGCGGAGGTGCGTGCCGCCGCGGGCGACGGGGTGTTCATCAACGCCCGCGTGGATACGTTCCTCCGGGGAGTCGCGGATCCGGGCGCCGCCGTCGAGCGGGCCCGCCTCTATGTGGCGGCGGGCGCGGACTGCGTCTACCCGATCTTCGCGCCGCCGGAGGCGCTGCCGCAGCTGCGGGCGGGCATCGAGGGCCCCATCAACGTGGGCGCGAAGGCGGACGGCCCGTCGCTGCGGAAACTGGGCGAACTGGGCGAACTCGGCGCCACGCGCATCACGTTCGGCCCCGGCCTGCTGATCCGTGCGACGGAGGCGTTGCGGGAGATCGCGGGCGGCCTGAAGCAGACGTGACGGCGCCGGGCTCCCTTCGCGAAGGGAGCCCGGCGCGCAGCACATGAGTCCGCCCCTGCCGCCGGGCAGCTCACACGGCGTCAGTGCCGACCAGTGCTAGTACTTGCTGATGCAGGACGCCTTGACCCGCCCGACCTGCGCGTTCGGGATGCTGTTCTTGATGCTCCAGGCCTCGACCCGCCACTTCACCGAGCGCATCTCGGTGGGTGTCGCGCGCTCCGTCACCAGGACCTGCTGGGAACCGCCGAAGTTGTGCGTGTGCAGCGCCCCGCCCCCGGTCGACTTGAACCGGTGCTTGAGGTTGCCGATCCCGCCGGACGAGATGTAGACGACCTTCCCCGCGGGGCAGGTCTTGGTGCCGGACTTCTTCTGGCTGAGGCGGTCCGACGCCTTGCCCACGCGCCAGCCCTGCGTGCTGCAGTAGCCGTACACCTTGCTCAGGTTCTTCTTGTTCCCGTATACCGAAGTGACCTTCCATGTGACGGACTTGCGCCACGTCGGAACGGTCCGCGTCGAGATGCCGTCGTGCGAGTGCTTCCACACCCGGGACACCAGCCGGCCGCCGGCCGGCTTCCACGACACCCGCGAGCGGCCCGCCGCCGAGTCCCAGATCCAGGCCGTCTCGCCGGGCTTACGGCACTTGAGCGTGCCCTTCTTCGAGTGGAACCCGCCCGCCGCGGCGACCGCACCGGAGTCGGATCCGGACGCCGAGCCGGAGACAGACGCCGCGGCGGAGGGAGCTGCGGGTGCGGCCTGGGCCGAGCCGCTGCCGATCATCGGCACCAGCACGGCGGTGCCGACGGCGAGTGCGCCCACCGACGTACTCACGCGGCGAGGGAGTTTCATACGCGTCCACCAGCTCTCTTGAGGGTTTGACATGAACATCGCCCACCGTAGGAGGAGACGTACGGCTCCGCTATTGCACAAAAGTGCAACGCCCCAGATCAGAGGCCTCACACATGCCGATGGTGCCGACCCCGAGGGGACCGGCACCATCGTCACGGCTACGCCGGCACAGCGGTCATCGCGCTGTGCGGCGTCACATCAATCGCCGCGTCACTACTTCTTCGGGAGCCACTTCTCCCAGACGTCCTTGTTCTCCTTGACCCACTTCTTGGCCGCGGCCTCGCCCGTCATCTTGTCCTTGGCGATGGACTTGGCGACCTCGTTCTGCTGGTCGTTGTCCCACTTGAAGTTCTTCAGGAACTCGGCCGCGTCGCCGCCGTCCTTGGCGAAGTCGGCGTTCAGGTACTTCTGCAGCTGATTGTTGTCATAGCCGCACTTGGTCTCGGTCTTCGGCTCGTTGCAGCCCTCGGTGTACTTGGGGAGCTTCACCTCGACCATGTCCAGGTCGACGTTGGCCCACAGCGGCTCCCACCAGTAGGTGATGAACGGCGTCTTGGCCTCGTACTTCGACTGGATTTCCTTGATCTGCGCGGCTTCGTTGCCGGTTTCCTTGATGTGGAAGTTCAGCTTGTGGTTCTTGATGAGGTACTGGTCGTACGTCGTGTACGAGGGGGCCGCACCGATGAACTCGCCCTTGTCGCCCGACTCCGAGGTCTTGAAGTCCTTGGCGAACTTGTTCAGGTTCTTGTAGTCGAGGATCTCGGGGTGCTTGTCCGCGTAGTACTTCGGGACGAACCAGCCGATGTGCCCGACGACACCGAGGTCGCCGCCCCTGACGACCGACTTCTTCTTGTCGATGTAGAGCTTCTGCTTGTCGGGCTGGCCGTTCCAGTCCTCCATGATGACGTCGGCCTTGCCGCTGTTCAGGGCGTCCCAGGCGATGGGCTCGTCCATCGTCTTGAGGTTGACCTTCTTGACGTCCAGCTCGTCCTCGAGGATCACCTTGGCGACCTCGGCGTTGGCGCGGGCGCCGACCCAGGACGGAACGGTGATCGTGACCTCGTCGCTGTTGCCCGACTTCTTGGTGTCGGCGGCGCAGGCGCTGAGGCCGACCATGCCGAGGGCAGCGATGCCTGCGATGAGACTGGTGCTTATCCGCTTGCTGTGCTTCACGAGATTCTTCCCTTACCTAGCAGGAGTAGCAGAAGTATGCGGGGAGTCGAGGCGCGGCGCGGTGGGCCCGCCCCCGGCGCCCGGGGTCAGCGCAGGGCGTTTTCCTTCACCTTCGCGCCCGGCTGCGAGACCCGGTCGAGCAGCACGCCGAGGCACACCATCGCGACACCGGCGGTCAGGCCGAGCGGCAGGTCGTCCTTGGCCAGGCCCGTGACCACCTGCACGCCGAGGCCGCCGGCGCCGATCATTCCGGCGATCACGACCATCGACAGGACGAGTACGACGCCCTGGTTGACGGCCAGCAGGAGCGACGAGCGCGCCAACGGAAGCTGCACCCCGCGAAGTTGCTGACCCGTGGTGGCACCGAGCGAACGGGACGCCTCCAGGGCCGACGGGTCGATCTGGTTGACGCCCTGCGTGGTGATGCGGATGACCGCGGGCAGTGCGTAGAGCACGGCCGCCACGACACCGGCGGTGCGACCGCCGTGGAACAGCGCGATCGCCGGGATCATGTAGACGAACTGCGGCATCGTCTGCAGGGCGTCGAGCACCGGCCGGATCGCCCGCTCCACCCAGCCGACCCGTGCCGCGAAGACACCGATGGCGAAGCCGAGCAGCAGGGTGACCACCAGGGCCGTGAGGACCACGGAGAGCGTGTCGAGCGACCGGGTCCACAGGCCCATGCCGCCGATGACGCCCAGGGAGAGCACCGCGGTGATGGCGGACCACCAACGGCCCGCCAGGAAGGCGAGAACACCGACGACCAGGGCCAGCGCCCACCAGGGAGTGGCTTCGAGGCCGTCGCGGATCGGGTTGATGACGTACGTGGCGAAGTTCGACGCCATCGTGATCGTGCCGCCCACGACGGGGACACCGGAGCCGAAGGTGTGCTCGATCCAGTCCACCGCGGAGTTGACCGGGTTCGCGAAGGCGACGACCCACTCGTCGGGCCACTCCTCCTTGCCCAGCACGGAACCCAGTACGGAGCCCACGGCGGTCGCGATGACGACGCCGAGCCAGATGAGCCCGGTCTTCTTGCCGCCCCTGCCGGCGCTCGGGGAGTCGAGCCGTTCGCCCACGGCACCCGTGGTGCGGTCCAGCCAGATGGCGATCAGCACGATCGCGATGCCGGGCGCCAGCGCGAGGCCGGTGTCCACGGTGGAGATCGCGGTGTAGATCTCGCCGCCCAGGCCGCCGACGCCGACCACCGAGGCGAGCACGACCATCGAGAGACACATCATGATCGTCTGGTTGAGGCCGAGCAGCATCTGCTTGCGGGCGAGCGGCAGGCGCGCGGTCCACAGCCGCTGCCAGGCGCTCGCGCCGAGGGAGGCCGACGCCTCCAGCGCGGCTTCGTCGGCGCCGCGCAGGCCGAGCGCGGTGAGGCGGGCCATCGGCGGAGCCGCGTAGATGACCGTGGCGACGAAGGCGGGCGGCACGTCGACGCCGAAGATCAGCGCGAAGGGCAGCAGATAGGAGAAGGCGGGCAGGATCTGCATGGTGTCGAAGACGGGGTTCAGAATGCGCTGACCCCGCTCCGAGAGACCGGCCCAGAGTCCGAGCAGCGCTCCGACGAGGGCCGCGACGGCGACACAGGCCACCATCAGGGCGAGGGTCTCCATCGCCGGTTCCCACATGCCGAGCAGGCCGATGACGACGAAGGCCGCGAGCGCGGTGCCCGCGGTGCGCAGCGCCCGGCGGCTGAGGTCCGCGCCGCCCGCCACCCAGGCGATCAGCACCGCGGCGAAGGTCACGCCGAAGACTCCGAGCGTCTCGAAGAGACTGACGAGTCCGTCGACGGAACCCTGTGCGGCATTGCTGATGTGCAGCAGGAAGTACAGGAAGATCCAGTGGGTGTCGCGGTTGTCCTCGAGCCAGGTCTCCGCGTCGCTCAGCGGGGACCTGACGTCGAACGTCCAGCCGCTGGGCCAGGCACTGTGGCTGACCAGGAACGCGCTGACCACGGCAACGAGCACGGCGGCGACAAGGACGACCACCTTGGGCCGGGCGGCGAACCGGGCGGCCAGGCCCGGCGTCGGCGGGACGGCGGGCTCCTGCGGGGCGCGGTCCTTCTTCTCCAGGACGGAGGTGTCGGCGGCACTCATACGGCCGCCACCTCCCTGCCCTCGGCATCGCCGTTGATCCCGGCGACCACCGCGAGCAGTCGAGCGTGGTCGACGACGCCCAGCGTGCGTCCGTTGTCGACGACCCGGCAGTGCTCGCCGCTGCGCGCGACGGCCTCGATGGCGTCGACGACGAGGGTGTCCGGGCTGAGAGCGACGCCCGTGGTCGCCTCGTCGCCCTCCGCGGGACGCATCGCGCTGCGCACCGGGATGACCTGCTCGCGCGGGACGTCACGGACGAAGTCGCGTACGTAGTCGTCGGCGGGCCTGGAGACGATCTCCTCGGGGGTGCCGAGCTGCACGACCGCGCCGTCCCGCATCAGCATGATGCGGTCGCCGAGGCGCAGGGCCTCGGAGAGGTCGTGGGTGATGAAGACCATCGTGCGGCCCTCTTCGCGGTGCAGGCGGATGACTTCTTCCTGCATGTCGCGGCGGATCAGCGGGTCGAGGGCGCTGAACGGCTCGTCGAAGAGGAGGACCTCGGGGTCGACGGCGAGGGCGCGGGCCAGGCCCACACGCTGCTGCTGACCACCGGAGAGCTGCCCCGGCCTGCGCTGCTCGAGACCGTCGAGGCCGACCTTGGCGACGACCTCCATGGCCTTCGCGCGGCGCTCGGCCTTGCCCATGCCCTGGATCTCCAGGCCGTACGCGACGTTGTCGAGGACGGTGCGGTGCGGCAGGAGGCCGAAGTTCTGGAAGACCATGGAGGCGCGGTGCCTGCGCAGTTCGCGCAGCCGGTTCTTGTCCATGGCCAGGACGTCCTCGCCGTCGATGACGACGGAGCCGGAGGTCGGCTCGATGAGGCGGGTCAGGCAGCGGACGAGCGTCGACTTGCCGGAGCCGGACAGGCCCATGACGACGAAGACCTCGCCCTTCTTCACCTCGAAGGACACATCGCGCACAGCTGCGGTGCAGCCTGTCTGCGCCCGGAGTTCGGCGGGGGTGAGCCCGTGCACCGAGGTGTCGCCCGGTATCCGGTCCGCCTTCGGCCCGAAGACCTTCCAGAGGTTGTCGACGGCGAAGACGGGTCCTTGGCCGGACTCCTGTCGCGTCGCGTCGTCCCGCGTCGTGTCGTCCGTCTTGTTCACTGAGACCTCACTCATCGGCCTTCACCACCCAGCATCTCGGCACACTTCTCCCCGACCATGAGCACTCCGATCATCGGGTTCACGGCAGGCATCGTCGGGAAGACGGATGCGTCCGCGATTCGGATTCCCGCAAGGCCGCGAATCCGCAGCTCCGGGTCGACTACAGCAAGTTCATCAGCGGAAGCGCCCATTCGGCAGGTTCCGGCGGGGTGGTACACGGTGTGTGCGGCCTTGCGCACGAGTTCGCTGATCTCGGCGTCGTCGGTGACGTCGGGGCCGGGGAACACCTCACGCTTGAGCCACTTGGCGAACGGCTCGGCCTGCGCGACCTTGCGGGCCAGCTTGATGCCGTCGACCAGGGTCCGGCCGTCGTAGTCACCCTCGTCCTCGAAGTACCTGAAGTCGAGGGCGGGCTTGGCCTCCGGGTCGGCCGACGTCAGGTAGAGACGGCCGCGCGCACGGGACTTGGGGATGTTCGGCGTCATCGAGACGCCGTGCTCCGGGCGTTCGTAGCCCAGGCGCTCCGGGTTGTCCGTGAACGGGATCTGGTAGAAGTGGAACATCAGGTCAGGACCCTTGTGGTCCGGGTCCCGCTTCACGAACAGGCCCGCGTCGGAGTCCATCGCGGAGTTGCCGGGGATCGGCCCGTTCGTCTCCCAGACGATGACCGACTCGGGGTGGTCGATGAGGTTCTCGCCGACGCCCGGCAGGTCGTGCACGACGGGGATACCGAGGGCTTCGAGGTCCTTGGCGGGGCCGATGCCGGAGTGCATGAGCAGACGCGGCGTGTCGACGGCGCCCGCGCAGACGAGGACCTCGCGGCGGGCGGTGAGCAGTTGCTCGACGCCGTCCTTCGTACGGATGTGGACGCCGCGCGCGGTCTTGCCGTCGAGCTCCAGCTTGGTGGCCCACGTCTCCAGGAGCAGCCGGAGGTTGGGGCGGTCACCGGCCTCCATGTGGGGGTGGAGGTAGGCGACGGAGGCGGAGGAGCGCTTGTTGTTCTCCGGGTGGTACGAGAGGTCGAAGAAGCCGACGCCCTCGTCGAAGGGCTTGTCGTTGAAGCCGACGACCTCGGGGACGCCGAGCGCGCTCTTCGTCGCCTCGACCCAGTCGGTGGCGATCTGGTTCTGGTCCTTCTTGGCGACGCGCACGATGTTGTTGCGCAGCTTGCCGAAGAAGGGGTCCATCGCGGCGGAGCCCCAGCCGGTGGCGCCCGCCTCTTCCCACTCGTCCCAGTCGGAGGGCAGCGGCTTGAAGGAGATCAGGGTGTTGTGCGACGAGCAGCCGCCGAGGACCTTGGCGCGGCTGTGCAGGATGTGCGAGTTGCCGCGCGGCTGCTCGGTGGTCGTGTACCCGTAGTCGAGGTCGCCGCCGAGCAGGCCGAGCCAGCGGCGCAGCGTGAGGACGTCCTCGCGGTCGATGTCGCTGGGGCCGCCCTCGATGACGGCGACGGTGACGTCCGGGTCCTCGGTGAGGCGGGATGCGATCACCGAACCGGCGGTGCCGCCGCCGACGATGACGTAGTCGTACTCAGTGGTCTCAGCCATGCGTGCTGCTCCTCTTCCTGCGAGGTGTGGTGCAAAGTGCTTGCGCGTAGTGAGCGGGGAGTGCTCGGACGTACAGACATGGATACGTGCGCGGGGGCGGGACTGCCGCCCCCGCGCACGCCTTCGTGAGTCGGGCCTCAGCCCGCGAACCAGCGGACCGGCTGCGGTGCGAGGTTCTGGTAGATGTGCTTGGACTCGCGGTACTCGGCGAGTCCGGCGGGTCCGAGCTCGCGGCCGACGCCGCTCTTGCCGAAGCCGCCCCACTCGGCCTGCGGCAGGTAGGGGTGGAAGTCGTTGATCCAGACCGTGCCGTGGCGCAGGCGCCGCGCCATGCGGCGACCGAGGCCCGCGTCATTGGTCCAGACGGCACCCGCGAGACCGTACTCGGTGTCGTTGGCGAGCGCGACCGCTTCGTCCTCGGTGCGGAAGGTCTCGACGGTCAGGACCGGGCCGAAGACCTCCTCGCGGACGACGCGCATCTCGCGGTGGCACTGGTCAAGGACGGTCGGCTCGTAGAAGTAGCCGGTCGCGGGGCGCACGTCGCTGGGCTCGGGGCGCTTGCCGCCGGTGCGCAGGACCGCGCCCTCCTCCAGCGCGGAGGCGACGTACATCTCGGTCTTCTCGCGCTGCTGCTGCGAGACGAGCGGGCCGCACTCCACGCCGTCCTCGGTGCCGCGGCCCAGCTTGATGCGGCTCGCGCGGCGGGCGAGTTCGGCGACGAAGCGCTCGCGCACCGACTCCTCGATGATGAGGCGGCCACCGGCGGAGCAGACCTGCCCGCTGTGGATGAAGGCCGCGTTGAGTGCCTGGTCGACGGCGGTGTCGAAGCCTTCTTCGGTGGCGCAGGCGTCGGCGAAGACGACGTTCGGGTTCTTGCCGCCGAGTTCGAGGGCGACCTTCTTGACGCCGAGGGCGGCGGCCTGCGCGACCTTGGTGCCGGAGACGAGGCCGCCGGTGAAGGAGACCAGGTCGACGTCGGGGTGGTCGGAGAGGCGCGCGCCGACGGTGTGGCCGGGGCCGGTCACGATGTTGGCGACACCGGCCGGGAGGCCCGCCTCGACGAGCAGCTCGATCAGCGCGACCGTCGTCAGCGGAGTGACCTCACTCGGCTTGATGACGAAGGTGTTGCCCGCGGCGAGCGCGGGGGCGACCTTCCAGCTGGCCTGCAGGAGCGGATAGTTCCAGGGCGTGATCATCGTGCAGACGCCGACCGGCTCGTGCACGACGACGCTGTGGATGTCGTCGGACCCGGCGTCGACCACACGGCCCGCGCCCTCGCCGATCACCAGGTCGGCGAAGTAGCGGAAGGCGTCGGCGACGCAGTCGACGTCGACGCGGCCCTCCTCGACGGTCTTGCCGGCGTCGCGGCTCTCCAGGAGCCCGATCTTCTCCCGGTCGCGTACGAGGAGGTCCGCCACGCGGCGCAGCAGTGCGGCCCGTTCGGCGACGGGCGTGGCCGGCCACGGTCCGTGGTCGAACGCCTCGCGTGCGGCGGCGATGGCCGCGTCGGTGTCCTCGGTGCCGCCTTCGGCGATCAGCGCGAACGGCTTGGCATCAGCCGGGTCGAGGATCTCGCGTGTGGCGCCGGAGAGGGCGTTTCGCCACTCTCCGCCCACATGGATGGTCTGTTGTGCGGACACGTCCCGTTTGCCTTCCGTTCCTGTCATTCGCCCCGCCGGTCACCCGCGGTAGCCGGGGGCACATGCCCCCGGGTGGAGAAACCATGCGCATTACATAACTGAAAGTGCGCTGTGTCACTGCGCGTGCAGGCACCTGGGGAGAAACGTACGCAGGAAGAAGGGTTTGTCCGGTGAGGTGGCGCTATACAGGGAATGGCCGGAACTCGGCCCGAGGGCCCGTCAGTCGGTCTCGTCGAGGTCCGCGGGCTCGTCCTGCACGGCGAGCCCCGCCACCCACAGCGGCATCAGCCAGTGCACGACGAACGCGGTGAACAGCGCCGGGAAGAGCAGCCCTTCGGCGTCCCATCCTTGGTAGGCGGCGAATCCGGCACCACCAGCGGCCACCAGGAGCAGCCACAGCATGACCTGACGGGCACGCGCCGCGACGCGGACGCGCTCCGCGCGCTGCCGCTCGTCGAGCGCGCGTTCACGCAGTTCGAGGAGGCCGCGCGTGGCGCCGTTGATGACGCCGGTGGCGACGCACCACGGCAGCAGCAGCGCGAGCATCGTCCACATCGCCCAGCGCTGGTCGCCGACGACCGTGAGCAGCCAGGCCGCGACGCTCGCCACGGTCAGCGCGATGTGGGCGCCGACCGCGATGCGCCTGCGCACGGCGGTGGCGTACATCGGCGCGGCCTCGCGCCGGTTCATGAGCGCGAACATCCGCCGGTCGTAGCCGGTCATCCGCTGCGCCCCCGTCTCCCGCACCTGCTGGCCCGTCATCCCTGACTCCTCCCGTAGACCTCGTCCGTGAGCGGGCGGAACGGCTCCAGGGAGAACAGTGCCTCCACCGGCAGCCCGAAGAACACCGCGATCTTCAGCGCCAGGTCGAGGCTCGGGTTGTACTGCCCGCGCTCGATGTAGCCGATGGTCTGGTAGTGGACCCCCACTGCCTCGGCCAGGCTCTGGCGCGACACCTTCCGCTCCGCGCGCACCATCGCCAACCTGTTGTGCACCTGCTCACTCATGTATAAGAAGTACTACATCTGCGAGCAGGTTGGCAACAGGCTGCAGGTGGTGGTGATCAAGGCTTGGGGCAGGTCTCGCCCGGCGGGCAGAACCACGACAGGGCGGTGGACAGAAACTCCTCCTCGTCGTCCCTGCCGTCCGCGTCGGAGCCGTACACCGCCAGGGCGTACAACTGGCCGTCCACCGCCTCGAAGCGATGGTCGATGACGTGCCACGGGCCGGCGTCGGGCTCGCCCTTGAACGTGTCGGCCACGTACTCGACGCGGGCCGCGGGGCGGCCGTCGTCGTCCGTGCGCTCCAGCGGGCCGAGCTGGTCGAAGCCGCCGGGCATCGGGGTCTCGTCCAGCCAGGTCCGCAGCGAGGAGTACGGGGACGACTCCCCCACCCGGTACACCTGGAGCCGCCCGTCTCCCTTCGGGCTGCGGTAGTTGACGACGTTGAAGCCCTCGGCCGGTTCGACCAGGTCACGGACCCACCCCCGCGGCACCGCGAGCCTGAAGCCCTCCTCGTCGAACACCTCCTCGTACGGGGCGGGCGGCACTCCCTCGGGGGACGGGGCCGCGGTGTCGCCCTCGACGCCGGTGCCCGCGCTCTTCGAAGGCTGCTCCAGAACCGTCAAGTACCCCGTCGGGCGGGGCTCGTCCTTCCAGCCGAGCGCCCACGCCCCGAAGCCCAGACCGCACACGGCGAGAACCGTCACGACACCGCGCAGAGCCTTGCCCTGGCGCACCGCGTCCCGGCCGTGGAGCTCGGCGATCCGCTGCTCCTGCTCGTGGCCGACCCACTCCTGGCGGTCGGCGTCGAAGATCCGCACCGCTCGTCCCTCAGCCCGTGACCTGGGCGATCGCCTGGAGGACGGCCGTCACGGAGGCGGCTGTCGCGGCGGCGGCGCCGTACTGCTCCAGGCGGGTGCGGAGCCTGCCGAGCAGTCCGGCGTCACTGCGGCCCGCGCGGCCGATCTCCCCCTCCACCTCGCCCAGTTCGGCGTCGAGCGCCTCGTCGCCGGCCGTGCGCCCCTCGGCCCGGGCCAGTTCGCCGCGCAGTGCGCGGACCTGGGTGAGCAGGTGCTGCTGCTTCGGATCGGCCACCACCACCGTGTGGTTGGTGGACTCGGCCGTGCCGTGCGAACCGAAGGCCTGGGAGCCGCCGGTGATCGAGCCGATCTGGACGTGCGCCCCGCCGCCGGTGTCCTGCTCGCCGCTCATGCCGTGCTCCTCTCGGTGTGCGTGGCCCGGCCGTGGGAGCCGGTGGCGATCGCGCCGCCGGACATCTCCGTGATGTAGACCCCGCTGTTGTTGATCTGCGTGATGTTCTGTTCCAGTCGGTCCGTACGGAAGCCGCCGGCCCGCAGCGCGTCGCGCACGCCCTCGCCGATGCGGTCCTGGAGGGTGCGGATATAGCGGGCGACGTCCATCTCCTGGAAGAGCGAGAGGTCGTCGGTGCTGGCCAGTTGGCGCAGCGAGACCACCGGGGCGTCCGGCGGCGCCTCTGCGGGGGCGCCGATCCCGAGCCAGTCGCATGCGACCCGCAGGGCGCGCGCCGCCGGTGGCGCGGCGACGGGTCCCTCGGGCTGCGCGAGCCAGAGCCGGAACGAGGGGACGAGCGAGGGCAGTGCGCGCAGGGCGGCGATGCCGATCGCCACACCGACCGCGGGGCCGTCGACGCAGGCGCGCAGGGCGTCGCGGACGGGACCCTCCGGCTCGCGGGCCACGATCGTGTCGACCTCGCGGAACTCGGGGACGATCGGCCCGAGCACGTGCGGCACCACTTCGAGGACCAGCATGCCGCCCTGGGTGTGCACCCGGACCAGGAGCGAGACGACGACCTGTTCGTTCCAGGCGCCGACCCGGATCCGCAGGAAGTGACGGCGCGCCTCCCCGCCCTCACCGGCCGCCCGTTCGAGATGCCGGGCCGCCTGGCCGGCGTCGTAGAGCCCCGCGGTCTCGTACCCGTGTCCGGTGTAGAGCTGCTCGTCGCGGCCCGCGCCCGCCGGGAGGTAGACGAACTCCTCGATCTCCAGGTCCCGCAGCCGGTCCACGCTGCTGGCCGCGGCTGACCTGCGCAGATCCTTCAGACGCGGCTCGATCATCTTGATGACCTCACGGGCGGCGAGCGGTTCGTACGCGCGCTGCGGAGGCACCCCGGCGTCCCGCTCCTTCTCCTTCTCGGCGCGCTGCAGCTCAAGGACGACCGACCACGGTTTGCGGGGCTTTCCGGCGCCGACGAAGGGGCGGTTCGCGTCGTAGAGGGTGACCGGGGCGTTCTGCTCGCGGTGGATGCAGTCGACGATGCGCGAGAACCGGCGCGGGACGGCGGGCTGTTCGGTCTCGGCGAAGGCCTGCCGGGCGAGCTGGGTGCGCAGGGTCCGCTTGCGCAGGAACTGGTGGCGCCACACCACGGCCGCGATGAGCAGCGGGAAGATCACGGGGTACGGGGTGTCCCTGATCACGGCGAGCGCGGAGTACACGTACGCCGCGGCGCACCACCACACGAACGCGGTCACCAGCCAGCCGATCCGGCGCCGCAGCCAGGCCAGCGGTCCGGGCAGTTCCACCCGCCGCAGGATCCCGCCGTCCGTGCCCCGGCCGGAGACGACCCGCGCGAGCCACAGCGACGCGACCACCACGGCGTACGCGATCGCCCAGCCGCCCGGCACGAAGGAGCCGAACGTGCCGTCGGGTCCCGTGTCCACGAGGTCGTCCGGGTCGAAGGCGAGCAGCGCGAGGTCGATGCCGGAGACGCCCGACTTGCCGCCCTGGGCGTCTTCGAGCGCGTCCCAGACCATCACCGCGTCGGTGACGAGGAACCCGATCCACACGGTTGCCAGGAGCAGCGCGGTGAACAGCTCCTCGCGCCGGGCGCGCAGCGCGTGCGCGAGCACCGGAAGCACATCGGCACCGAGCGGCGGCGCCACGGGGCGCTCCGCATGGCCGACGAGTTCGGAGACGACCCGCCTGCGGAACACCGCGTCCAGATGGACACCGGCGCACAGCAGTCTGGTGGCCTCGGTGTGAGCTGCCATGGCCAACTCCGTTGGGATGAAGCGGAATTGGATCGTAACTGAGCGTGTACCCAACGGCCACAGAAAGGTGATTATGCCCCTCGAATAAGTGAATCCTCGGCCGTTGTGCGGGCGGGGGCCTCCGCGAGCAGGTCCCGCACGCATTGCCGCAGCCACGCGTGGGCCGGGTCCGCGTCGTGCCGGGGGTGCCAGGCGATGCCCAGCGGGAGCACCGGCAGGCCGAGGGGGATCTCGAAGGTGACCAGGCCGAGGGTGTCCGTCAGGGGAAGCGCCCAGGAGACGGCCAGGCCCACCAGATCGGTGCGCAGGAGGATGAAGAGCGACGAGGGATACGTCCCGACGCTGCCCACCACCCGGCGCTCGAGCCCCCGTTCGGCGAGGGCGGCGTCCAGCGGCCCGTGCAGCCTGCCCCTCCTGGAGACCGTGATGTGGTCCGCGGCGGCGAACCGCTCGGCGGTCAACTCACCCTGGAGCAGCGGGTGTCCAGGGCGCACGACGCCCAGCATCCGGTCGTCGCGCAGCCGCTCCACCCGCACCTCGGGCGCGACCGTGTCGATCACCCCGGCCTCCAGGTCGGCCGTACCCTCGCGCAGCACGGGCGCGTCCACGTGGCTCTCGCCGAGGAAGCGGATGCGGACGCCGGGCGCCTCGGCGGCGGCGCGGGCGAA
Organism: Streptomyces sp. NPDC032198; assembly: GCF_040636975.1. Taxonomy (NCBI): domain Bacteria; kingdom Bacillati; phylum Actinomycetota; class Actinomycetes; order Kitasatosporales; family Streptomycetaceae; genus Streptomyces; species Streptomyces sp. NPDC032198. The sequence goes on along the minus strand of NZ_JBEZVL010000010.1, from coordinate 302,917 downwards.
CAGCGCGGGGCCGTAGGCGGCGGCGATCGAGTCCTGCCCGAGGACGGTGAGGGTGCGGGACACGGTGCGCAGATCGGCCGCGCCGGGACCGGCGAACAGCGCCCGCGCCCGTTCCACCACGGCGCCCACCTCGGCCCGGACGGCGAGCGCGTGCGGGGTGGGCACCATCTGCCGTCCTGCCCGCACGAGGACGGGGTCGCCGAGGGCCTTGCGGATGCGGCCCAGGGTGCGGCTCATCGCGGGCTCCGACAGGTGCATACGGCGGGCGGCGCCGGAGACGCTCTCCTCGTCGAGGAGCACGTCGAGGGCGAGCAGGAGGTTGAGGTCGAGGCCGCTGCCGGGAGGGCCCGGTTCGGATTGCGTCACACGCATTCATCCCTTGCAAAGGTTGCACTGGAGATCAGGTAAGCACCGAGCCTACGGTGGCAGGACCCCCCGCACCACGACCCCTGACGCTCCTTGGAGGAGCCTTGCCCTCGCCTGCCCCGAACCGCCTCAAGCGCTCGGCCGAACTGACGCTCTGCGCCTGCGTGCTCGTCGCGCAGGGCATGGTCGCCGCCATCAACCTCCTGATCCCGCAGCTGAGTTCGTCGTCCATCGCCCCCTCGTCCAGCGAACTGCTGTGGACGGTCGACGCGTACGTCATCGTCTTCGCGGGGCTGCTCATCCCGGCGGGCGCACTCGGCGACCGGTACGGCCGCAAGGGCGCGCTGCTCTGCGGGATCGGCCTCTTCGCCCTGGGCGCCACGGTCAGCGCGCTCGCCACCGGACCCGTCCAGCTGATCGCCGGACGCGGTGTCTCCGGCGCCGGGGCCGCGCTGATCATGCCCGCGACCATGTCGATCCTGGTGCGCACCGCCACGCCCGAGCAGCGGCCGCGGGCCGTCGCCTCCTGGGCCCTCGCCGCCGGGCTCGGCGGTTTCGCCGGGAACGCGGTCGGCGGCCTCATCGGCCAGTACCTGCCGTGGCGCGCGCTGTTCTGGCTGATGGTGCCGCTCGCCGCGCTGCTCGCCCTCGCCGTGGCGCGCACCGCGCCCCGTACGGAGACGTCACCCGATGCCGCTGTCGACCCCGTCGGCGCGGTCCTCCTCACCGGCGGGCTGCTCGCGGTGCTCTTCGGCATCATCGAGAGCCCCATGTACGGCTGGACGTCGGCGCGCATCCTCGTCGCGTTCGCGCTGGGCGCGGCCCTCATCGGCGCCTTCGTGGCGCACGCCCTGCGCTCCCGCGCGCCGCTCTTCGACCCGCGGGTCTTCAGATCCCGCCGGCTGCGCTCGGCGACCCTCGGCACGGCCGCGTCCTTCTTCGGCCTCTTCGCGCTCTTCTACGTCAACTCGCAGTACCTGCAGTACGTGAAGGGGTACGGCGCCGCCCGCGCGGGCCTCGCCATCATCCCGCTCACCGTGGGGATGGTGCTGGTCCCGAAGCTCGCCGCCCGCTGGTCGCGCCGGCCGCGCCCGCTGGTGGGCGGCGGACTGCTCCTGATCGGGCTCGGCCTGCTCGGGGCGTCCACGGCGGACGCGGGCACGCCCTACGCGGCGTACGCCTGCTGGCTGCTCGTCATCTCGGCGGGCACCGGGATGTGCATGCCCGCGCTCACCCTCGGCGTCGTCTCGTCGCTGCCGCCGCACCAGGCCGGGCTCGGCTCGGGCCTGGGCACCTCGGCCCGCGAGGTCGGCGCCGCACTCGGGGTGGCCGTCACGGGGACGGTCCTCGCCTCGCACCCGGGATTCACCTCCGGCATGGAGGCGGCCCTGCGGGTCGTGGGGCTCGCGGTGGTGGCCGCGGCGGCCCTGGTCACCTTCGGCTACCGGCCGGGACGCACGTCGCCCCCGGCTGCCGATCGAGCGGCCGCCGGGGGCGAGGTGGACGAGCTGCCGTACGAGCCGAGCCGTACGGGAGGGCGTACTAGATGAGGCCGAGGCCGCGAACCGCCTCGCGCTCCTCGGTGAGCTCCTGCACGGACGCGTCGATGCGCGCACGCGAGAACTCGTTGATGTCCAGGCCCTGGACGATCTCGTACTTGCCGTCCTTGGTGGTGACGGGGAAGGAGGAGATGAGGCCCTCCGGAACGCCGTACGAACCGTCCGACGGGATACCCATGGAGGTCCAGTCACCGGCGGCCGTGCCGTTCACCCACGTGTGGACGTGGTCGATGGCGGCGTTGGCGGCGGAGGCGGCCGAGGACGCGCCACGGGCCTCGATGATCGCCGCGCCGCGCTTGGCGACGGTCGGGATGAAGTCGTCGGCGAGCCAGGACTGGTCGCTCACGACGTCCGCGGCGTTCTTGCCGGCGATCTCCGCGTGGAAGATGTCGGGGTACTGGGTGGCCGAGTGGTTGCCCCAGATGGTGAGGCGCTTGATGTCGGAGACCGGGGCGCCGGTCTTCTTCGACAGCTGCGAGAGCGCGCGGTTGTGGTCCAGGCGGGTCATCGCGGTGAAGCGCTCGGCCGGTACGTCCGGGGCGGCGGCCTGCGCGATGAGCGCGTTCGTGTTGGCCGGGTTGCCCACGACGAGGACCTTGATGTCGTCCGCGGCGTTGTCGTTGATCGCCTTGCCCTGCGGCTTGAAGATGCCGCCGTTGGCGGAGAGCAGGTCGCCGCGCTCCATGCCCTTGGTGCGGGGGCGGGCGCCGACGAGGAGGGCGACGTTGGCGCCGGAGAAGGCGACGTTCGGGTCGTCGCTGATCTCGATCGAGTTCAGCAGCGGGAAGGCGCAGTCGTCGAGCTCCATGGCGGTGCCCTCGGCGGCCTTGAGGGCCGGCGTGATCTCGAGCAGTCGCAGGTTGACCGGCACGTCCGCGCCGAGCAGGTGGCCCGAGGCGATGCGGAAGAGCAGCGCGTAGCCGATCTGGCCGGCCGCGCCGGTGACGGTGACATTCACGGGAGTGCGGGTCATGGCGATCTCCGTAAGACAGCTGGCGGTGGGGGTCCCTGCCCCTTGTGCTGGATCCCCAAGGACGCCCTCGATGATCGATCTCTTGGCATCAAGAGAGATCCGCCGCTCAGGCTATCGCGCCCCGCCTACCCCCGAACCCCGGGAGGGTGTGGCCCACCCCACAAAGATCCAGCCGTGCCGTCGGACGGCAGTCAGGGGGAGGAAATCCGCAGGGAAACAGCGGCTCAGAGGCCTGCGAGAAAATTCCGCGAAATCGACAGGCATGTCTCGCGTAGGTCAGGGCACACGCACGAGTACCCCCACGGGAGTGGTCACACCCCCAGGCGGCCGCCGCGCTCCCCCCCCTGTGTTGGCGGCCGCCACCTCCCGGTGGTCACTCCCGACGTCCGGACCCGGCTGCACCTACTTCGTGCAGCCGGTCTGGCCGGCCTTGAGGGTCGCGCACGCCTCCGCCGAAGCACCGTCCTTGACGGCCACCATCGGCGTGTACGCGTCGAAGTCCGCGTTCACGGTCCCGTTCTGCTTGGCGCCGTCGCCGGAGATCGTGACCTTGTCGCCCGGGGCCGCCTGCGTGATGCGCGCCCATGCCGCCCCGCACGTCTTGCTGTAGCGGACCTCGATCACGGCCTTGCCCACCGTCGCGCGGGTCGTCGTACCAGCCAGCTCGCCGCCGCAGCCCATGGTCTCCGGGTCCTTGCCGGTGCAGCTCTTGCCGGTGCACTCGACACCCGCGGGCAGGTCCTTCTCGCTCGTGCTCGGCGACGCCGGCGGCTTGGCGCTCTCGTCGCCCTTGTCGTCCTTGCCGAGGCCGCCGGTCAGGAAGACGGCGGCGGCTATGACGACGAGCGCGCCGACGACGCCCGCGAGGAACATCGTCAGCTTCCTGCGCCGCCGCTGCCGGTCGGGCGAGTCCGCGCCACGCCCCGGAGCGGCCGGACCGGACGGCGCCGACCCGGCGCCCTGGCCGCCCACGGCTCCGCCTCCGTACGGCGTCTGCGGCGGCACCGTGGGCGAGACGCCCGCGGGACCCGCGACCCCGGTGACGCTCCCGCCGGGACGGCCCGGGCGGTCGGCGGAATCGACACCGCCGCCGGTGCCGGCGCTGGTGCCGGGGGCGCCGTTGCGCGCGGCGCCGCCATTCCCCTTGCCCTTGGGCGGGTTCGGTCCCAGCTCGCCGAGCGCGGCCCGCGCCTGGGAGATCCGAATCGCCTGCATGGTCATGTCGTGCCGCATCTCGGAGCGGCTCCACGCACGCTCCGCGAGCTCCCACATGGTGATGAGGTGCACGGGATTGGTGCCCGTCACCTCGGCAAGCGCGACGATCGCACCCTTCGGAGCGAGCAGCCGCCCGTTCAGATAACGCTCCCACGACGTCTTGCTGTACCCGGTGCGGTCCGACACCGCGGCAATGCTCAGACCACTGCGGTCGACGAGCCTGCGCAGCTGACTGGCAAACTCCCTGACCTCCGCGTCCAGCTCATCCGGTAGCGCCTTCCAACGAGGCATTGCTCCCCCTCATCCCCCCGTACGTGCCAACGTGCCCCCGCGCGTGGTTCCCCCCGCTCCGCCCATGAGGCAGCCCCCGCTGTTCCTGTCATGGGCTACCCAGAGGGATGCCCAAAGTCAGGATGTCAGTTCCCGGACCGAGGGCGCACGGAGGCATTCGGTCCACGGGCGTGCACCGTTGCACTCCGTGCGGTCCGGCGTCCAGTGTCCCATCGCTGTCCCACATCACGATCCGGAACCCCTGGCAGCAGCTCGGGACGCCCCAATCGATCCCGAATGTACTGGTGGGGCTCGACGGTGGCCGTGACGGCGGGGGCGGCGCTGTCTGCCCACATGACGGCGGGGCGACCCGAAGTGGTTCCTTCCGCGCCCCGCCGCCACCTGTTGCGGGCTGGGAACACCGCTGCGGAATGGTCACCTCCGTGCCACAGGGGCAAGGCATCCCTTGTACGGATTCCGCGGGGGGGATGACGCTGGTTCCCGTTGGAGCGGCCCCCCGCAGACCGGCGGCGCCCGTCCTCCCACGGGGGAGAGGACGGGCGCCGCCTTCAGTTACCGGGGCCTCAGCGATCAGCGCCTTCCGCCACCGCCGCCCGGCGTGACGAGGCCCGACTCGTACGCCACCACCACGGCCTGCGCCCTGCTGTCCAGGTCGAGTTTGGACATCGTGCGGTTGAGGTGGGTCTTGACGGTGGCCTCGCTGATGTAGAGGCGGTCGGCGATGTCCGTGTTGGACAGGCCCGTGGCGATCAGCTTCAGCACCTCGACCTCGCGCAGGGTCAACGCCCGCAGATCGGCGGGCGGTTCGGCGCGGTCCTTGGCCCCGGCCCCTGCCTGCCGGGCAAAGGCCTCCACGAGGCGGCAGGTGACGCTGGGCGCGAAGAGCGCGTCGCCGCCCCCGACGGCGGCCACCGCGGCGAGCAGGCGCTCGGGCCCGGAGTCCTTGAGCAGGAAGCCCGACGCTCCGGCCCGCAGCGCCCCGTACACATACTCGTCGAGGTCGAACGTGGTCAGCACCAGGATGCGCGGCGGCGGTTCGGGCGCCTCGGAGAGGATCTTCTCGGTGGCCACGATGCCGCTCATACCGGGCATGCGGATGTCCATCAGGACCACGTCGGGCCGGGTCGTCGCGGCGAGCGCGACGGCTTCCGCCCCGTCCCCCGCCTCCCCGACGACCTCGATGCCGGGCGCGGCACGCAGCAGCCCCACCAGACCGGCCCGGATGAGGAACTGGTCGTCGACCACGAGCACCCTGGTCATTTAAGTCGCGTCGTCCCCCTGCGATGCGGCCTGCGCCGAGGTCGGCAGGGTCAGTCGCACGGCGAACCCTCCCTCGCTCCGCGGGCCGATGCTGATCGTCCCGCCGTAGAGCTTGGCCCGCTCCCGCATCCCAATCAACCCATGGCCGCTCCCCGTACCCACTCTGTCCGGAATCACCCCCTCACCGTCATTGGTGACCGAGACCGTCACGTGGTGCGGCTGATAACGGAGTTCGACCAGCGCACCGGCACCGCGCGCGTGCCTCAGTACGTTCGTCAGCGCCTCCTGGACCACGCGGTACGCGCAGAGTTCGACGCCGGGAGCGAGCTGCCGCGGCGTCCCCTCGACGCGCAGCTCGACGGCGACTCCCCCGGCCCGCACCCGCTCCACCATCTCGCCGAGCCGCGCGAGCCCCGGCATCGGCGCGTCGGGCGCGCCGTCGCCCTCCTCCCGGGCCCGCAGCACCCGCAGCATGCGGCGCAGCTCCTCCAGCGCCTCGCCGCTGGTACCGGAGATGGTGGACAGCGCGGCGTGCGCGGTGGCCGGATCGGACGTGAAGACGAACTTCGCGAGGCCCGCCTGCACGGAGATCACCGACATGTGGTGGGCGACGACATCGTGCAACTCCCGTGCGATGCGCCCGCGTTCCTCAGCCACCTCGCGCCGCGCCCGCTCGTCCTGCTCACGCTTGAGCTGCCTGGCCAGCTCGGCGGACCGGCGTGCGACATGCCCGAACCGCCAGATCACCAGGGGGAAGCCGATGGCCTGCCCGATCACGGACGCCATGGTGGCGCCCTCGCTGATCGCGCCGGCGTAGATCCAGACCGCGCTCATCAGCGCGGCGCACGGCAGAGAGACGCGCGGAGGCTTCAAGGAGGCGACGGTGTAGACGGCGAGCATGGGCCCGAAGGTGTTCACCACGGGCCAGTAGCCGACGGTGACGTACGCGATCCAGGCCAGGTACACGACGGTGAGCACGGTGAGCGGGGCCCTGCTGCGGGCCACGATCGGCACATTGACCAGCGCGACCAGCACGTAGCCCCGCACGTCGAGTTCGGGCCACCCCTGTTTGGCGGACTCCTGCCCGAGGAGTACGGCGACCGTGGTGAGGGCGACCGCGATCGACGTGTCGGCGACGAGGGGGCGCATCCGCATCGCCGCAGCGTAGCCCGGGTGCGGGCACCGGAACGTCAAACCACCGCGGTACAGCGGAAGTTGCAGGAACCGCGCGGATACCGCGCAGGGCGCACCGCGAGATCAACCGAGTGCGGGACGACGCCCCGCCGGGCCGCCCGTAGCTTCTTGGACCAGCACCACGGGCACCGGCCGACCACCGGGGCCCGGCAGTTCGGGAGCGGGGCCCGACGGGGGGACCCAACGGGGGGGCCGGGCCGCGCTCCGGAGAAGGGACCGCAATGTCATTGAAGACGGCGACCAAGAGTGGCAGGCGGCCCGCGGCCTCAGCGCCGACGGCATCGTCGGCAAGAACACGTTCGGCAAGAACGACAGCAAGCTGAGTTTCAGCCACTACGAGGGCAACTTCGAGATCCACAAGTACGACGGCACCAAGCACGACTTCTGGATCAAGTGCACCAAGGGCGGCGGCGCCCACTCCATCCAGGTGAGCACCAGGGTGGGCTTCAAGGCGGCGTCCTACACCTCCGCCTCGGCCCGCGGCTGATCCTCTCCGCTGCACGGCAGTGGCCCGTCCCCCGGGGGAGGACGGGCCACCGTCATGCGTTCGTGCCGACCGCTAGGTCGTGATCGTCCGGTGCAGGGTTTCGCCCAGGAACGGGATCCGCAGCCACGGATTGGGCTGCGCCATCATCGCGAGCAGGACGATGGCGAGGCCGAGTGAGCCGTACGTGACCATGTCCGTGAAGCGCGAGCGGACCGCCAGCATGCCGACGCCGGGCAGCGCCCACCGCATGACGGCGCCCGCGATCAGCGCGAGGCCGATCAGTATCGTGCCGACGCGGAACACGTCGAAGGCCGTGAGCAGCAGCCCGAGCCCCACCGTGGAGAGCACGGTGAGCAGCGGCCACTGCCGGGCGGGCGCGGGGGCGTCGCCGCCCGCGGCCCGGCCGCCGCCCTCGGGCCGCGCGGTGTCCCGGGTCAGGAGCGGGAAGCGCCGCGTGGTCTTCTTCGGCCCGTCGGGGCCGGGGGCGCTGACGGCACCCTTGGCTTCGGCGTCCGCCACGGCCTCGGTCTCCGTGACGTCGGCCGGCGATGCTCCTTGATCAGGTTCGGCGCTCATGGGCTCACCCTTTCCCGGTTCAGCTCGCGGCGGCGGACGCGGCGCGCTCGGCGGCCTCGACGACGTTGACGAGCAGCTGGGCACGCGTCATCGGGCCGACGCCGCCGGGGTTCGGCGAGATCCACCCGGCGACCTCGCGGACGCCCGGGTGCACATCGCCGACGATCTTGCCGGTCTCGTCGCGCGAGACGCCGACGTCCAGGACCGCGGCGCCCGGCTTCACGTCCTCGGGCTTGATCAGGTGCGGGACGCCCGCGGCGGCCACGATGATGTCGGCCTTCTTCAGGTGGAAGGACAGGTCGCGGGTGCCGGTGTGGCACTGCGTCACCGTCGCGTTCTCCGAGCGGCGGGTGAGCAGGAGCGGCATGGAGCGGCCGATCGTCACACCACGGCCGACGACCACGACCTCGGCACCGTTGATCTCCACGCCGTACTGGCGGAGCAGCGTGATGATGCCGAAGGGCGTGCAGGGCAGCGGCGCGGGCTCGTTCAGGACGAGACGGCCGAGGTTCATCGGGTGCAGGCCGTCGGCGTCCTTGGCCGGGTCCATGAGTTCGAGGACGCGGTTCTCGTCGATGCCCTTGGGCAGCGGGAGCTGCACGATGTAGCCGGTGCAGGCAGGGTCTCCGTTGAGCTCGCGGACGACGGACTCGATCTCGTCCTGCGTCGCGGTCGCGGGCAGCTCGCGCTGGATGGAGGCGATGCCGACCTGCGCACAGTCACGGTGCTTGCCGGCGACGTACTTCTGGCTGCCCGGGTCGTCACCGACCAGAACGGTGCCGAGGCCGGGCGTGAGGCCCCTCTCCTTCAGGGCCGCCACGCGGGCGGTCAGTTCGGACTTGATCGCGGCTGCGGTGGCCTTGCCATCGAGAATCTGGGCGCTCATGACCCCATCTTCCCGGATGGGACCCGCCCGGTACCAATCAGGTCGCCGCCACGGGCCGACTGTGTCTCAGCCGTGTCCCGAGACCTGACCAGCTCTGTTGCACTTGCACAACGCATAGTGAATGCGGCTGGACAAATAAGCCTGGCCTAAAGAACGATATGCGACACAGTGCCGCGGGCAGTGTCGGGGGGACGGACCGCATCTGTAGAACATTCCTCCGTGATGTGCCGCGTCGTCCCCGCATTACCCGACGGAGGAAGACCGCCATGAGTTACGGCGACCCGAACAACCCCTACGGGCAGCCGCCCCAGCAGCCCCCGGCCGCTCCCGGATACGGCTACCCCCAGGCCCCGCCCGGCGTCCCGCCGCAGCAGGGCTACGGCTACCCGCAGCAGCCGGCGTACCCCGGCTACCCGGGCGGCAACATGATGCCGCAGTCGATGCCGGGGCTCCTGGTCACCGCGCGCGTCTTCCTGTTCCTGATCTCGGCGGTGCAGATACTCGCCGCGATCGTCTACCTCTACATCGGCGCCATCGCCAGCGATGTCTCCGACAGCGCCGACGATTACGGCTTCGGCGGCGTGAGTGACGGCGGGGACGCCATCGCGGGCATCCTCATCGTGGTCGCGCTGATCGCGGCGGGTCTGGCCGCGCTCTCGATCACGCTCGGCGTGAAGTTCAGCCGCGGCGGCCAGGGTGTCCGGATCACCACGGTCATCTATGGCGCGCTCGGCGGCATCGTCGGCCTGATCGCCCTCTTCGTGGGTCTCGACTCCGGTCTCGCGACCGCCATCATCGGCCCGCTGATCTGGGTGACTTTCGCCGTCATCATCACGATCGCCCCGGTCGTGCCCAGCGGCACCGCGTGGTTCAACCGCCCCCGCTACTGAGGCACTTCACGCCTGCGGGCCGTGTCCCCCTGCCTAGGGGGACACGGCCCGCAGCCGTTGCTCAGCGCTCAGTACTCATCCCAGTACTCAGTGGAAGAAGTGCCGCGTACCCGTGAAGTACATCGTCACGCCCGCCTTCTTGGCGGCCTCGACGACCAGCTCGTCACGGACCGAACCGCCCGGCTGCACCACGGCCTTGACGCCCGCGGCGGTCAGGATCTCCAGGCCGTCGGGGAACGGGAAGAACGCGTCAGAGGCGGCGTACGCACCATGCGCGCGCTCCTCGCCGGCCCGCTCGACGGCGAGCTTCGCGGAGTCGACGCGGTTGACCTGACCCATGCCGACGCCGACCGACGCGCCGTCCTTGGCGAGCAGGATCGCGTTGGACTTCACCGCGCGCGACGCCTTCCAGGCGAAGGCGAGTTCGGCCAGCTCGCCCGCGTTCAGGGCGTCGCCCGTGGCGAGCGTCCAGTTGGCGGGGTTGTCGCCGTCGGCCTGGAGGCGGTCGGTGACCTGGAGCAGCGCGCCGCCGTCGATCTGCTTGACCTCCACCGTGTTGGACGGGGCCTGGTGGGCGCGCAGGACGCGGATGTTCTTCTTCTTGGTGAGGGCTTCGAGGGCGCCGTCCTCGTACTCGGGCGCGACGATGACCTCGGTGAAGATGTCGGCGACCTGCTCGGCCATCTCCTTGGAGACCGGGCGGTTGACCGCGATCACGCCGCCGAACGCGGAGAGCGGGTCGCAGGCGTGCGCCTTGCGGTGCGCCTCGGCGACGTTCGCGCCGATCGCGATGCCGCAGGGGTTGGCGTGCTTGATGATCGCGACGCAGGGGTCGTCGTGGTCGTACGCGGCACGGCGCGCGGCGTCCGTGTCCGTGTAGTTGTTGTACGACATCTCCTTGCCGTGCAGCTGCTCGGCCTCGGCGAGGCCTCCATTGCCGTCGACGTAGAGGGCGGCGCCCTGGTGCGGGTTCTCGCCGTAGCGCAGAACGTTCTTGCGGGCGTACGCGCTGCCGATGAACTCGGGGAAGTCCGTGCCGTCGCTCGCGTAGTCGTCCGCGAACCACGAAGCGACCGCGAGGTCGTACTCGGCGGTGTGGCGGAACGCTTCGGCGGCCAGGCGCTTGCGGGCGGTCAGGTCGAAGCCGCCGTCACGGACGGCGGCGAGCACGTCGGCGTACCGGTCGGGGCTCGTGATGACCGACACCGAGGGGTGGTTCTTGGCGGCGGCGCGGACCATCGAGGGGCCGCCGATGTCGATCTGCTCGACGCACTCGTCGGGCGTCGCGCCGGACGCGACGGTCGCCTTGAAGGGGTAGAGGTTCACGACGACCAGCTGGAACGGCTCGATGCCGAGGTCGGCGAGCTGGCGCTGGTGGTCCTCAAGGCGCAGGTCGGCGAGGATCCCGGCGTGCACGCGCGGGTGCAGCGTCTTGACCCGGCCGTCCAGGCACTCGGGGAAGCCGGTGAGCTCCTCGACCTTGGTGACGGGCACCCCGGTGGCGGCGATCTTCGCTGCGGTCGAACCGGTCGAGACGAGCTCGACGCCGGCCTCGTGCAGCCCGCGCGCGAGCTCCTCGAGCCCGGTCTTGTCATAGACGCTGATGAGCGCGCGCTTGATGGGGCGCTGCGAACCGTGCGTACCTTCGGCGGTCACGGGATAAGTACCTTTCGTCCCTCAATGCGGTAGCCGTTGCGGGCCAGACGCCCCACGACATCGACGAGCAGCCTTCGCTCGACTTCCTTGATGCGCTCGTGCAGAGCGCTCTCGTCGTCCTCATCCCCGACCGGGACCACGCCCTGGGCGATGATCGGGCCGGTGTCGACGCCGTCGTCGACGAAGTGGACGGTGCATCCCGTGACCTTCGCGCCGTACGCGAGCGCGTCGCGCACACCGTGGGCCCCCGGGAAGCTGGGCAGCAGGGCGGGGTGCGTGTTGACGAACCGCCCGCCGAACCGAGCGAGGAATCGCTTCCCCACGATCTTCATGAACCCGGCCGACACGACCAGATCGGGTTCGTACGCGGCGGTCGCCTCGGCGAGAGCCGCGTCCCACTCGTCGCGCGTCGCGTGGTCCTTCACCCGGCAGACGAAGGTGGGAATCCCGGCGAGCTCGGCACGCTCCAGGCCGGCGATGCCGTCGCGGTCGGCGCCGACCGCGACGATCTCGGCGCCGTAGCCGGCCGTCCCGTCCGTCGCGATCTTGTCGAGCAGAGCCTGCAGATTCGTGCCTGATCCGGAGACCAGCACGACCAGGCGCTTGGCCACAGGGCTCTTGGCCACAGCGGGGCCCTTTCTCGGGAGGTGCGTCTTTGTAGGGTCGTACAAAGGCTTCGCCCCCAGCGATACGGGGAACTCTACGAAGCGGCCGACCGTCAGCAACGATACCGGCACACGGTGCGGCCCCTCACGGGACGGGGGCGCGGCCGGAAGGTAGCGTCTGCACCAAGACGTCACACCGTCCAGAAGCTCGCCAGCCAAGCTCGTCAGTCAAGCTCGTCAGCCGAGCCTGCTCGACCAAGCTCGCTCGACCAAGGGGAAGACGCACACCTGATGCCGGACCGTAGCCTCCGCCTCCCGCTGTCCTTCGCGTTCGGACTGACGCACGCAGGGGAGCGCGGCTCGACGCTGCTGCGCGACGGCCGCCCGTCGTCCTTGCCGCAGGACTCCCAGGACTCACAGGACTCCTCGGGCAGCTCCGGCGACTCCGGGAAGAAGTCCGGTAAGCCGGGGAAGAAGTCCGGGGAGAACGACGACAATCCCTTCGCGCCACCGCCGGAGGGGACCCCTGACCAGCCGTGGCGGCCCCGGCCGGGCAACGGCGGCGACCACCAGGACGACCAGGGCCACTCCCCCTGGGGCAGCCAGTGGAGCGACCGGCAGCCCGGCCGCTCCCAGGGCGGCGGCTTCGGCGAGCGCCCCGGCAAGGAGGGCGGGGGCCAGGGCTCCGACGGACCCTCCGGGCCCGGCTCCGGCATGCGCTGGGACCCGACCGACCCGGCCCAGCGCCGCGCTCGCTACGCCCTGCTCTCCGGCATGTGGGCCTTCTTCTTCGCGCTCTTCGGCTGGCGGTACGTGGCCCTGCTCCTGGGCGCGCTCGCGCTGCACTGGGGCATCAGCTCGCTGCGGGCGAAGCCGAAGCAGCCGGACCCGACGGCGCCCGCCGCCCCGCAGCCCGCGGCCGATCCCGCGAGCACGAAGCCGCAGCGGACGGCGGCGATCAGCGGCCTGGTGACGGCGTCGCTCGCCCTGGCGATGGTGGCGGCGACGTTCGCCGCGCAGCTGGTGTACCGCGACTACTACACGTGCGTGAGCGACGCCCTCACCAGCCAGTCGAAGCAGCAGTGCAACGACCTCCTGCCGAAGCAGCTGCGGCCCTTGCTGGGCGAACGCGACTGATCCTTGCCGGGGGCCCGGCTCCGGGTTCTCGGCCACCGCTGCGCGGTGGATCGATCCTTAGCTCCCACCCATGCGATTGCCCGGTGGCGTGACGCGCGAGCCCGATTGCCCGGTGGGGTGACGTGCGAGCCCGATTGCCCGGTGGGGTGACGCGCGACGGCCCGCAGCCTCCCGTCCGTAAGGGGCTCGGGCTCCACCCAGGCGTCCTCGCCCCTCATCCCGTCGGCTTCCCGATGCTCGCTGCCCCTGCCCCTGCCCCCTAGCCCCCGGCTAAGCCCCCGGCGGCCGTTCCTTCTTGGTCGCGTCTCTGAGGGCTGCCCAGCGGGCCTCCCGGGAGGCTTCGTCGTGCCAGTCCGTCATGCCCCAGTCCGTCGTGTCGCCCACCGGCGTGTGCGGCAGGAAGTCGTACGGCTCGAACGGTTCCGGGGCCGGGGGCTCCGGAGGCGGTGGAGGGCTGTGGCGGCGGCGCGGGAGGCGCAGGTCAGGGGCGCGCAGCCGCGGGCGGGGCAGGTGGGGCAGGCGAGGCCTCGGCAGGCGCAGGGTGGGCCAGGTCCAGCGCGGGGTGGGCCACGTCCGGCGTGGTGTGGTCCGGCGGGTTCTCAGGCGCCAGGCCCGCATAAGCAGGGCGCCCGGCACCCCCACCACCGCCGTCCACCCCAGCGCCGCCGCCCCCGTCTGCCACCACACCGGCCCGAAGTCGGCCAGGGCGGCCACCCCCATCGGGCCTCCCGCAAGCGCCGCGAGCCCCGCGAGAGCCGCCCCGCACACCGCAGCCGCGCCCACGGCGACCAGCGCCGTCCGCCCCCGCGACCACGCCTCACCCCGCTCCCCCACGACAGGCGCCGCCGCCCCCGCCGTGAACCGCGCGACCGCGCACCCCGCCGCCAGCGGCACCGCACCCGCCGCCCACGTCAACGGCGACCCCGGCCCCTCAGCGGGCACCGCCGCGAGCAGCGGGAACGACGGCAGCATCGGGCCCGCGCTCACGGCGAGCGGCCCCGCCACACCTCCCGTGCCGAGCGCGAAGCCGGGGCCGAGGCCGTACGCCGCGCCCCACACCGCCGCGTTCGGCACCAGGGCCACGGCGAGCAGGAGCACCGCGAAGCGGCCCGACCACACGTCCGTGACCTGTGCGAACGACGCCCTCGCCAGTCCGCCGTGCAGCGCGAGCGACACCGCCACCAGGAGCGCTCCCCCGCCGACGAGCACCACCGCCCCGGCCGCTCCGGCCCGCGTGACGGCGCGGACGTACCGGCGCAGGAAGAAGGGACGTACGGCTGCGGGCAGCGTGCGCAGGCCGACCCGGACCACGCCCGGCAGCGGCTCCCGGGGGCGGCCGAGCGCCGTCCACACCCCCACCGCCGCCGCACCCGCCACGACCAGCGGCAGGTGCAGGGCCGTGCTCGGCCATGACGGCCGCATCTCACCCCCGGCGGCGTACAGCGTCGCGGCGGTGGCGACCAGGAGGTAGCCGCCGACCACCCCGCACCACGCGGTCCGCGGCGCCATTCCCCGCTCCTCCGGATCCGCCGCGTCCCGCGCCGCCCGGTGCGCGAGCCAGCCCGGCAGTGCCATCAGGAGCAAGGGCGTGACGCCGACCGGCGCCGGGGTCCCGGAGAGCGTGTCCGTCCTGACCAGCTCCACGCCGTGGGCGATCAGCCACACCGAGGCCGCGACATGCAGCGCCCCGTCGGGCCCGCTGTCCGGATAGGGCGAGCTGATCCAGAGGACCATCACCAGGACGGCGCACGAGCCCAGGCCGAGCCCGGCCGCGACGGCCCCGCCGAACAGGCACGTCCCCAGTCCGGGTGAGCGGTCCCGGAACCGCTCGACCAGCGGCTTCAGGGGCGGCAACGGTGAGGTGCGATCGGTGATTTGAGTCACACCCGCCATGCTCCCAACGACACGCGCTTTCTCCCCGTAACAGGCGAATACCCGATGTGTCGCTCAAGATACGTTTATGTACTTTTTCGTACGACGGATCAGCCGCGCCCCGCTGCCCGCCGCACGAAGGCCCACGGCCAACGGCGCGGAGAGTCCGACATGACCCAGAGCCCTGCCGCCCCCAAGCGCCCGACCCCGGTCGGGCAGGGGGGAGCCCCTTCGTTGCCGACCCCGAAGGAACGCCGCCGCCTGCGCGAGGCGAAGCACCTGAGCCAGGCGGAGGTCGCCGCGAAGGTGGGCGTCACCCGGGAGACGGTCCGCTCCTGGGAATCAGGGCGCTCGACGCCACGCGGACGCAAGCGCGACAGCTATGTGAAGCTGCTCGCCGAGATCGCGAACGAGCAGACCGTCTCGGATTCCGGTACGGGCAAACGCGCCGTACGCCGCCCCAGCTGGGCCCGGGACATGGCCCCGACCGTCGACACCAAGGACGGCAAGGCCCCCGCGCGCATCCCGGTCGGCGCGGCGATGAACAGCCACACCCGGCCCGAGCCGGTGGTGCGCGCCACCCCTGCTGTCGCCACGGCCGCTCCTCCGGCGGCGCGGGAGTCCGGGCCCACCGCTGCGGCGACCCCCGCCGAAGCCTTCGACACGCTCTGCGCGACCTGCGCGCCCGGTCTCGTACGCCAGACGTACCTGCTCACCGGCCGCCGCACCCTCGCCCAGGAATCCGTGGAGCGCGCCTTCCAGCTCGCCTGGCAGCGCTGGCCCGAGGTCGCCGTGGACCGCGACCCGGCGGGCTGGGTGCGCGCGGCGGCGTACGAGTACGCGATGTCCCCCTGGCACCGCCTGCGCCCGGCCCACCGACAGCCCGACGCGCCGCCCGCCGAGGCGGCCGACCGCGCCTTCCTCAAGGTGCTGATGAGCCTGCCGCCCGCACAGCGCCGCACCCTGCTGCTCTACGACGGCGTCGGCCTCGACCTGCCCGAGACCGCGGCCGAGACCGAGGCGAGCACGCCCGCAGCGGCCCACCGGCTGCTGCACGCGCGCGAGGCTCTCGCCGAGAAGCTCCCCGACGTCGCGGCGACGCCCGAAGCCCTGCACCAGCGCCTCGGCGAGCTGTGCGGCGCGGAGAAACTGCGGCCCCCGAACGCGGTCCGGGTCCGCACCGGGAGCGAGCACCGCGCCCGGTTCTGGACCCGCGCGGCGATCGCCTTCACCGCCCTGATCGTCGGCGCGACCGCCCTCACCCTGCGCACGGCCCCCACCCACTACGAGCCGCCCCAGGCCCCGGGCAAGGCCATCAGCGGAGTACCGCCCCGCATGGGCCCCGGCCACCTGACGTACGCGGACCAGATCCTCCACAAGAAGCTCCGCGAGGACCTGTCGAGCGGCCCGGAGAGACTGACGCCAATGGCGAAATAGGCCGCGCCCCTTAAGGGGCGCGGGGAACTGCGCCATCTTTAGGGGCGCGGGGAACTGCGCGGCCAGCCACGGCCGGCCCGCAGGTCACAACGAACGAACAGTGGGCCCGCACCTCTCACGAGAGATGCGGGCCCACTGTTCAAACGGTTCAGGCAAACTCAGCCCGCGAGAATCGCCCGCGCGAGCTTCGCCGTCTCGGTCGGCGTCTTGCCGACCTTGACGCCCGCGGCCTCAAGGGCCTCCTTCTTGGCGGCGGCCGTGCCGGAGGAGCCGGAGACGATGGCGCCGGCGTGGCCCATGGTCTTGCCCTCGGGCGCGGTGAAGCCGGCGACGTAGCCGACGACCGGCTTCGTCACGTTGGCCTTGATGTAGTCCGCCGCACGCTCCTCGGCGTCGCCGCCGATCTCGCCGATCATGACGATCAGGTCGGTGTCGGGGTCGGCCTCGAACGCCTCGAGGGCGTCGATGTGCGTCGTGCCGATGACCGGGTCGCCACCGATGCCGACGGCCGACGAGAAGCCGATGTCACGGAGCTCGTACATCATCTGGTACGTCAGCGTGCCGGACTTCGAGACCAGGCCGATGCGGCCCGGCTTCGTGATGTCGCCCGGGATGATGCCGGCGTTCGACTGGCCCGGGGTGATGAGACCGGGGCAGTTCGGGCCGATGATGCGGGTCTTGTTGCCCTTCGACTTCGCGTACGCCCAGAAGGCGGCGGAGTCGTGGACGGCGATGCCCTCGGTGATGACGACGGCGAGGGGGATCTCGGCGTCGATCGCCTCGACGACGGCGGCCTTGGAGAAGGCCGGCGGCACGAAGAGGACGGACACGTTGGCGCCCGTGGCCTCCATGGCCTCCTTGACCGAGCCGAAGACCGGTACCTCGGTGCCGTCGAAGTCGACCTTCGTGCCCGCCTTGCGCGGGTTCACGCCACCGACGATGTTCGTGCCGTCACCGAGCATGAGCTTGGTGTGCTTCATGCCCGTGGCACCGGTCATGCCCTGGACGATGACCTTGCTGTCCTTGTTGAGGAAGATAGCCATGGCTGTTCTGTCCCTCGTCCCTTACTTCGCGGCCGCGAGCTCGGCGGCCTTGTCGGCCGCGCCGTCCATGGTGTCCACGCGCTGCACGAGCGGGTGGTTGGCGTCGCTCAGGATCTTGCGACCCAGCTCCGCGTTGTTGCCGTCGAGACGCACGACCAGGGGCTTGGTGACTTCCTCGCCCTTGGACTTGAGGAGCTCGAGCGCCTGCACGATGCCGTTGGCGACCTCGTCACAGGCGGTGATGCCACCGAAGACGTTGACGAAGACGGACTTGACGTCCGGGTCGCCGAGGATGATCTCCAGGCCGTTCGCCATGACCTCGGCCGAAGCGCCGCCGCCGATGTCGAGGAAGTTGGCCGGCTTGACGTTGTTGTGCGCCTCACCGGCGTACGCGACGACGTCCAGGGTGCTCATGACGAGACCCGCGCCGTTGCCGATGATGCCGACCTCGCCGTCGAGCTTCACGTAGTTGAGGTTCTTGGCCTTGGCAGCAGCCTCGAGCGGGTTGGCTGCGTCCTTGTCCTCAAGAGCCTCGTGGTCCGCCTGGCGGAAGTCGGCGTTCTCGTCGAGCGAGACCTTGCCGTCAAGCGCCAGGATGCGGCCGTCCTTGGTCTTGACCAGCGGGTTCACCTCGACGAGGAGCGCGTCCTCGGCGACGAAGGTGTCCCACAGGGTCACCATGGCCTCGGCGACACCCTCGGCCACCTCGGCCGGGAACTTCGCCTGGGCCACGATCTCGCGGGCCTTCTCGATGTTCACGCCTTCGACGGCGTTGACCGGGACCTTCGCGAGGGCCTCGGGGGTCTTCTCCGCGACCTCCTCGATGTCCATGCCGCCCTGCACCGACGCCATGGCGAGGAAGGTGCGGTTGGTGCGGTCGAGGAGGTACGAGACGTAGTACTCCGCCTCGATCTCCGGGGACAGCTCGGCGATCATCACCTTGTGGACCGTGTGGCCCTTGATGTCCATCCCGAGAATGTCCGTCGCGCGAGCGACGGCCTCGTCCGGGGTGTCGGCCAGCTTCACGCCGCCGGCCTTGCCGCGGCCACCGACCTTCACCTGTGCCTTGACGACCGACTTGCCGCCCAGCTTCTCGGTGGCCTCGCGCGCCGCCTCAGGCGTGTCGATGACTTCACCGGCCAGCACCGGTACACCGTGCTTGGCGAAGAGGTCCCTCGCCTGGTACTCGAACAGGTCCACGCGCGTCCGTCCCTTTTCCGTGATCTCGCTGCGATCTCGCTGCTTTGTGGTCAGCTGTCTGCGTGGGCGTGCCGCGGAGGGCAACGTGACTGCGCTGTCACAAGGGAGGCGTAGGACGGAGTCCGGTACGCGGCATGTCCGTCTCGCAGGTTATCGCCGTGGGCCGTAGGTCCCTAAATCACAGATCACATTTGGGCGGTGATGACTGTCACAGATCGCGGGGCCAGGTAGGGGGAGGGCGGCCCCTGGGGTGACAGGGACCGCCCGTTTGCGCCTGTTACTGCTGGTACAGCGGGTGCAGTGAGGTGCAGTGCGTGCCGCCGCACGGCTGCACCTTGCGTGTCAGACGTTGTGCGTGGCGTTGTACGCAGCGTTGTGCGTCGCGTTGTACGCCTGCTCGTAGGTGGGGAGGTAGTCCGGGGTGACCGAACCGGCGACACCCTGGACGCCCGTGACGGCGTTCCCGGCGAGGGACTGCGCGTCGGGGGCGACGGTGCCGGTCAGGTCCTGCGCGAACGGGGAAACCTGGCCGACGACGCCACCGGTGAACGCGGGGACATCACCTGTGACGCCGTACGCGAGCTGGTCCGCGCTGCCGCCGACGCCCTGCACGACGGGCCGCACCTGGTCTGCGACGGTCCGCACGAGCGGCGAGACCGAGCCGACGACCCCGCCCGCGAAGGGCTGGACATCGTCACCGACGACACCCTGCGCGAACGGCGGGACCTCGCCGACGACGCCACCGGCGAACGGCTGCACGTCCCCGACCACGCCCTGCGCCAGGTAGCCGACGTCACCGACGGCCTGCCCGGCGACCGGCACGACGCCGTCGACGGCGGTGGCGGCGACGGGCGGCAGCACGGAGGCGGCGGTCTCCTCGGCGATGGGGGTGGCGGTCGCCTTGGCCTCGTCGACAGCCGGGGCGAAGGCGGAGAGGGGTCCGAAGAGGTAGTCGACGGAGTCCTCGGGAGCCTGGGGAGCCGTAGGAGCCTTGGGCGTGTCGAGCTGAGGGGTGTCGAGATGAGGGGTCTCGATGTGCGGGAGGTCGGACTTCGGGGCGGCGGCCTTGGGGGCCGCGGCCTTCGCGTCCGCGACGGTGGACTTCGCGCCGGAGAGGGCGGACTTCGTGTCGGCGAGAGTGGACTTCGCCTTGCCCTGGACGTCAGCGACATCGGCGGTGTTGGCGGTGTCGGCGACGTCGGCTGCGTCACCGGTGACGTCGGCGACCGCGTCGGACGCCTGGTCCGGCAGGGAGACGGAGTGCTGCGGCAGCTCGTCCGCGCTGGCCACGGCGGACCCGAGCGCCCAGGCTCCCGTGACACCGGCGGCTATGACGATGGAACGACGGATGTTCTTGTTCATGCGTGCTTCAGATCCTTCGAACTCTGGCTGTGAATCCGACCCGGTACGAGATACGTCCGGTCGGCGGGCAGACCTTTGCCACCCCCGCGCGGCAGGTCTTCGCGGGGAAAGGGCTGCCCTAGCCAGGGAATTCGGGAATGTCCCGGTGCCGTTCGCGGATCGGCGCGGGAACCTGACCGGCCCCGGCGCCCTGCAGAAGCCTCACCGGCGCACGGCCGTCGAGCGAGGCGGTACACGGATCGCCGTGCCGCGTCGAACTCCCGTCACCGGCCGACTGCCCGCCCAGCGTCCGCACGGGATCTCCGGGTGCGGACGGAAACGGAGAGGGGAGGGGGGACGGGAGTGGGGACGGGGACGGCTCGTGCCCGGTGCGGTGCGCCTGCTGACCGCTCGGGTGGGTGGTGCCGGTACCGATGTGGGTGCTGGTGCGAGTGCCGGTGCCGGTGCCGGTGCCGGTGCCGGTGCCGTACGAGGACTCGGCCCGCGCCACGTGCGCCCGTGCCGTCGCCTCGCCCTGACCGGCATGAGAGGCCGGAGGCTCGGCGCCGGCACCATGGCCGGGGCCCGGCTGCGGAAGCTCGGGCACGTCGGGCACGTCGGGCACGTCGGGGGCGCTGGGCAGACCGGGGACGCCGGGCGTACCCGGCAGGTCGGGCGCCTCGGGCAGCACGCGCTGCGGCGCGCCCTCGACAACTCCGGTGACCCCGTCCACGACCGGCCGCACAACACCCCGCGCGGTCCGGGCCACGGGCTCGGCGACGTGGGCCACGGGCTCGACGGCGGCATCGCGCACCGCCTCGCGCCCGCCCCGCACGGCCTCGCGCGCAGGTTCGGCCCCACGCTCACGCACCGGTTCCACCGACCGCGCCGCAGGCTTGGTTGCCTGGCCCGGAGCCGGCACACCGTCCGCCGCATGCGCACGCTCGCCGCAGAGGAAGCCCAGCGCGAACAACCCGGCCAGCAGCAGCACCACTTGCAGCGCACGCCGCCCGGCCACGGCGCGCGGCATGCGCACAGCGGCATCGGGCAGAACGACTGCTGCGGGAGTCAAGACGAGGGGTTCCTCTGCTGGTGCTGGGGCGGGCCGGGCCGGGCCGGGCGAGGCCCGGAACACGGCCCCGGAGCGTGACGCTCCAGGAGTGAAGCCCGCCGATACTCGCACGCCCCGCCCGCCCTCGCGCAAGTCCCGGGTTACCGATGCGTATTCATGTGTTACCGATGCGTACTCATGTCCGGTATGGGCAGCGGGCGCTTCTCGATCGCCGCTGCCATCACCTCCGGGAAGAGATCCGGGGTGCAGGCGAAGGCCGGCGCGTCCAGGGCCGAGAGCGCCGCCGCATGTTCGTGGTCGTACGCGGGCGTCCCCTCGTCGGAGAGCGCGAGCAGCGTCACGAACTGCACGCCGGACGCCTTCATCGCCGCGACCCGCTTCAGCATCTCGTTGCGTATGCCCCCTTCGTAGAGGTCGCTGATGAGGACGACGATGGTGTCGGCGGGCCGGGTTATCTGCGACTGGCAGTACGCGAGCGCCCGGTTGATGTCCGTCCCGCCCCCCAACTGCGTGCCGAACAGGACGTCCACCGGATCGTCGAGCTGATCGGTCAGATCGACGACGTTCGTGTCGAAGACGACGAGCCGCGTGTTGAGCGACCGCATCGAACCGAGCACGGCACCGAACACCGAGGCGTAGACGACGGACGCGGCCATCGAGCCCGACTGGTCGATGCAGAGGATGACTTCCTTCTTCACTGACTGAGAGGCCCGCCCGTACCCGACGAGGCGCTCGGGCACGATCGTCCTGTACTCCGGCAGGTAGTTCTTGAGGTTGACCGCGATCGTGCGGTTCCAGTCGATGTCGTGGTGGCGCGGCCTGCTGACGCGGGCGCTGCGGTCGAGCGCGCCGGTGAGGGTGGCCCGGGTGCGCGTGGCGAGCCGCTTCTCCAGGTCCTCGACCACCTTGCGCACGACGGCTCGCGCGGTCTCCTTGGTGGTCTCCGGCATGGCCTTGTTGAGGGAGAGCAGAGTCCCGACCAGATGTACGTCGGCTTCCACGGCCTCCAGCATCTCGGGCTCCAGGAGCAGCGTCGACAGACCCAGCCGCTCGATGGCGTCACGCTGCATGACCTGGACGACGGACGAGGGGAAGTACGTCCGGATGTCCCCGAGCCAACGCGACACGGACGGCGCGGACGCCCCCAGCCCCGCCGAACGGTCCCGCCCCCGGTCCTTCTTCCCCGCCTCCCCTCCCCCGTAGAGCGCACCGAGCGCCCCATCCATGGCCGCATCCCTACCGCCGAGCTCGCACCCGGTCCCGTCAGCAGCGCCCCCACCCAACACAAGCCGCCACCGCCGCATCCGCTCCCGGTCATCCCCCACGCCCGAAACCTCCCCTGGCCCCAAGCCCCCCACCAACAGTTGCCCTGCACCTGCACCTGCACTCCGAGCCACAACCTCACCGTCACCCCCTGCGACGACAGCCGCCCCTCGAGCAACAGTCGCTACCGCCCCACCACCCCCAGCAACGGCCACCGCCCCACCCCCATCTGCGACGACGACCGCCCCTCGAGCGACAACCTCCACCCCACCCTGAACAGCGGCAACCGCCCCACCCCGAGCAACGACCACCGCCCCACCCGCCCGAGCCTCCAAAGCCCCGCCCTCCATCACGCCCACCCCCGCGGCAGCCGTCACCACCCGAACCACGTCCGACCGCACTCCCTGAGCCACGTCGGCCCCCACCGCTTGAGCCACGTCGGCCCGCACGGCTTGAGCCACGTCCGCCCGCACCGCTTGAGCCACGTCCGCCCGCACCGCTTGAGCCACAGCCCCCGCCCCACCCTCACCTGCGACGGCGGCCGCCCCTCGATCAACAACATCCGCACCACCCCGAACAGCCTCTACCGCCCCACCCGCCCGAACCTCCAAAGCCCCGCCCTCCATCACGCCCACCCCCGCGTCAGGAGGCGCCACCCGAGCCGCGTCCACCCGAGTCACGTCCGACCGCAGTTCCCGAACCACGTCCGACCGCACTCCCTGAGGCACGTCCGCCCGCGCCTCCCGAACCACGTCCACCCGCACTCCTTGAGCCACGTCCACCGCCACCTCCCGAACCACGCCCCGCCCCACTTCCCACGTCATCACCCCACCCCCACAAGGCCGTTACCGTCACCAACACCAGCCCTGGTTCCGGACGCAGGCCCAGCCCCGCCCCCGGTCCCGGCCCCCGTCTCGGAACCAACCCCGCCCTCAGCCCGAATCCCAACCCCGGAATCCGCCCCGGCCCCAACCCCCAGCAACAGACTCAGCACCGGCAGCACCGCATCCGCGCGCTCGGCGTCCAGGTCCGGTCCGAAGCCGGGTATCCCGCCGGCGGCGGTCGCGGCGCCCGCGCTCGCCGCTGGGCCACGTCGCACCAGTTCCCCCAACGTCCGCCGTACGCCCGGTTCGTACGCCGAGAAGGTGCGTCGCAGCAGTGGCAGTACGTCGGTGAAGGCGCGGTCGGGGGCTCCCGTCAGCCAGTCGTCGACCAGCCCGAGCAGCCGCTCGTCGTGCACGAGCAGCATGCCGCCCCCGGACCCGCCGCCCACGAACCCCTCGATCCAGGCGGCGGCTTCGGCGGGCTCGGTCCCCCGGGACAGGGCGAGCCCCATGAACCGAGCGGCCTCACCGTCGGCCAGCTCCCCGCCGTCCATCAGGAGCCGCACGCACCGGCCCCGCACCACCCCGGCGACACTGTCCCGCTCCCCCAGCACCCTCAAAACGGAGTACCACCGCCCCCGCATGCCAGCACCCGGCAGAGTCACACGCGCACCGGACGTTCCCCCACTCGCAGTTTCACCGCCCAGCTCCCCCAGCAAGCCCACCGCCTGATGCACCGCATCCACATGCCCCCGCATCTCGAGCGCCGCGTCCTGGTCAAGCCCCGCACACGCCGGGGGCAGCCCGACGAACACCCGCTCGGCGAGGCCCACAGCCACCTCGCCGAGGGCAACCGTGTCCGTGCCCCGCACATCCCCGTACCGCAGCGACCGCACCAACGCGGGCAACGCCTGCGCCAGATGCCCGACATCCGCATCCAGCGCCGCCCGGTCCGCGAGGACCCGCATCACCACGGGCAACGCGTCCGGCAACGCGGCCAGCAGACACCGCTCGGCCAGCGCGGTGACCTCGGCCAGGGCCCTGGCCCCGACGGCATCGGACTCCGTGCGGGCGGTGGCCGCCGCCACGACAGTCGTCCCCCACACCCCCGCCTCCGCCACCCGCACGGAAAGCTCCGGCTCCCACCGCAGCCGCCAGGTCTCCCGGAACGTACCCGTGCTCCCCCGTGACTCGACCGGCGTGCCCCAGCCGATCCCGAGCAGCCGGAGGCGATGCAGCAGCCTGCTGCGCGCCGCATCCGTCTCCTTGCGCAGATCCAGCTCCAACTCCCGCTCCAGAGCCTCCGGTTTGAGCCGCAGCTTGCGCTGGAGGCGCGTGAGATCGCGCTGCAACGGCACCGCCGGCGCGGAGTCCGGCACCTCACCGAGCACATCTCCGACGACGAGCTTGTCGTGCACGAGGGAGAGCGGCACGTCGGAGCCCTCACACATCACCGCCCGGATCGCATCCGTCGTCTCGGTGAGCCCCGCCAGCGGACGCCCCCGCATCGCGGCAAGCGTCTCCGCGAGCCGCACCGCCTCGATGACATGCGCGGACGACACGAGCCTGTCCTCGTCCCGAAGGAGCCGTGCGACCTTCGTCAGCCAGCGCTCGACGGGCCGGTCGGGCGCGCTGAACAGATGCCCGTACCACCCCGGCGACGCGATCCCCGCGCCGTATCCACTGGCCCGGGAGAGGCGGCGGTGCGTCCACGGCACCCAGGTCATGTCGACCTTCACCTTCGGCAGCCCCTTGAGCAGCGCCCGGTCCGCCGCCACGGTCACCTTCTGCCGCAGCGCGGGCACATGCCAGGCCCCGCACACGACCGCGACGTCATCGACCCCGAACTCCCGCTGCGCAGAACGCAGTTGGATCCGCATGTACGCCTCGCGCACCAGGTCACGGTCGTGCCCACCGGCCCCGTACTCCTCGCGCAGCGCCCCCATGGCCTCACCCAGCGCGTCGAACGGCGCGAACGCGTCCTCGCCCGACCCCCGGTGCTCGACGACGTCCTCCCACCACCGCTCCGGATCGTCGTACCCGGCGGTCTCGGCGAGCACCGCGAGCGGATCGATCCGCACCGCCTCTACGTCCGCTTCCCCCGGAGGTCCGGGTGCGCCCGGCTCCCCCTCCGCGGTGCCCTTTTCCCCGTCAGCGGCGTCCTCTTCCCCCTCCGCTCCTTCCGCCCGCGCCAGTGAATGCGACGCCGGTAGGTCCATGAACCGGACCGGAACCCTGGCCTCCGCAGCCCACTTGATAGCGACCCACTCCGGCGAGAACTCCGCCAGCGGCCAGAACGCCGACCGGCCGGGCTCGTCCACCACGTGCGCGAGCAGCGCCACCGGCGGCCGCATCCCCTCGTCCGCCGCGAGCGCCACAAGGCCGTCGGCCTCGGGTGGCCCCTCGATCAGCACCACGCGTGGCGCGCCCTCATCGAGCGCGGCCCGCACCGCTCGCGCCGACCCCGGACCGTGATGCCTAACCCCGAGCAGCAACGGCCCCTCGCCAGCCCGCGTCCTCGTCCCCCGCACCTCGTCGCTCATGTCCGCCCCACCCCTTCTCACGCGAACCAGCCACCGTCACACCCACACCCACACGCACAGTCACACCCGGCACATCCGGGCCGCCCCAACCTCCCCCGTACGTCACGCACTCACCTCACGGCACGCGCGGTAGAAGTCCTTCCACCCGTTACGCTCACGGACCACCGCCTCCAGGTACTCCTGCCAGATCACCCGGTCCGCCGCCGGGTCACGGACGACCGCGCCGAGGATGCCCGCCGCGACATCACCCGGCCGCAGCACGCCGTCCCCGAAGTGCGCTGCCAGAGCCAGGCCGTTGGTGACTACGGAGATCGCCTCGGCCGTCGAGAGCGTGCCGCTCGGCGACTTCACCTTCGTACGCCCGTCGGCCGTGACCCCGTCCCGCAGCTCGCGGAAGACGGTGACGACGCGGCGTATCTCGTCGATCCCCTCGGGCCCGGACTGCAGATCGAGCGAGCGCCCGATCTGGTCGACACGGCGCGAGACGATGTCGACCTCGGCCTCGGCGCTCTCCGGCAGCGGAAGGACCACCGTGTTGAAGCGGCGGCGCAGCGCGCTCGACAGGTCGTTGACCCCGCGGTCGCGGTTGTTGGCGGTGGCGATGAGATTGAAGCCGCGTACGGCCTGCACCTCCTGACCCAACTCCGGTATGGGGAGCGTCTTTTCCGAGAGGATCGTGATCAAGGTGTCCTGTACGTCGGCGGGGATGCGGGTCAGTTCCTCGACCCGCGCCGTCATGCCCTCGGACATGGCCCGCATCACAGGGCTGGGCACGAGCGCGTCGCGGCTGGGGCCGTGCGCGAGCAGCTGCGCGTAGTTCCAGCCATACCGGATCGCCTCCTCCGGCGTGCCGGCCGTGCCCTGCACGAGCAGCGTCGAGTCCCCGCTGACGGCGGCCGCCAGATGCTCGGACACCCATGTCTTCGCGGTGCCGGGCACGCCGAGCAGGAGCAGGGCGCGGTCCGTGGCGAGGGTGGTGATAGCGACCTCGACGATGCGGCGCGGCCCCACGTACTTCGGCGAGATCACCGTTCCGTCGGGCAGCGTGCCGCCGAGCAGATACGTCGCGACGGCCCAGGGCGAGAGCCGCCAGCGGGCAGGGCGCGGCCGGTCGTCCTGCGCGGCGAGCGCGGCAAGTTCGGCGGCGAAGGCGTGCTCGGCGTGCGGCCGCAGCGCCTCTCCCGCGGGCGCGGATTCCAGCGTGGGCCGGCGCTCGTCCGGCGAAGTCATCCCAGTCGTCGAAGCCGTCGAAGTTGCTGAGGCCGATGAAGTCGATGAGGTCGTTGCGGTCGTCGAGTCGACGGACACGGTCATGGAGCGATCCCCCTCCAACTCGTCCGGGCGCATCTGGCCCGGATGTGATTCCAACCGTGCACCACGCCACTGACAATCGACTCTCGAACGCCGCTGACCTGCGCATACATCGACGCCCAGGTCGATTGTCAGTGGCGGGATCTACCTTCGATGACATGACTCAGCAGGGGGTGCGCTGGACGGCGGATCAGGTGCTGGCCTTGGCGCCTGATGCCCCGTCACGCAAGGCGGGAAGCAAACTCGGCGTCGCCGGCCCATGGTCGGAGGCAGGCAGTTCGGGCGAGGGGACGGTGTGGGGACTGTGCAAGGGGAGTGGCAGCAAGCCGTATCAGACGGTCGTCGACATCGCGGACATCACCGGCGCGGCGGGCCCGGCGTACAAGTGCAGTTGTCCGAGCCGCAAATTCCCGTGCAAGCACGCGCTCGGGCTGCTGCTGCTCTGGGCCGGCGAGGACGGGACGGTCGGGGCGACGCCGGACGCGCAGCCGCCGGGGTGGGCGGAGGAATGGCTGGCGGGGCGCCGTAAGAGGGCGGAGACGCAGCGGACTTCGGACGCCGAGCCGGTCGCGCGGGTCGCCGACCCGGAGGCGGCGCGCCGCAGGGCGGAGCGGCGGGCCGAGCGGGTCACGGCGGGGGTGACGGAGCTGGAGCAGCGCCTCTCGGATCTGCTGCGGGGCGGTATAGCCGCCGCCGAGCAGACGGGGTACGGGCTGTGGGAGGAGACGGCGGCCCGCATGGTCGACGCGCAGGCCCCGGGACTGGCCGCGCGGGTGCGGGAGTTGGGAGCCATACCCTCCTCGGGCCCCGGCTGGCCGGTGCGGATGCTGGAGGAGTGCGCACTGCTCCACCTGCTGGGTCAGGGCTGGCTGCACCGCGAGCGACTGCCGGAGGCCCTGGCGGCCACGGTCCGCTCCCGTATGGGCCTGCCCATGTCCGCGGAGGGCCCGCCGGTGCGGGACCACTGGCTGGTGCTCGCGCAGTACGACACGGCGGACAGCAAGCTCACCACCCGACGGATATGGCTGTACGGCGCGGAGTCCGACCGGACGGCCCTGCTCCTGTCATACGGAGCCGCGGGCCGCGCACCCGCGCTCGCGCTGCCGGTGGGCCTCGCGCTGGACGCCGAGCTGACCTCGTATCCGGGAGGCGGGCAGCTGCGGGCCGACCTGGGCGAGCAGTTCGGCACTCCGTCGCCGACACCCGCCCGGCCGCCGGGGCTGCGGACGGAACAGGCCGCGCGCCGCTATGGAGAGGTGCTGCGGGACGACCCCTGGCTGGATTCCTGGCCGGTGACGCTGCACGAGGTGATACCGACCCCTCACCCCGGGCCCTCCTCCGACAGCTGGCAGCTGGTGGACGCGGAAGGCGGGACAGCGCTGCCCATCACCCCTTCCGCGGCGTCCCGATCGGGCCTGTGGCGGCTGGTGGCACTCTCCGGAGGCGCTCCCGTGACGGTCTTCGGCGAGTGTGGTCACAAGGGCTTCACCCCTCTGACGGCCTGGCCGAGCGGAGCGGGAGAGGCGGTGGCCCTGTGCTGATCACCACGTGTGCTCCTCGGGCTCTGCGGGCTTCGCGGCGCGTCACGGAGCTCGCCGGGATGCCGCAGCACCGCGCCGCCCGCTGAGAACACCGCCACGCTCTCCATCCGGTCCTCCAGGCCAATACGTCCAGAAGAAGAACCCGAAGTACTCCCAGAAAGACCCGGGACACCCGCGAAACCCGCAAGACCTGAGAGACCCGCGAAACCAGCGAGATCAGAGAAACCAGCGAGACCCGACAGGCCCGACAGACCCGACAGATCCGTCCGTGAGAGGAGTCCACATGACCGGCACCACCGCACTCACCGAAGCGACCGTCATCCCCTGGGAAGACCTGGTCACCGCCGCGCTCCTCGGCACCGACCGCCGCACGCCCCCCGTACGCACCCAGGACAAGGACGCGCCGACCGCCCTGCTGGACGCGGCCGCGGTGCAGACCGTGCGGCGCAGAGCCGGGCTGTCCCCCGCGCCCGCCGCCACACCTCCCGAGCCTGCGGCGGACGACCCCAGGCCCCTGGTGCCGCCGTCGGCACGGCGCAGGCTCGCCACTCTGCTCACCGATCACCCCGGGGCGGGCAGCGGCGGTCGCCGTGGCGCGGTGCCCGATCTGATGGAACTGCTGCCCCAGTGGCTGGCGCTGGCCAACGACCGCGGCTTCGCGGCACCACCCGAGCTCCTGCCGGCCCTCCTGAACGCGGCCCGCGGGCGCACGGACATCCGCCCGCAGGCCCTCGCCTTCGCGGGCCCGCAGGCCCTGTGGCTCGCACGGCTCAACCCGGACTGGAAGTTCGCGCTTCGCTCCACCCCGGGCGGCGGTGTGGCCCTGCCCGCCCCTGAGGACACGGCACAGGTCCAGCAGCTCTGGGAGGAGGGGTTGTTCGCCGAGCGCGTCGCCCTGCTCGGCGCCGTGCGGGCCCATGACCCGGCCGCCGCACGGGACCTGCTCGCCTCCACCTGGAGCACGGAGCGCGCGGAGGACCGCCTGATGTTCCTCGACTCCCTGCGCAACCGGCTGTGCGAAGCCGACGAGCCGTTCCTGGAACAGGCCCTCACCGACCGCAGCCGCAACGTCCGCGCCACTGCGGCCGAGCTCCTCTCCGCGCTCCCCTCCTCCGCCCTCGCCGCGCGGATGGCGGACCGGGCGGCGTCCTGCGTGGCCATCGACCACGCGCAGGGCACGAAGGCCATGCCGACGCTCACGGTCGAGGCACCGCACGAGTGCGACGCGGGCATGGAGCGCGACGGGGTCACCCCGAAGCCACCGGCCGGACGGGGCGAACGATCCTGGTGGCTGGGTCAGTTGGTGGAGTCCACCCCGCTCGGCACCTGGCCGGAGCGGCTCGGCGGCCGTACCCCCGCCGAGATCGTGGCGCTTCCCGTGGCCGACGACTGGCAGAGCGAACTGCACGCCGCGTGGTGCCGCGCGGCGGTGCGGCAGCGCGACGCGGTCTGGTCCCGGGCGCTGCTCGGCGCCCCCTCGTCCCCCGATGCGGCGGGGCCCGGCGCGGCGTCGCTCGCCGAGCGGGCGAAGCTCCTCGCCGCGCTGCCTGCCGGGGAGCGGGCCGACTGGGTCGCGGGGTTCATCGCGACGCACGGCCTCTCGGAGGCGTTCCAGCTGCTCGGCGTGTGTGCGCTGCCCTGGTCGGAACCGCTGGGCCGGGCGGTGGTGGACGCGCTGAACATCGCGCGGGACGCCGGGAGTTACCCCTGGAGCTTCAGCGGGGTGATGGGTCTGGCGGAGCGCTGCCTCGACCCGGCGGAGGCGGTCCGCCTCGACGTACTGACCGCGATACCGGACGAGCCGGAGGACGCTTCCCCCGGCGCGGGCGGCTACTGGTCGGAAGCCTTCCAGCGCCTGGTCAGTACGTTGCGTCTACGCGCGGCGATGCGAGCGGAGCTGGGCGCTGACCCGGGGAAACCGGGCGCCGAGCCGCGGAAACCGGGCGCGACGCCGGACGATTCGGGGGCGCCGACGTCTCCGGAAGATCCGGGGGTGCCGTCATCTTAGGCACCTCCGCCAAGAAGCCGATGCTGCCGGAAGTCCCCACCGCCACCGAGGAGCGAGCCCGGCTGGCTGCTGCCAGGAAACCCAGGGAGCAGAGGAGGCCGGACACTCCCACCGCAGCGCGGTGGCCGTCAGGCGCCCGCCGGCTGACGGACGTTCACCCGGACCCAGTCCACGATCGACGCCGTCGTCGCCCCGGGAGTGAAGATCTCCGCGACGCCCTTCTCCTTGAGCGGCGCGATGTCCGCCTCAGGGATGATGCCGCCGCCGAAGACCTTGATGTCCTCCGCGTCGCGCTCCTTGAGAAGCTCGATCACGCGCGCGAAAAGCGTGTTGTGGGCACCGGAGAGGATGGACAGACCGATCGCGTCGGCGTCCTCCTGGATCGCGGTGTCCACCACCTGCTCGGGCGTCTGATGCAGGCCGGTGTAGATGACCTCCATACCCGCGTCACGCAGTGCCCTCGCGATCACCTTGGCCCCGCGATCATGACCGTCGAGACCCGGTTTGGCCACCACCACGCGGATCGGACCGGCTGCCACACCCATCACTGCCTCCATGTACCGATATCCATCTGCCCAAGCACTGGCACCCCGTGCCGCACCGGCCGGGGAAGTGAACGAACGTTATCTCCAGCATCTCGCACCCGGCAGTTTCACGGTGGTGAGCGAGGGGGAAATCACACGATGGGACACGTTCGCTGCGCGCCACTCCCGTATCCAGCGGCATATGGACCGCCCCGGGAACGGCGCAAGGGGAGCCGCAACGAGGTCGCCGTGCCACCGCGCCGCCAGCCGCGCCCCGTGGTGACGCGGCACATCGGCGATCGCGCCGCTGTGCGGAGCGCCACCGGCGCTGACCACGCGTCGTCGTACGACCTCTGCCACGCCTCCCCACTACGGGCACACGGGGGACAGAGCCGTCCTCTCGCGTGCCGACCGGGAGGTCGACCATGACCATCACGAGGGGCCTGCCCTTTCGCCCGCCCTGCCTGTCGCTGCCCGCCAGACTGGCGGGGCTCTCCATGGCGCTGCTGAAGGCGACCGCACTTGAGGTGGCCATCCTCGCCGGTCACCTTCTCCTCTACCCCTCGGGCATCGCTCAGGAACGCAGGATCGCCGCCGAACTGCCACCTCCCGACGCCACCCGGCTCCCGGCGGAGAACCGCCCGCCGGTCATCCTCCTGCACGGCTTCATCGACAACCGCTCGGTCTTCGTCCTCCTGCGCCGCTCCCTGGCCCAGCACGGCGGCCAGCACGTGGAGTCCCTCAACTACTCCCCCCTCACCTGCGACATCCGCACCGCCGCGGAGCTGCTCGGCCGCCACATAGAGGAGATCTGCGAGCGCACGGGCCACCACCAGGTGGACATCGTCGGGCACAGCCTCGGCGGCCTGATAGCCCGCTATTACGCGCAGCGGCTCGGCGGTGACGAGCGCGTCCGCACGCTGGTCACCCTCGGTACCCCACACGAGGGAACGCGGGTCGTGCCGCTGGCCGACGCGCACCCGATCGTGCGCCAGATGCGCCCCGGCTCGGACGTGATCGAGGAGCTGCGCGAGCCCGCACCGGGCTGCCGGACCCGCTTCGTGAGCTTCTGGAGCGACCTGGACCAGCTGATGACCCCGCTCGAGACGGCCTGCGTCAACCACCCCGACCTGATCGCGCAGAACGTACGCGTCACCGGCGTCGGCCATCTCGCCCTGCCCGTGCACCCCGCGGTCGCCGCCGGAATCCGCCAGGCCCTCGATCTGCCCGCTCCCGGGAGCGCCGCGACGGGCGCCCGGAAGGGACTGACCGTGGCCTGAGGAGCAACTCGGCCACGCCTCAACGAGGGAAATTTGTCGAACGGAGCTCGAACGCAGGGCCAAAGCTGTGCCCGCCGACCACCGAAAGGCGGCCGAATGCCCGTTTCCTGAGAGCGTGAAACCTGACGAAGATTGTCGCGCCCGCATACCGCCGGGTACAGTCACCGCACTGCTCTGCCCCTGCTGCCGAGGCGAAAGAGAAGTTGGTGAACGACCGTCACCCGTCGGGGAGCTCGACACCCCCGGCCTCGGCACCCGCCGACTATGCGCCCTACGCGGCGTACGACCCGCAGAGCACCGAACACGGCGCCTATACCGGTTACGACGGCTACTCCACCGGAAGCTTCGACACCACAGGCAGCCATGCGACGGCCGGTCACGACACCGGAAGCTTCGCGTCCGACCCCCTCTTCGGCGACATGCCCGGCGGTTCGTACGACACCGGCCAGTGGTCCACCACGGGGACGCGGCAGACGCTGAACCACGACCCGTACGCCGCGCAGCACCAGGCCGCGTACGACACCAGTGGTTACGAGACCGGCAGCTACGACACCGGCGCCCTGTGGTCGACCGGCGGCTATCAGCACCTCTCCGCCGACATCCCGGCGCAGCCGGGCCCCGACGCGACCGCGCAGTGGGACGCGAGCGCCTGGAACCAGCCGCAGCAGACCGGCCAGTGGGAGACCCAGGCCTTCGACACCGGCGCGTACGACGCGACCGCGTGGAACTCCGGCGGCCAGGACATGACACAGGCCGTGCCGTACGGGGCCACCGGAACGCACGAGGCGTACGGCACTCCCGAGACGCTTGAGGCGCACGAGAACCACGGCTCGCACGAGACCCACGGCGCATACAAGGCCCAGGACACGCCCGGAGCGCCGGACACGTACGAGGCACCCGAACCGTACGAGCATTCGCCTTACGACACCGGGTCCTACGCCTCCGGTTCCCACTCCCCCGAGCCCTACGCCCAACCGGCCCCCGCCGAGCACGAGTTCACGCCCGACGAAGCTCCCGCCGATTCGCTCGGCCCGGTCGAGCCCAGCCCCAGGGGCACCGCGGGTGACGACGAGCCGCCGGTCATGGACCGTTCGCACGGCTCCCGCTCGCGGGCCCGCCGACGCTCCCCCGCCAAGCGTTCCGCACTCTTCACCGTCGCCGTGCCCTCCGCCTGCGTGATGGGCGTCGCCGGTATCGCCGCCGCCTCCGTGGGCGACTTCGGCGGCGACGACGCCAAGGAGACGCAGGCGGCAACGGCCCCGGACCCCGCGTCGGTGCAGCCCTCCGCCGCGAACAACAAGCTCGACACGCAGCTGGCGAACCTCTCCGCGGACGCCGGTGACTTCGCCGACCGCGCGAGCCGCACCCAGGAGCGCATCGACCTCAAGGCGGAGAAGGTCGCCGCCGAGAAGAAGGCCGCCGAGGAAGCCGCGCGCAAGGAGCGCCTGCGCCCCAAGTTCGCGCTGCCGGTGAAGCAGCACGGCCTGAGCGCGTACTACGGACAGGCCGGCGTCAACTGGATGTCCGCGCACTCCGGAATCGACTTCCCGGTGTCGTACGGCACCGAGGTGCTCGCCGCCACCGACGGCACGGTCTCCACCAAGTGGAACAGCGCCTACGGCAACATGGCGATCGTGACCGCCAAGGACGGCACGGAGACGTGGTACTGCCACCTCTCCACGCACAAGGTGTCCAGCGGCCCCGTCAAGGCGGGCGACCCCATCGCCTTCTCCGGGAACTCCGGCAACTCCACGGGACCGCACCTGCACTTCGAGGTGCGCCCCGGCGGCGGCTCGGCGATCGACCCGCTGCCGTGGCTGCGCAGCCACAACCTCGACCCGACGTAACTCCGGCCGCCGCCCCAGGCGTTACAGCTTCTCCACCGGCGCGTACCGCAGCAGGAGCCGCTTCGGCTTGGGCTCTCCGAAGTCCACCGTCGCCTCGGCGTTCGCACCCGTGCCCTTCACCCCGACCACGGTCCCGAGGCCGAACTGGTCGTGCGTGACCCGGTCCCCGATCGCCAGCGCGACCACCGGCTTCTCCGAAGCACGACGCGTGGCGAAGCCCTGCGCGCCCCCGGTGCGCGAGCGCGACGACGACAAGGAGGAGGCGATTCCGGCCGCGGGCCCGGAGGAGGCGGGTGCCCCGACGGACCCCTTCCGCTTCCAGTCCAGGTGGGCCTCCGGGATCTCCTCCAGGAAGCGCGACGGCGGGTTGTACGAAGGCTGTCCCCAGGCGCTGCGCATGGAGGACCGCGTCAGGTAGAGCCGCTCACGCGCGCGCGTGATGCCCACGTACGCGAGGCGGCGCTCCTCCTCCAACTCCTTGACCTGGCCGAGGGAGCGCATGTGCGGGAAGACGCCGTCCTCCATGCCGGTCAGGAAGACGACGGGGAACTCGAGGCCCTTGGCGGTGTGCAGCGTCATCAGCGTGATGACTCCGGAGCCGTCGTCCTCCTCGTCCGGGATCTGGTCCGAGTCGGCGACGAGCGCGACCCGCTCCAGGAACTGGGACAGCGTGCCCGACACGCCTGCGGCAGCACCCGCGTCCGCTCCGTCCGCGGCGCCGGTCTCGGCGTCGGTCTCGGCGTCGGTGTCTGTGTCGGTCTCGGCGTCGGTCCCGCCCTCCGCTGCACCGCTGTCGTGCTCGAACTCCAGGGCCACGGCGGCGAGTTCCTGGAGGTTCTCGATGCGCGTCTCGTCCTGCGGGTCGGTCGAGGCCTGCAGCTCGGCGAGGTACCCGGTCCGTTCGAGCACGGCCTCCAGGACGACGGCGGGCCCGGCGCCGGACTCGACGATGGTGCGCAGCTCCTCCATCAGCACGTTGAAACGCTTGACGGCGTTCGCCGAGCGGGCCGCCATTCCGTACGCCTCGTCGACGCGCTTCAGCGCCTGCGGGAAGGAGATCTTCTCGCGCTGCGAGAGCGCGTCGATCATCGCCTCCGCGCGGTCGCCGATGCCCCTCTTGGGGACGTTCAGAATGCGCCGGAGCGGGACGGAGTCCTCCGGGTTGGCGAGCACCCGCAGATACGCGAGGACGTCCCGAACTTCCTTGCGCTCGTAGAACCGGACGCCGCCGACGACCTTGTAGGGCAGGCCGACGCGGATGAAGATCTCTTCGAAGACACGGGACTGCGCGTTCGTCCGGTAGAAGATCGCGACGTCGCCCGCCTTCGCGTCGCCCGCGTCGGTGAGCCGGTCGATCTCGTCAGCGACGAACTGTGCCTCGTCGTGCTCGGTGTCGGCGACATAGCCGATGATGCCCGCGCCCTCGCCCGCGTTGGTCCACAGATTCTTGGGGCGGCGGCTTTCGTTGCGCTCGATGACGGCGTTGGCCGCGGTCAGGATCGTCTGCGTGGAGCGGTAGTTCTGCTCCAGGAGGATCGTCGTCGCGTTCGGGTAGTCCTCCTCGAACTGGAGGATGTTGCGGATCGTGGCGCCGCGGAAGGCGTAGATCGACTGGTCCGCGTCACCCACGACACACAGCTCGGCGGGGTCGTCCCCCTCGCCTCCGGAGGGGCCCACCAGCTCGCGCACCAGGGCGTACTGGGCGTGGTTGGTGTCCTGGTAC
Source organism: Streptomyces sp. NPDC032198 (assembly GCF_040636975.1). NCBI lineage: Bacteria > Bacillati > Actinomycetota > Actinomycetes > Kitasatosporales > Streptomycetaceae > Streptomyces > Streptomyces sp. NPDC032198. The sequence goes on along the minus strand of NZ_JBEZVL010000010.1, from coordinate 266,993 downwards.
TCGTCGACCATCACGTGGCGGAAGCGGCGGCGGTAGTGCTCGGCGACGTCCGGGAACGCGCGGAACATGTTGACCGTCGTCATGATCAGGTCGTCGAAGTCGAGGGCGTTCGCCTCGCGCAGACGCGACTGGTACATCGCGTACGCCTGGGCGAGCGTCTTCTCGAAGCCGTCGGCGGCCTGCCCGGCGAAGGTCTCCTCGTCGATCAGCTCGTTCTTCAGGTTCGAGATCTTGGCGCTGAAGGACTTCGGCGGGAACTTCTTCGGGTCGATGTCCAGATCACGGCAGACCAGCGCCATCAGCCGCTTGGAGTCGGCGGCGTCGTAGATCGAGAAGGAGGACGTGAAGCCGATCGTCTTCGACTCGCGGCGCAGTATGCGCACGCACGCGCTGTGGAACGTCGACACCCACATCGCGTTGGCCCGCGGCCCGACGAGGTTCTCGACGCGCTCCTTCATCTCGCCCGCGGCCTTGTTCGTGAACGTGATCGCCAGGATCTGTCCCGGGTGCACGTGCCGCTCGGCCAGGAGATAGGCGATGCGGTGCGTCAGGACCCGGGTCTTGCCGGAACCCGCGCCCGCGACGATGAGCAGCGGGGAGTCCGCGTGCACGACGGCCGCGCGCTGGTTCTCGTTCAGCCCGTCGAGCAGGGCCGCCGGGTCGAGCACGGGGCGCGGGGCGCCGCCGCGGTAGTGCGCGTCCCGGGGTGTGGGCGCGTCGAACTTCCCGTCGAACAGATCATCCGGAACGGATTCCGGACCACTGTCCTCGGGCGGCGGCGGGGGCTCTTCCTCCGAAGCCCGCGAGGGCTTGAGGTCCGCCAGGAAGCTGTCATCAAAGAGGCTGCTCATCGCCTCCCGAGTCTAGGCGGCCCCACTGACAACCCGCCCCGGGTTCCGGCCACCCCGTCCGCCCGCACTTCACCTACGCCCTGCCTACGCCCCGCCCGCGGGCCGTCACGTTCCGCAACAGCACCGCATGCCCGCGTCAAGCGCTTCGTAAAGTAACGAAAACGTATCGGGCATATCGAACATCAACCTTCACACGGGCCACACGAATTGGCTAGGTTGCTGCCCGGGCTGCTCGTACTTCCACCGGCGAACCCCGCCGGGAACGGGCGGCCTCCGCCGAGTTCGATCTCCTCGGAGCCGGGGACCCACGTAGAACTTGGGGTGAATCGGTCCCGTACGCAGTACGGGACTGTAGGGCAACCTTCCGGAACCACCCGCCCGAACCCGACAGCTAACCCGGTAGGCGGTCTACGGAAGGAGTCGCCTCCCTTGGCGTCGCACCGCAAGCCGCGGACCCGCATTGCCGGCCTACGCGCCACCCCCGCCCTCGGCATCACGACGGCAGCCCTGACGTCCGTGGCCCTCCTGTCACAGAGCGCGCAAGCGGCACCGTCCGCGCCCCAGAAGCCCAGCCTCGAAGAGGTCCAGAAGAAGGTCGACGACCTCTACCACCAGGCGGGCGTGGCCACCCAGAAGTACAACTCGGCCAAGGAGCGCACCGACAAGCAGCGCAAGAAGGTCGACACGCTCCTCGACGACGTGGCCGAACGCGCCGACAAGCTGAACGAGGCCCGCCGGCAGCTGGGCACGTTCGCCGCGGCCCAGTACCGCACCGGCGGCGTCTCCGAGACCGCCACGATGATGCTCGCCGACGACCCGCAGGGATTCTTCGACCAGAACCACCTGTCGGACCGGCTGACCGCGCGCCAGAAAAGGGCGGTCGACGACTACCAGACGCAGCAGGCATCGGCGACGAAGCAGCGCACGAAGGCCACCAAGAGCCTGGAGACGCTGAGCGACTCGCGGGACGACCTCAGGACGAGCAAGCAGACCGTCCAGAAGAAGCTGGGCCAGGCGCGCACGATGCTCTCGGAGCTGACGGCCGAGGAGAAGGCACGGCTCGCGGCGATCGAGAAGAAGAAGGAAGACGAGGCCAAGCGCAAGGCCGCCGAGCTGGCGCGCAAGCAGGAGGCCGAGGCCGAGGCCAAGCGCAAGGCGGCGGAAGAGGCCGCGGCCAAGGAGCGCGAGAAGGACAAGGAGACCCCGGACGCGGGTTCCGGCGCCGGCTCGGGCTCTGGCGCGGGCACGGGCAGCGGTTACGCGACGAAGGCCGCGAAGGTGATCAACTTCGCCGAGGCCCAGATCGGCAAGCCGTACGTGTGGGGCGCCACCGGCCCCGACTCCTACGACTGCTCCGGGCTCACCCAGGACGCGTGGAAGGCCGCGGGGATCTCCCTGCCGCGTACCACGTGGGACCAGGTGAAGGTCGGCACGACCGTGAAGACCGCCGACGCCAAGCCGGGTGACCTGGTCTTCTTCTACGACGACATCAGCCACGTAGGGATCTACATCGGCGACGGCAAGATGATCCACGCCCCGAAGCCGGGCGCGAACGTCCGCGTCGAGTCGATCTACTACATGCCGATCCACAGCGTGGTTCGCCCCGCGTAACCGTCACCTTCATAAGAAGCGGGCCGGGCCCCGCGCGGGGGGGGGGGCGGTGTTTTGGGTGGGGGGCGTGGCCATTTGGTTGCCGGGGGGGGGTGGGGGAAGATGAGACACGACACCGC
>NZ_JBEZVL010000010.1:0-264402 GCF_040636975.1 Streptomyces sp. NPDC032198 | reverse complement strand
TACCACCCCCTGCAAACAAAACCACCCCCCCCCACCCCGCCCTCCAGACCCCCACACACCCAACCCCCCCCCCCCCCCCCGCGGGGGGGGCCCCCCGCTTCTTATGGTGGGGGCCGCTTCCTATGAAGGTGCCCGGGTGAGGGTGGAGATCAGGTCCACAGCACCGCGATGAAGATGTTCGCGACGGTCAGCAGCCCGACGGCGCCGAACATCCCCTTGTCCACCTTCTCCTCGTCCCGCTTCACGTAGACCAACGCGAGGATCACGATCAGGACGGCCATCTTGATGCCGATCTTGACGTTGTTGACGGGGTTGTCGTCCGCCTGGTTGAGACCCACCAGGACCACGCCCGTGACGAGCATCGTGAGCGCGCCGTGCAGCATCGCGGGGCTGAAGCGCGCCGTGCCCTGGCCCATCTGCTTCATCTGGGTGAGGAAGCCGCCCAGGAGGGAGGCGATGCCGATGATGTGCAGGCCGACGAAGAGATGGGTGAGAACGTCCATGGTCCGGAGCCTAGCCGGGGCCGTATCACCGCTCCGTAGCCAGGTGGGCCACAAGCTCCGCATCGGTCACAGGCGTACGCGAAGGCGTGCGGCCCAGCGGATCGCGCGGTCGCAAAGAGTCACCTGTCCGCACACTTCCGCCAGTTGCGCACAATCCGTCACCAACCCGTGACGGTCAGGTTTAGCGTCCTTCGTCAGGTGACCGGCTCCCCACCGCCGCCCGGTCCAGGGGCGGCAGTCGGACACCACCGCCGAGAATCCGGTGGCGGTCCGCTCCCCCTGTGCGGGCCGTCGCCGGAACCTTAAGGAGCCCCCTTCGTGGCAGCGCACCGCAAGCCGAAACAGCGCTCGCTCAGTGGCCATACGGCCCGTACCGCCGCCACCATCGCCCTCGCCGGGGCCGCCACAGCCACCGTCTTCGACGGCACGGGACACGCGGATCCGCGGCCCAGCCCGGCCGAGGTGAAGTCCAAGGTCGACGCGCTCTACCGCGAGGCCGAGGTCGCCACCGAGAAGTACAACGGCGCCAAGGAGAAGGCCGAGAACGCCGAGAAGTCCCTGGGAGAGCTGCGCGACGAGGCGGCCCGCAAGACGGAGAAGCTCAACTCCGCACGCGAGGGGCTCGGTTCGTTGGCGGCGGCACAGTACCGCACCGGCGGCATCGCCCCGTCCGTCCAGGTCGCGCTCTCCTCCGACCCCGACCAGTACCTCGAGCGCGCCGCGCTCGCCGACCGGGCGGACAGCCGCCAGGCCGCGACCGTCACCGGTGTGCGGAAGCAGCTCCGGGAGATCGACCAGCTGCGTGACGAGGCCGACGACACCCTCACACACCTCAAGTCCCGCCAGGCGGAGCTGAAGAAGCACAAGAAGACGGTCAACGGAAAGCTCGACGCGGCCAAGCGGCTCCTGTCACAGCTCACCGCCGACCAGCGCGCGGAGCTCACGGGCGAGGACAGGGCATCCCGTACGGCGGGCCGCGACGGCGTCTCGGACGTCCCGGCCAAGGCTGACAACTCCCGTGCCTCAGCGGCGGTCTCGTACGCCTACAAGGCGCTCGGCAGCCCGTACGTGTGGGGCGCCACCGGGCCCAACGCCTTCGACTGCTCGGGGCTCACCCAGGCCGCCTACCGGTCGGCGGGTGTCGACCTGCCGCGCACGACGTACGCGCAGATCGCCGCGGGAGAACGCGTCCCGCGCTCCCAACTCCGGCCCGGCGACCTGGTCTTCTTCTACCAGGGCATCAGCCACGTCGGCATCTATGTGGGCAACGGCCAGATGATCCACGCCCCGAACCCGAGCGCACCGGTCCGCCTCGCACCGATCAGCCAGATGCCGTTCGCGGGGGCCGCGCGGGTGGCGTGAGCAGGCCCCGCGGGGGCTGAGCGGTGGCGTGAGGGGGCGGCGAGCCCGCAGGTACTGTCAGGGCATGCCCCGCCGTACGCTGCCGCCCCCTCCGCCACCTGTCTACCTGCGCACCTGGCCGGACCGGAACGCGCTGCTGCACGACCGCGGCATGGCCCTAGAGGACCTGCGCAGACGAAGCCTGGGCGTGCACCGCATCCTGCTGCTCTGGCTGCTCGCACTCGGTTGCGCCATCGGCTGGGCGCTCCTGACGGTGCCGCTGGAGATGATCGAGGACCACGATCCGCTGGCCTTCGTGATGGGCCCGATCTGCGCGGTCCTGGGCCTCGGGGCCCTCGCTCCCTCGGTGGTCGGCGTCGTCATCGGCATCCGCAACGACCGGAAGATCCGTGAACTCACCGATGGCTGGCTCGCGCTGGACAGCCACCCGGCCTCGGACTCCGCTCTGCGCTCCCCCGGACTCAGCCTCTGCTGGCTCCTCTCGTCCCTCACTGTGTGCGCGCTCGGCCTGTGGGCGTCCTTCGCGGCCGCCGCCTACGCCGAGCCCGGCCGTGACTCGTACAGCGACGTCGCGCTCGGCATGGGCGCGGGCCTCATCCTGTGGCTGACGGGCCTCATAGGCGTCGTCAAGGCGGTGGGCCACTACCGCTGGGCGATACGGAGGCTGGGCCCCGCCCCGGCCCCTGACGGCACGAACCGCTGACCCGGGGCGGGGCGCACCGCTGGCCCGGGCCGGACCGTCAGACCAGTCGCCGCGCCGTCGCCCAGCGCGTCAGCTCGTGCCGGTTGGACAGCTGGAGCTTCCTCAGCACCGCCGACACATGCGACTCGACCGTCTTCACGGAGATGAAGAGCTGCTTGGCGATCTCCTTGTACGCGTAACCCCGCGCGATGAGCCGCAGCACCTCCCGCTCGCGCTGCGTGAGGCGGTCCAGGTCCTCGTCGACCGGGGGCGCGTCGGTCGACGCGAAGGCGTCGAGAACGAACCCGGCCAGGCGCGGCGAGAACACCGCGTCGCCGTCCTGCACACGGAAGATGGAGTCCACCAGGTCGGTGCCGGTGATCGTCTTGGTCACATAGCCGCGGGCACCGCCACGGATGACGCCGATGACGTCCTCGGCGGCGTCCGAGACGGAGAGCGCGAGGAACCGCACCGGACGCTCGGCATCGGACATCAACGGCGCGCAGCGGCGCAGGACTTCGACACCGCCGCCGCCCGGAAGGTGCACGTCGAGGAGCACGACCTCGGGGCGCGTCGTGGTGATGACCGTGACCGCCTGGTCGACGTCCGCGGCCTCTCCGACGACCTCGACCCCGGTGATCGCGGTCCTGCCGATCTCCGCCTGGACGCCCGTGCGGAACATCCGGTGGTCGTCGACGAGGACGACGCGCGCACGGCGGCCCTCCGGGTCACCGACCGCGGCGGCGCCTGCCTCACCGGCGGGCTGAGCCGATTCGGGCGCCCCTGCCGGCGTGTTCGGTTCGGCCGCGGACGGCTCGGCCGCACCGTCCGATCCACCCCTGGGTCCCCTGGGCTCACTCGCGTCGCTCATGTCGTCGCCGTCCTCTCCATCTCCAGCTCGACTTCCGTGCCGCCCCCCGGCACCGCGCGCAGCCGCGCCGTGCCGCCGTTGCGCTGCATACGGCCGATGATCGATTCTCGTACGCCCATGCGGTCGTCCGGCACGGAATCCAGATCGAAGCCGGGGCCACGGTCCCGGACGGACACGAACACCGTCTCCCCCTCGACTTCGGCGAAGACCTGCACCGCACCGCCGTCGCCACCGTACTTGGCGGCGTTCACCATTGCTTCCCGCGCGGCCTGCATCTGCGCCGTGAGCGGGTCGTCCAGCGGGCAGTCGCCGACTATGACGACCTCGATGGGGACGCCGTGCTTGTCCTCCACCTCCGCGGCATTGCGCCGGACCGCTTCGGCGAGGGTGTCGGGCTCGTCCGCCTCGTCCTTGCCCGTGCCCTCCGGTTTGTAGAGCCATTGCCGCAGGTCCCGCTCCTGCGCGCGGGCCAGGCGGCGCACCTCGCCGGCGTTCTCGGCATTGCGCTGGATCAGGGTCAGGGTGTGCAGGACCGAGTCGTGCACATGGGCGGCGACCTCCGCCCGCTCCTGGGCGCGGATACGCATCAGCCGCTCCTCGGAGAGGTCCTGCATCATGCGCACGAGATAGGGGCCGGCGAGCAGCGCGACGCCGACGAGCACGGCGAGCGCGGCCTGCAGCACGGAACTGAGGTGCGAGGTGGAGCCCTGCAGCACGACGATGCCGGAGACACCGGCGCCGACGAGCAGCACTCCGGCCCCCGCGCGGGCGATGGTGAGCGTGCGCCTGCGGCGGCCGACGGCCATCCAGCGGGCCCGGCGGGCGTTGTCGGCCTGCCGCCAGACCAGGGCGACACCGGCGCCGACGAGCAGGGTCGGCCAGAGGTAGGCCTTGGTCGAGCTGCCCAGGTCGACGTTGCCGACGAAGACCATGGCGACGACGACCATCGCGAGCAGCGCGACGAGCTGGCCCTTGTCCGGCTTGCGGGCCACGAGTCTGCGGCGCCCGTCGGGCGACGTCTCGGCGGTGACCGCGGAGGGCGGGCGCTGGGCGTCGACGCCGCCGACGCCCAGCGGCACGAAGAACCAGAACGCCGCGTACAGCAGCGCGCCGAGCCCGTCCGCCATGAACAGGCCGACGAAGATCAGCCGCACCCAGACGACGGGCAGCCCGAGGTGACCGGCGAGGCCGCGTGCGACACCGCCGAGCCAACGGCCGTCACCGCTGCGATAGAGCTTTCGCAGCGGCCGCTCGTCTTCGATGGATACTGCTGCGGCTTCCGGCATGTCTCCGATATTCACACGCGTACGCGGGCGCGGGCATCAGGGTCGACCCCCGAGACGTCCCTGATCTCCGACCCGGACGGCGGGGCGGGGCGGCCGGGCCAGGGCCGTGTCAGGGACGATCTCAGGGTTCGGCCAGGGTTGTCCCGACTGCCGCGGCGGCCTCCGGCCCGTCACCATGGACACATGACAGACGAGCAGCCCGCCGGGACGGGCCCGCAGGCCGCGCCGCGCGATCCCCATTCCGCCACGGCGCAGGAGCCGGGTGGGCCGATGGTCGTGCGGGCCTTCCGCCGCGACCGTCGGCACAAAAAGCTGGGCGGCGTGTGCGCGGGGCTCGGTCAGCACTGCGACATGGATCCGGTGATCTTCCGGATCGGGCTCGCGCTCCTCTCTGTCACCAGCGGCCTCGGCCTTGTCTTCTATGGCTTCGCGTGGCTCTTCGTTCCGTTCGATGACGAGGAGGAGAACGAGGCGCGCAGGCTCCTCTCCGGCCGGGTCGACGGCCAGGCCCTGACGGCCGTGCTCTTCGCGCTCGTCGGCTGCGGTGTCTTCCTCTCCCTGCTGAACAACGGCGGTGCACTCACCTTCGCGGCCGTCCTCGCCCTGCTCCTCGCGGGCGCGGGGTATTGGTCGCAGCAGCGCGGCACGACCGACCCCGACCCGGTGGCGGCCCAGGCCGTGGCGGACGCCCCGCCCGAGGCGAAGGCGCCGCCGGTGGCCGGCGCCCCCTCGTGGTGGCGGGACCCGATCGTCAAGGACGGCACACACGACGGGATCTCGGGCTATTTCTGGGGGCCCGAGGGAGTGGCCGTCGAGTATCAGCCCGATCCGCCGCACGGGCGGCCACGGCCGCGTGCCCCCGAGGCGGCTCCCCGGCCCAAGCCGCAGGGTCCGCGGTGGATCGGCGGCTCCGTCTTCCTGGGAGCGCTGCTCGCCGGCACTCTCGGCATCGTCCTCACGTGGGAGGAGCAGTCGCTCGGCACCAGCCTGCAGACCGGCCTCGCCCTCGCGCTCGGTGTGTTCGGCATCGGCATCGCCCTCAGTGCCTTCCTCGGGCGCACGGGCGTGGGCTCGATCGTCTTCGCGGTGATCACGGCAGCCCTGCTCGCCGGCGCGGCCGCGCTGCCCAAGGACATCAGCACCACCTGGTCGGAGACGCAGTGGAAGCCGGCCGCGGCGGAGCAGGTCCAGCCCCGGTATGAGATGGGGACGGGCGTCGGCACACTCGACCTGACCCGTGCCGACCCCGGCAAGGGACAGACCCTGGGCACCGGTGCCGAGGTGGGAGCGGGGCAGCTGAAGGTGATCGTGCCGGAGGAAAGCACGGTGAAGCTGCACATCGAAGTGGGCGTCGGCGACATCCAGTTGCCGGACGACCACAAGGGAGACGTGGACATCGCTCCGGGCAAGGAGAAGTCGGTGACGCTGGACCCGGTCGCGGGCAGCAAGGACGGCGGCACGCTCGAGCTGCACGTCGAAGTGGGCATCGGACAGGTGGAGGTGGCCCGTGCTACGTCATGAGTTCCATCCCGGCAAGCTGGTCCTGGGCCTGTTCCTGCTGATAGCGGCGATCGCGTACGGGGGCGATGCGGGCGGCATCTGGGACACACCGTGGTTCGTGGCCTTCCCGCTCCTGCTGGCGGGTCTGCTGCTCGGGGGCGCGGCGGCAGCGGTGTCCCACGGCATACGTGGCCGGCCCGCCGCCCGCACGGCGGACCGCTCGGCCGACAACTCCACGGACGCCTAGCCACCGCCCCGGCCGGACCCACCCAGGCCCGGTCGGCGGTCAGGGGTCAGAGGGCTGCGGTCTGCGGCCTGCGGCCTGCGGTCAGCAGTGGGGGTCAGCCGAGTCCGGACGTGTGCCTGCGCCGGGTCGCGATCATGGCGTCGACCGAGAGGATGGACGCCCCCGCGAGGATCAGCGGGAGCCAGGCCATCAGATAGGCCAGGTCGTTGCCGTAGTAGTAGGGCTCGGTGGACCAGCTCACGGTCAGCCAGAGGCTGAGCGAGATCAGCGCGCCGCCGAGCGCGGCGATCCGGGCGAACAGGCCGACGAGGGTGCCGATGCCGACGGCCAGCTCACCGAGGGCGATGGCATAGCCAAAGCCGACGGGGCTTTTGAGGGAGAGGTCGACGAGGGCCGGGAGGGCGGAGATGTCGCGGACGCCTTCCATCATCTCGCCGATGGAACCGGCCCCGCTGGCCGACATGAAGGCGCTGTCGGTGAGTTTGTCCAGGCCCGCGTAGATGAAGGTGACGCCGAGGAAGATCCGGAGCGGGAGCAGGGCGTATCGGGAAGCGCTCTCCCGCCAGCCGCTGCTTCTGACGTAGCTGGTGTGGCTGTCGGTCCGCATGCCGTGAGCCATCGCTCTCGCCGCCTCTCCCGTTGACCCGCGTCGCCCGGTTACCCGTCATCTGACGATACGTACGAAGAGGGGGCCCTGCTCAGTGGCTTGCACCGAATTCGCGATGCCCGACCCGAAGCCGGGCCGGGGCGCTCAGTCCGTCGGCCGGTTCATGGCCTGGTTCATGGCCTGGTTCGTCGCCCGGTTCATTGGTCGGTTCGTCACTCAGTCCGTGACGTCGATCGTGCAGCGGTTCGTCTCCACGCCCGCGGCCGTGATCACCTGGACGTCGACGCTCCCCGGCTCCACGTCGACCGGGACAGGAACGGTCAGGGTCGCGTCGGTCGGGTTGGTGAACCCGCCCGGCACGGGGACGAGCGGCACATGGACGTGCACGGTTCCGATGCGAACGACCATCCGGGCGAGACGGTCGGCGGTCTGCGCGCCGGGGGGCACGAATCCGGCGCCGCGGATCTCGATGTCGTCACCCGTGCGGATGGGGGCGTCGAGATCGCCTGCCTCTCGGGCGCGCACCACGGAGAGGATCACCGGCCGGCCGCCCTCGGCGTACTTGCCGGCGAGGTACGTCGCCGCCGACACCAGCACGAGGAGGGCAAGACCCCACGGCAGGTCGGGCAGCTGTTCTGGACGCCGCGCGAGGCGTACGGCGGCGAAGACCATGGCGACGGCGCTGACCAGGACGTACTGCGCGTCCGCGAAGCTGCCGCGGCCCGCGTCGTCGGTGAGCAGATCGGCGGCCCGAGGCCGGTCGGCGGGCACCTTCTGCAGCCGCTGGCCGAGGACGCGCAGGCCGACCACGCGGCGTACGAGCACGGCGACCCCGCAGGTCACGGCGAGGACCGTCACGGCGCCGGCGGCGCGGGCGAGGTCGAGCCCGGCGATCAGTTCGTCCCGCTCGCGGTGTCCCGAGACCCCGGCGAGCTGGCCGACGAGGACGAGCACGGCGAAGACGACGAGGAGGACCCAACAGGCGGCCACCGCGCGGGACGTGGAGAGGCGGTTGTCCTCCCCGATCAACGGCGCGAAGATGCCGCCGCGCGCCCGGTGCGCGTATCCGGCGCCGGTCAGCAGTCCACCGACGACCACGGCCGCGAGTAGCCCGGCGGTCCGGGCGAGGGTCCACCCGGTGCCGATCGCGGTGAGCGCCTGGACCAGGAGCAGCACGCCCACGGCCACCCAGACCACGGCGGCCGTGCGGCGCCAGAGCAGGCCGAGCCAGGCCTCACCGTCCGCCCGGCCGCGTTCGGCGACGGCGCGAGCGGACTGGGTCAGCTCGTCCGACACCCACTGCCGGGAAGCGCCCGCCGAGTGGGCGACCGCAGCGGGCAGCCCCTGTCCGGCCGCCAGCTCGTCGCGCTTGGCGAGGAAGGCGGCCACGGCACGCCGATGTCCCTCGCGCGCACCGTGCGGGCAGCCACCACATGTGCAGCCGCCCCCGTGTGCGCCGTCGCGCGCCTCCTGCACCGCCACCGCGTACGCCGCCTTCCCCGCCCTCGTTCGAGCACCGAAACGTGAACTTCCTTGCGATGAAAGGGGATTGTGCCGTACTGGAAGACGATCAGGTCCCCCGGGTCAGGTCAGCGGGGGTGGTTTACCCGTACGCATGTTGACGGCGGGGGCTGACGGCTCAGAGCCGGGCTCAGGCAAGGAGATCCGGTTCGCTGCGGCTGATGTCCTGCCACATGGACTGGTAGTTGATCCACGCGACGAGATCGCTGCCGAGTTGCTCGCGCGTCGCCACCGCCTGCTTGTGACCGATGAGGATCGGACGGCCCGCGGCACGCGCGCTCAGCTGGACCTGGCAGGAGCGCTCCATCGTGAGAAACCACCAGGCGGCGGCGTCGACGGAATCGCCGACCGTGAGCAGCCCGTGGTTGCGGAGGATGACGGCCTTGTGGTCGCCGAGCGCGGTGGCGATCCGCCGGCCCTCGTCCGAGTCCACGACGACACCCGTGTAGCCGTCGTACAGCGCATGGCTCTCGTAGAAGGCGCAGGACTCTTGGGTGATCGGATCGAGGAGTTCGCCGAGTGTGGACAGGGCGCGGCCGTGCAGCGAGTGGCAGTGCGCGACGGCGACGACGTCGGGCCGCGCCAGGTGCGCCTGCGCGTGGACGGTGAAGGCGGCCTGGTTCACGTGATGGCGGCCCTCGACGACCTGCCCGTCCGCGTTGGCGAGGACCAGATCGCCCACGGTGACGTGCTTGAAGGGCATCCCGAAGGGGTTCACCCAGAAACAGTCCTCGTGCTCGGGGTCCCGCGCGGTGATGTGCCCGGACACCCCGTCCTCGTATCCGAGCCGTCCGAAGACCCGCAGCGCCCCGGCGAGCCGTTCTTTGCGGTACCGCCGTTCGTCCGCCAAAGAGTCGTGCACCGGCGGCATCGCGAACTGCAACCGCTCGACGGGTATCGGTGTGGGCGCCTGCATGTGTCCTCCATCCCTGGCTGTACGGAGCGGAAGTTACCGCCGGTCAGCGCAGGAAGACAGGGGCTCCCTGTGAAGAGAGTGCGCAATCGTGGCGCGAGGCCGGGCCTGAACCGGCGCGCCTTACAGGACAGGAGGTGTCGGGTATCGGCGGGACACTCGCCGTATGACGACGAACTGGGCAGCTTTCAGCGCAGCGGAACCCGCCTTCGCTCGGACCGCGGAGGAGCGGTTCGGCCTGTTCACACACCACGTCCTCGCGACACTCCGCAAGGACGGATCGCCGCGCACGACCGGGCTCGAAGTCCGTTTCCTGCACGGGGAGTTCTGGCTCGGCATGATGCCGAACTCGATGAAGGCGCTCGACCTGCGCCGCGATCCGCGCTTCTCGGTCCAGGCGAACCCGGGACCGGACACGGAGATGGCCGGCGGCGACATCCGGATCTCCGGGCGTGCGATCGAGGTCGAGGACCCCGAGGTCATCGCGCGCTATGTCGGGGAGGTCAAGCCGCCGGAGCCGTTCCATCTCTTCCGTACGGAGCTGACGGAGGTGGTCCGGACGTCCATCGAGGACGGGAAGTATCTGGCGGTGCAGTCGTGGAAGCCGGGGGCGCCGGCGCGGACGACCAGGCGGACATGAGGAAACGCCGGTGCCGCCGCCCTGCAGGGAGGGACGGCGGCACCGGCGTTCAGAGCTTGGTCGGCCCGTGCGGACCTCGGCAGCCCAGGGTCAGGCCCTGGGAAGTCAGACCCTGGGGACTACTCCCACTCGATGGTGCCCGGCGGCTTGCTCGTCACGTCGAGGACGACGCGGTTGACGTCGGCGACCTCGTTCGTGATGCGCGTCGAGATCTTCGCCAGGACGTCGTACGGAAGACGCGACCAGTCGGCGGTCATGGCGTCCTCGGACGAGACGGGCCGCAGCACGATCGGGTGGCCGTAGGTCCGGCCGTCGCCCTGCACGCCCACGCTGCGCACGTCCGCGAGCAGCACCACGGGGCACTGCCAGATCTCACGGTCGAGACCGGCCGCGGTCAGCTCCTCGCGGGCGATCGCGTCGGCCTCACGGAGCAGGTCGAGACGCTCCTTGGTGACGTCGCCGACGATGCGGATGCCGAGGCCGGGGCCCGGAAAGGGCTGGCGCTGGACGATCTCGTCCGGCAGGCCGAGCTCCTGACCGACCATCCGCACCTCGTCCTTGAAGAGCTGGCGCAGCGGCTCGATCAGCTGGAACTCGAGGTCCTCGGGGAGGCCGCCCACGTTGTGGTGGGACTTGATGTTCGCGGTGCCGGAGCCCCCGCCGGACTCGACGACGTCCGGGTAGAGCGTGCCCTGGACCAGGAACTCGACCGGCTGGTCGCCGGGCGCCTCGGCGACGATCTCCGCCTGTGCCTGCTCGAAGACGCGGATGAACTCGCGGCCGATGATCTTCCGCTTCTGCTCGGGGTCGGAGACCCCGGCCAGCGCGCTCAGGAAACGCTCCTGCGCGTCGACGACCTTGAGCTGCACGCCCGTGGCCGCGACGAAGTCCTTCTCGACCTGCTCGGTCTCGCCCTTGCGCATCAGACCGTGGTCGACGTACACGCAGGTCAGCTGCGAACCGATGGCCTTCTGTACGAGGGCGGCGGCCACGGCGGAGTCGACGCCGCCGGACAGGCCGCAGATCGCGCGCTTGTTGCCGACCTGCTCGCGGATCGCGGCGATCTGCTCCTCGACGATGTTGCCGGTGGTCCAGTCGGGCTTCAGGCCCGCGCCCCGGTAGAGGAAGTGCTCGAGCACCTGCTGGCCGTGCGTGGAGTGCATGACCTCGGGGTGGTACTGCACGCCGTACAGCTTCTTCTCGTCGTCCTCGAAGGCCGCGACCGGCACGACGTCCGTGGACGCGGTGACGGTGAAGCCCTCGGGCGCCGCGCTGCACGCGTCGCCGTGCGACATCCACACGGACTGCTCGTCCGGAGTGCCCTCGAAGAGCGTCGACCCGGACTTGGAGACGTGCAGGGGCGTGCGTCCGTACTCACGGGCGCCCGTGTTGTCGACGGTGCCGCCGAGGGTCGTCGCCATCAGCTGGAAGCCGTAGCACATGCCGAAGACGGGGACGCCGGCCTCGAAGAGCGCGCGGTCCAGGCGCGGTGCCTCGTCCGCGTACACCGACGAGGGGCCGCCGGAGAGGATGATCGCGGCGGGGTTCTTCGCGAGCATCTCGGAGACCGGCATGGTGCTCGGCACGATCTCGCTGTAGACCCGGGCCTCGCGGACGCGGCGGGCGATGAGCTGGGCGTACTGCGCTCCGAAGTCGACGACCAGAACGGTGTCGGGGGCGGCGGCAGCGGGGGACGCTGATGGCACGGCGGCGGCCTTCCGGCGTTGAGCGTGAGCTTGAGCGTGAGCTGGGGCTCGTGCGTGAGCAGGGGGTCTGTATTTGTCGATTCTAACGGGCTCGCGGCCACCACCTTCGTCGCATCCGACGGAGGCCCGCTCGCCGCACCTCCCCACACTGCGAGGCCATGCCCCGCTCACGGGTCGCGCTCACGTCCCGCGCACGCGGCGGCGCGGGGCGGTGGCGCGGGACGTCTCAGCATCCGAGCAGCCGCGGAACCCGTGTTGACCAGGGATGCGCGTGTGGGGGCATACTGGTCACGTGACCAAGCACCTCAGCTTCCTCTTTACCTATGGCAACCGGCCCGCCGGCTGCCATGGTCGAGCTGCTTGATCCACTGACAAGCGACTTCCCAGGCGCCCCGGGCCGACAAGGCCCGGGGCGTTCTGTCATTTCCGGGCCTTGCCGCTCCGGGGCATTCCGCCGAGATCCCGAGATCACCGAGATCCACATCCGACGAGGAGCCCCAGATGACCATCGCCACGACCGACAAGACCGGCGCCCGCACCCCCGAGGCCGCTGACGTGATCGAGGGCGCACGCGACCGCATCGACGCACTCGACGACCGCATCATCGGTCTCGTACAGGAACGGATGGCCGTGTCGGCCGTCATCCAGGAGGCCCGGATCAGTTCGGGCGGGCGCCGCGTCAATCTCTCGCGCGAGATGGAGGTTCTCGGGCACTACAGGGATGCGCTCGGCAAGCCCGGCACGTCGCTCGCGATGACGCTCCTCGAACTGTGCAGGGGCCGGGTCTGAGCGCCTCCCGGCGCACCCCGGGCCCCACCGGACCTGAGTTCGGGTCCGCTCTCACCCGTACGGCGCGTGACCGGGCCCGGAGGGACTTCGTTGGTCCCGATGTCCGTGCCAGCCAGGGGCGGGCACGGAAAAACCACGCGTGGCTCCGCTGGAGCGATGAGGCGTACACCTGGTGTGCGCCGTGGGACCTCGCTCCAGAGACGTGACCGGACGGCAGGGGACAGCAGCCCGGTCACCCAGGGAACGGTCGGCTTCGGGGACGCCCGGAGCCGACCGGCCTCCGTCCCTCCGACGTCACCCCCAACGTCACCCCCGGCACCCCCGATGCCCCCGATGCCCCCGATGCCCCCGGATGTCTCCCGAGTGCCTGTCCCACCCGCCTCTCCGTCCCCAGGTACCTCTGCCTACGCCCTCCTCCGTACCCGCATACAGACCCAGCTGTCCCAGTTCGTCCGGATCATGTCGAACCGGTTGCGCGGTTCATGGCGCATCCAGCACGATGCCTAGCAGGACAGGCCGCACGTACGGCACTGCACAACTCCATTGCCATAGGTCGAGACCACTCGTGCGCCCCTCGTGCGCCGGGTAGGCCACACCAGCGCCCTTCAGACCCGCGGCGCACTCCCCCGGCGCCGCTCCGTGGCACCGACGCTGCCCTGACGTCGGTGCTGACGGCCAAGGGCCCCGCGGATCCGTCCCGCGGGGCCCTTCGCTTTGCCGCCGTGTCGCCGTCCAGAGCTCCTTCTCCGCAGAGGAGAGGCCTCTACTTCACCTTCGCCAGCTTCGCGAGCTGCGCGTCGATGATCGCGTCGGCCACCTTCGGGTCACCCGTCGCCCCGTCGCGGAACTTCTCGGGCATCCCGGCGGCCTCACCCTCCTCGTCGGACTTGACCGACTCCGGGTCGAAGACGTTCGAGGCGCGGAAAGCGATCAGCGTCGAGCCGCTGCGTACGACCGTGACGCGGTCCCGGTCCAGGAACTCACCGGCACGGCTCGCGAGCTTGTACGAGACGGCCTCGTCGCCCCCGACCGGCCCGGGCTGCGGCCTGACGCCGAAGTACCGGTGGCCGCCGTCCCTGAACATGGCGCACTTCTTCGACTTCGTCGCCGTGCGCAGGGTGTCCATGGCCTTCTCGGCGTCGGCCCGGCCGTACGCAAGCAGCACGACCTCGGTCGTCGTGGTGTCCGCGGTGTCAGTGCTGCTCAGCGTGCGGCTGACGTGCGCCTTCGACTTCGGCGGGGCGGCGGCCGTGAGCATCTCGGACAGCGGGCGGCACTCGGCCGGGTTCACGCGCCCGGCGGGAGGCGTCGCCTTGCCCTCCGGCGCCGCAGACCCCTCCGAAGCCCGCGCCCCAGGCTTCCCGGACTCCTTCACCGCCTCGACCTTGTACTTCTTCACGTCGCCCGAGGCGAGAGCCGCCTTCTCCAGCTTCGCCGTGGCGGAGGACGGGTCCGCCTGGGCCGACTGCGACGGCTTCCCGCCCGCGGCGCCATCGCTGTCACCCTTGCCGCCACCGTCACCGCTGCCGCTGCACGCCGCCGTCAGGCCGAGCACCGCCACGGTCGACACGGCCACCACACCCCGCGACACAGCTGACTTCATGTTCCCGTTCCCCCACTTTCGTACGCGACGCGCACCGAGCACCGCGGGCGTCACGCGCACCCGTCCTACGACTCCGTCGCCTCCATCAACTCCTACGACGGAAGATCGTTACGCACGGTTCCCGCCCCGACCACTGCCAGGACTACTGCCAGATCCAGAACCGGAAGGGGCTCAGCAACACGATCGCCAGCGCCATGCCGCCCACCACGATCACCACGCTCCACGCCCGGCGGCTGCGCTCCGAACGCGCGCCGCGCCGCGGCCCGGTCGGCGCGGCGCGCCACTCGTCCGGCCGCCACGCCCCGGCGATCTCCTCCCCCCGCGCCGCCTTGCGCTTCCTGCGCCGGCGGCCCAACGCCCTGGAGTCCGCGGCCTGCCGGCGGGCCGCCTCCTCGTCGAGGCGCCGCAGTCGTTCGGCCACCATGCGCGCCCGCGCGGACGGCTCCTTCGGCGCCGACGCACGGATGTCGCGCAGACTGTCGCGCTCGAACCGCTCCCACACGTCGTCCGGCATCCCGCCCACCGGGCCGTCCACTGCCCCGTCCGGTATCTCGTCCTTCTCCGCCACGCCGCCCCCTCGCGCTTCGTCCTGCCACCCCTTGCCCCTCGGCGGATCGCCGTCGAGCGGAGGAATTTCTACGGCAACCTCCAACACCCGCACAAGCTGTGTGATCCAAGCCACATAAGAATTCTGTGAGTTCGAGGACAACCATTCACAGGGGACGCAGGTCATGCATGCGTAACAACGGCCACACCCGCGTCCCCACCGCGGAGGCCTCCACCTCCGTATCGCTCACCGGGTGATACGCCGGACTCCCTGAGGTCTTCATGAAGCTTCGACGTGTCATGGCCGCCGCGGCCGCGACCGCTGCCATAGCCCCGATCGCGCTGCTGTCGGCTCCCGCCGCGTTCGCGACCGACGGCACCCCGACCCCGACGGCCACCGAGTCGGTCACGCCTCCCGCGACGGAGACCCCGACCGAGAAGCCGACCGAGAAGCCGACCGAGACGGCGACGCCGACCCCGACGGCCACCGAGCCGACCACCCCGGCGCCGACCGAGCCCACCAAGACGGCGGAGCCCACGAAGACGGCGGAGCCGACCGAAGAGCCGACCGAGGAGCCCACGGACTGCCCGGTCGACGAGGACGGCGAGGACGCCGACTCGAAGCTGGAGATCGGCCTCTCGGGCCTGCCCGGCAAGATCGTCGCGGGCAGCGGCTGGCACCAGTTCAAGCTGACCGCCTCCAACCCGAGCGACGAGGACCTCGGTGAGGTCCAGTGGCTCGCCATGGTGGACAACTACACGGACAGCGAGAAGGAGAAGGACTGGCTGGCCAACTACGCGCAGATCCAGTACTTCAACCCCGACTCCAAGGCCTGGGAGTCCATCTCGGACGAGGTCTCCGGCGGCTTCTACTTCGGCTCCACCCCGCTGGGCGCCAAGGAGAAGGTCGACATCAAGCTGCGCCTCAACGTCAGCGCCAAGGCCCCGGCCGGTGACGGCTACGCGCTCGGCCTCGGCGGCTACCTGGACTCCGAGGAGAACTGCGTGCGCAGCTCGTTCTCCATGTACGAGTTCACGGTCCTGAAGCCCGGCAGCGAGAACGGGAACCCGGGCGAGGCCGACAAGAACGAGGGCGGCAAGACGCCTTCCGGTGGCAAGACGCCCCAGGGCGGCGCCCAGGAGATCCCGGTCACCGGCAGCCTCGCCGAGACCGGCTCCAGCTCCGTGCTGCCGACCATCGGCCTCGTCGGCGGCGTCGCCGTCATCGCCGGTGCGGGTGCGGTCTTCGTCGTCCGCCGCAAGAAGGCCGACGCCACCGCGTAAGCACGTACGCCGGTAACGGCAGCACGCCTGCCGACGGCACGCCGCTCAGCGGCACCTGAAGCACGCGAAAGGACCTGCGCTCGGAGGGGGGTGCAGGTCCTTTCGCGTACGCGGCTTCCGTCGCCGCCGGGCCGCTGCTTCTCGCGCCGCCGGGCCGCTGCTTACGGGCGGGCGCCGCTACTTCTTGGCAGGCATCGCGGGCATCCCCAGGAAGGGCAGCCTCAGGGCGCCGAACGCGTCCGCCGGTACCGCCGGGGACTTCGGTTCGACGGCGGCGAGACGCACGTACTGCCCGCCCTGCGCGGGACGCGTGTCCTCCGCACCCTTGTTGGGCCAGAACGACATCGCGCGCTCGGCCTGCGCGGTGATCGTCAGGGAGGGGTTCACGCCCAGGTTCGCGGAGACCGCGGCGCCGTCGACGATCGAGATGCCGGGGTGGCCGTAGAGGCGGTGGTAGGGGTCGATGACCCCGGTGTCGGCGGAGTCGCCGATCGGGCAGCCGCCGAGGAAGTGCGCGGTCAGCGGGGTGCCCATCAGCTCGCCGATGTTCGATCCCGCGAAGCCGTTGATCTCCTTGGCGAGCAGCGTCGCGGCCTCGGTGGCCTCGGGGATCTGCGTCGGGTTGGGCGCGCCGTGGCCCTGCCGGGCGGTCAGCAGGCCCTTGCCGATGCCCTTCTCCTTGCGGTACGTGGTCAGCGAGTTGTCGAGGGTCTGCATGACCAGGCCGATGATGGTCCGCTCCGACCAGTGCCGGTTGGAGAGCGAACGGACCATCAGCCAGGGGTGCTTGGCGACGTTGCCGAGCCATCCGGCGACCCGCGCCTTGCCGCCCTTGATGCTGTACGGCACCTGCAGGATCGTCAGGCCGCCCATCGCGTTGGACTTCTTGCCGTAGCGGACCGGCTCGATGTGCGTGGAGGCGTTCGGGTGGATCGACGAGGTGATCGCGACGCCCTTGGTGAAGTCCACCTTCTCCACGCCGTGCTGCTTGCGGTAGCGGCGGTCGGTGGTCTGCGTGCCGACCAGGGCCTCGGAGTTGGTGCGGGTCAGCGCGCCGAGCCGCCCCGAGATGCGCGGGAGCAGGCCGGTGTCCTTCATGCGGTGCATGAGCGTCTGCGTGCCGTAGGTGCCCGCCGCGACGACGACCTCGCGGGCGGTGAACGTACGTCCGTTGCCCTTGCGCTTGTTGTCGGTGGGCAGGGTGGCGACGGCGAACCCGCCCCGCGAGTCCTCGGTGAGGCTGACGACGGAGGTCATCGGGTGGATGACGGCGCCCGCCTTCTCCGCCAGGTAGAGGTAGTTCTCGTTGAGGGTGTTCTTCGCGCCGTGCCGGCAGCCCGTCATGCACTCGCCGCATTCGGTACAGGCCTTGCGGGAGGGGCCCGCGCCTCCGAAGTAGGGATCGGGAACTTCCGCGCCGGGCTCGGCCGTTGAAGTACCTGAGGCGTCCTGCTCGTCGCCGAAGAAGACACCGACCGGTGCCATGTGGAAGCTGTCGCCCACCCCCATGGCCTGGGCGGTCGCCTTCAGATGGACGTCGGACGGAGTCGTGGTCGGGTTGATCCGCACCCCGAGCATGCGCTTGGCCTGCTCGTAGTAGGGGCTGAGCTCGCCCTGCCAGTCCGTGATGTCCTTCCACTGCGGGTCGTTGAAGAACGGCGCGGGGGGCACGTAGAGCGTGTTCGCGTAGTTCAGCGAACCTCCGCCGACGCCCGCCCCGGCGAGCACCATCACGTTGCCGAGCAGATGGATGCGCTGGATGCCGTAGAGGCCGAGAGCCGGTGCCCAGAGGTAGTTCTTGAGATCCCAGGAGTTCTTCGGGAGGGACTCACGGGTGAAGCGACGCCCCGCTTCGAGCACGCCGACGCGGTAGCCCTTCTCCGTCAGACGCAGGGCGGAGACGGAGCCGCCGAAGCCGGACCCGACGACGATGACGTCGTAGTCGTACGACGCGTCGTCGTACCCGCCCGCCTCACTGTCCGGCTGTTTCTGGACAGAGCTCTCCTGTGACATCGACTCTCCTCGTTGAGAACTAACCCCTGGAGAAAGGCTCTTGAGGGCCCGGCCCCATGGCTGGCCGGCCCGCCTACCGCAGGCGCAGGGACTTCATGACCTTCAGGCTCAGGCTCATGAACGCCGCGTACTTCTCGTCGTCCATGCCGAAGGACGGCGCGAGCGGCATCAGACGCTGGTGCGCGACGGTCTGCGCCTCGGTGTACTTCAGGATGCCCTCGGAGCCGTGCCGGCGGCCGAGGCCCGATTCCTTCATGCCGCCCATCGGCGCCTGCACACTGCCGTAGGCGGGCGCGAAGCCCTCGTTCACGTTGACCGTGCCGGTGCGCAGGCGGGTGGCGATCTTGCGGCCGCGGCTGCCGTCCTTCGTCCAGACCGAGGAATTCAGTCCGTACGAGGTGGAGTTGGCGAGCTCGACGGCTTCGTTCTCGTCGGTGAAGCGGTAGACGGAGACGACCGGGCCGAAGGTCTCCTCGCCGCACACCGCCATCGGGGACTCGACGCCGTCCAGGATCGTCGGCTCGAAGAAGTACGGGCCGATGTCGGGACGGGCGACGCCGCCCGCGAGCACCGTGGCGCCCTTGGCGACGGCCTCGTCGACATGCCGCTTGGTGGTCTCCAGCTGCCGCTCGCCGACCAGCGAGCCCATCTCCGCGCCGTACGCGAGGGAATGGCCGAGCCGCATCGCCTTCGTCCGCGCGGCGAAGCGCTCCAGGAACGTGTCGGCGATCGACTCGTGGACGTACAGCCGCTCGATGGAGATGCAGAGCTGGCCCGCCGACGAGAAGCAGGCGCGCACCGCGCCGGCCGCCGCCTTGTCGATGTCGGCGTCGTGCAGGACCAGCATGGCGTTCTTGCCGCCGAGTTCGAGCGAGACGCCGACGAGCCGGCCAGCGGCGCCCTGGGCGACCTCGCGGCCGACGCGGGTGGAGCCGGTGAAGGAGACGTAGTCGGCGTGCTTGACGATCTCGGGTCCGACGACGGGCCCGTCACCGAGGACGACCTGGAAGACCTCGGCGGGCAGGCCGGCCTCGATGATGAGGTCGCGGGCCCACAGGGCGGTCAGGCAGGTCTCCGTGTCGGGCTTCATCACCAGCGCGTTGCCCGCGACGAGCGCGGGAAGAGCGTCGCCGATGGACAGCTCGAGGGGGTAGTTCCAGGGCGCGATCTGGCCGACGACACCGCGCGGCTGCCGGTTCTCGGTGACCTTCGTGAGGGTCGGTACGACGCCGGTGTGCCGCTTGGGGTTCAGATACGCGGGGGCCTTGCGGCCGTAGTGCCGCGCGGCAAGCGCGACGGCCTGCAGTTCCTCGTGCGCGTGCAGCCGGGCCTTGCCGGTCTCCAGCTGGATGAGGTCGAGGACCTCGGCCTGGCGCTGCAGGACCAGATCGTGGAAGCGGAGCAGGACCGCGGCGCGGCGGCGGACCGGGGTGCGCTCCCAGGCGACCTGGGCGACCCGGGCGCGCTCGAAGGCGGTGGCGACGTCCTCGGGGGTGGACTCGGGCAGGTCCGCCAGCTTCTCACCGGTGAACGGCTGGTGATTGGCGGTCCGTCCCGAACCGATCACATCCCGGGTGAGCTGCGCGATGAGCTCGGGAGTCACCACGTCGGCGGCGGTGCGCGCGCCTGCGGGGGCGGTGGCTATCGGGTTCGTGCCGAGGGGCGCTGCGGTGGCCTGCGAGTCCGTCATGCAGGTGAGCGTAAGCCCAGGTCAAGGTTTTGGGTACCCGTCGGTAATCAGCTTTCACCGCGCACACACACGATGCCAGTGATCACTGGCGGCAAAGCTCCTGATCAGGGGCTTAGCGGGAGTTGATCAACGGGGGCCCGAATTTTCGAGCCCCCGTCGCCGGGCCGGGCGGATCAGAGCTTGTCGATCTCCAGGTTCGCGATCGCGGTCTTGGCGACCTCACGACCGCGCTCGGTGAAGTCGCCCTTGCCCGGGTAGTCGATCCACAGCCGGTACATGTCCCCGGAGCGGGTCTTGTAGTAGAAGATCTTGGCCTCGTGCGGCAGCTCGGACTCCGAGTCGGTGTAGGTCACCGTGTTCTCGGCCGCGTCCCGCTCCTGGTACTTGGTGCCCTGCGTCTTCCCCTGGGGCGCGGGGTCGCTGCTCATGTGGCTGAAGGCCGTCTCGCCGCTCGCCTTGAAGTCCTCCATGTCGGCGTACGCCTGGGACTCGGCGGACCCGAGGATCTCCGTGGAGGTGTCCTTCTTCTCGGCGAGGTCGAGCGTGATGAAGACGGAACCGCTGGGGTCGGTGTACCTGACCCAGGTCTTGTTCGTGTCCGTGGGTTCCGGCTTGCTCTCGACATAGTGCTCGGGCGCGGAGACCGTGGCCGCGACGACCTTGGACTCGTGGTCCTTCCAGCCCTCCGCGTCCGAACCCCCGAACGGGTTCAGCGCCACCAGGACTCCCGCCGCCACGGCCGCGACGACGACGCCCGCGATGACGGCCAGCGCCTTGCGGCTCAGGAAGACACCCTTGGCGCCGCGTCCGTCACCACGTCCGTCTCCCGTGACCGTGACGACCTGCGTCGGCGCCGGCTGCGGCGGTCTCGCCGCTTCCTCCAGGAGCGCGCGGACCTGCGCCGCGCGCGGGCGCTGGCCGGGTTCCTTGATCAGGAGGCCGTTGATCGCCTGCGCGAGCGGGCCCGAGGCCGATGCGGGCGCCGCGGGCGTCGCGTTCAGGACGGACTGCAGCGTCGCCGGGGTGTTGTTGCGGCGGAACGGCGAGACACCCTCCGTCGCGGCGTAGAGGACCACGCCGAGCGACCAGAGGTCCGAAGCCGGGCCGGGGCGCTGGCCGAGCACCCGCTCCGGGGCGATGAACTCGGGCGAACCGACGAAGCCGCCCGTGTCCGTCAGGTTCGTCTCGCCCTCGATCTGGGCGATGCCGAAGTCGGTGAGGACGACACGATCGTGCTGCCCCAGCATCACGTTGTCCGGCTTGATGTCACGGTGCAGGATGCCCGCCTGGTGGGCGGCGTCCAGGGCGCCGAGCACCTCGAGGCCGATGCGGGCGGCGTCGCGGGCACCCAGGGTGCCCTCCTGGAGCGCGGCACCGAGCGATCGGCCATGGACCAGCTCCATGACGATCCACGGCTGGCCGTCCTCCACCGCCACGTCGTGGACGTTGACCACGGCCGGGTGGTCGAGGCGGGCCGCGGCGCGTGCCTCGCGGCGCATCCGCTCGAAGACGTTGGTGCGCTCGCGCTCGGGCAGATGGTCGGGGATGCGGGGTTCCTTGACGGCGACCTCGCGGTCCACCGTCTCGTCCTTCGCACGCCAGACCGTGCCCATGCCGCCGTGGCCGAGCTTGGACAGCAGGCGGTAGCGGCCCGCGATCAGCCGGCCCGCGCCCGGATCCGGCTCGGACGGCTGATTCGGCACCACCTGGGTGGGCTGGGCGTGCGGCGAGAGCGGCTGCGGGTGCGGCTGTGGGTCCTGCGCGTACGGGGACTGCGGGTCCTGCGCGTACGGAGACTGCGGGTCCTGCGCGTACGGGTTGGCGTCCTGACCGTACGGACCGCCCTGCCCCCCTTGCCCAGGCGCACCGGCCTGCGGCGGCTGTGGCGGCTGCAGTCCGAAACTGGTCGGTTCGTACGGCCCGTAAGAGGCTCCCCCGTCATTACTCATGCCCACATGAGTACCTTGCCGAAGGCCCTGGGTTCCACTGGGGTCACTGACTTGTGACAGGGGTGGTGCGCCGGGCGGGAACTCAGCGGCGTACGAACGAGTCCACGGCCGTGTCGAAGTACCGCCTGCCCTCGGCGGCCCTGCCGACCGGCGCCGAGACCCACACGTCGTACATCCGGCCGCCCTCCTCCCAGCACAGGTCGTACGTGTGCCGGTCGCCCTCCGCCTCCGTGAAGCCGTCCCAGCTGAACTGCCAGAGGGCGGCGGGCCGTCCGTTGTGCGAGGTCTCGGTGACCTCGCCGTCCCGGTAACCGGGGTTGTTCTCCGGCCCCTTGGCGTCGGAGCGGCGCTGCACGGCGAGCGGTCCGCCCGGCTCCGGGGCCGACTCCTTGATGCCTATGCGGAAGGTGCCGCCCGACGACTTGTAGAAGACGCGGGGCCCGTCCACCTCGCGCCTGAAGCCGTCGGGCACGGCGAGCGTGAAGCCCCGGTCGTCCTCCGCCACGCGGTAGCCCTCCGGGGCCTCCGGCGTGGAGGGCTTGGGGGTGCGGGAACCGCGCGTGACCGTCACCGTCGGGGTCGGCGAGAGCGAGGGGCTCACCGTCTTCGTCTGCGCGGACTGCGTGGACGGTGTGGTGGGCGTACCGTCGCCGTCCCTGCCCAGCAGCAGCGCGGCGGACACCCCGGCCCCGGCCACCGCGGCCACGAGCGCGGCGGCGATCAGCATGACCCGGCGACGGCGGCGCGATGGCCCCGCCGGCTGCCCGGGCGGACGCGTGGGCAGGTCACGGTAGGTGGGCGTGTAGCCGCCCGGCCCCGCGCCCGGCAGCGCCGACGGCTGACCGCCGGCCCGGCCCGCGGGCGTCGACGGCATCCGCCCCGTCTCGACGTACGTCCGCAGCAGCCGCTCCGCCTCCACCGTGCCGAGCCGCCGGTCCGGGTCGCGTTCGAGGAGGCCGAGGATGACGGGCAGCAGCGGTGCGGCGGCGGGCGGCGGGCGGATCTCGTCGAAGACGACGGCGTGCAGCACACCGCCTATCGAGTCCCTGCGGAAGGGCGACTCACCGGTCATCGCGGTGACGAGGAGCGCGCCGAGCGACCAGAGGTCGGACTCGGGCCCGGTCCGCTCGCCCGACATCCGCTCGGGCGCGGTGTATTCGGGAGAGCCCACGAACGATCCGGTCTCCGTGAGCGTCGTCGCCCCGCTGACCTGCGCGATCCCGAAGTCGGTGAGGACGACACGGCCGGTCGTCTCCTCCAGGAGGACGTTGGCGGGCTTGATGTCGCGGTGCAGGACCCCGGCGGCGTGCGCGAGACGCAGCGCGCCCAGCAGGGCTATGCCCATCCGGGCCACCTCCCGCGCGCCCATCGGACCCACCCGCGCGATCCGCCCGGCCAGCGAACCGCCCTCGATCAACTCCATGACGATGTAGGGGTGGTCGCTCTGTACGACGACGTCGTGGACGACGATGATGTGCGGATGGCGGAGCTGCGCCGCCGCCCGCGCCTCGCGCAGGGTCCGTTCGCGCTGCTGCGTCGAGTCGGTGTCGGAGAGCGTGTCGTCGAGGGCGAGTTCCTTGACGGCGACCCGGCGGCCGAGGAATTGATCCGTGGCCTGCCAGACCACGCCCATGCCACCCCTGCCGAGCCGCGCGTCCAGGCGGTAACGGCCAGCTATGACCCGGGCGTTGTCCCCCACGCTCCCCATGCGGCCATCATGCCCCACACGTGTGCGGACGGACCCTGTGGGCGTGTGCGGCGGACTGGTTCCGGCCGCTCGTCCCAGCTGCCCCGGCCGGGAACCGTCGGGCTCAGGGCTCTCGCCAGCTCCGGACGATCGCGTCGAACTGCTGCCGTGCCGTCTTCCAGTCGGCCGCGGGGGACGACATGTAAATCACGTACTCGACGCCGTCACGGCTGATATAGCTCTGTGAGATGGCGCGGCGCGGGCCCTTGGTGGTGTCGTTCGCCCCCGCCTTCCAGCTGAACTCCCAGAGGGCGCCCTGCTGGTCGCGGAAGGTGTTCTGGTCCAGCTGCAGCCGCTTGTAGTCGGGCAGTTTGGTCCGCAGGTTCTTCTCCAGCTCGAGCTGATGCCTGTAGGGGTTCTCGAACGTCGTGTTGCGGTCGATGCTGATACGTACGAAGTGCCGGCCGAAGTCCGGGGTGTAGTCGATCTGACTGCCGTCGACCTCGCGCTCCCAGCCCTTGGGCAGCATGATGCTGAAGCCCTCGGCGTCCTTCACCCGGTGCCAGCCCGCGGGGATGCCGCCGACGGTCTTGCCCGGCTCCCCGTCACTGGAATTCTGCGTACCGCCGTTGTGGTCCGCGTAGTACAGGTAGCCCGCGGTTCCACCGCCGAGCAGCACGACCGCTGCGACCGCCGAGACGATCACGGTCGTCCTACGGGACTTCTTGGGGTGGGACGGGGGCTGGTGGGCGCCCTGGACGACGGTGCCGGAGTGGTGGGGGTGCAGGCCCGGGGCGGGGGTGGCGCCGGAAGCCGGGGGGTCGGTGGCGAAGCCGTTGCTGCGGCTTCCGCTTCCGTAGGTGTTTCCGCTTCCGCTTCCGTAGGTGTTTCCGCTCCCGTAGGTGCTGCCGCTTCCGCTCCCGTACGTGCTGCCGCTGCCGCTGCCGTACGTGCTGCCGTTCCCGCTCCCGGGGACGACGGTGCCGGACTCCATGGAGTGGTGGCCGGGAGGCGGGGTGTGCTGTTGCTGGGCCTGCGACTGCGCATGCGGCTGCGACTGCGACTGCGGCTGCGCATGTGGCGGTGACTGTTGGGACGTGGGGTGGATCTGCGTCGGCACGTACGCCTGTGCCGCGCTCGGCCGCCGTCCCTCCGCCGCCTCGGCGAGCATCAACTCGGCGACCTCCGCGGTCGGCCGGGTGTTCGGGTCCTTGCGGAGGAGCGCGCTGATGACGGGGGCCAGCGCCCCCGCGTGCTCGGCCGGCTCGGGCTCCTCCGTGACCACGGCCTGCATGGTGCCCAGCGGAGAGGTGCGCCGGAACGGGGAGTTCCCCTCGACCGCCGTGTACAGCGTCGCGCCGAGCGCCCACAGGTCGGACGCGGGCCCGGGGTTGGCGCCGCTGACCCGCTCGGGCGCCAGATAATCGACGGAGCCGACGACCTCGCCGGTCCGCGTGATCGTCGTGTCCCCCTCGATCGCGGCGATCCCGAAGTCGGTGAGCAGGATGCGCCGGTCGTCCGCCAGAAGTACGTTGCCGGGCTTGACGTCGCGGTGCAGGACCCCGGCGGCGTGCGCGGCGCGCAGGGCCTTCAGGGTCCACAGGCCGATGCGGGCGGCCTCGAAGGGATCGATGCGGCCCTGGTCCTTGACGGCGTCGGCGAGCGAACACCCCTCGACCAGCTCCATCACGATCCAGGGCCGGTCGTCGTACTCGAGGACGTCGTGGACGGTGACGACCGCGGGGTGGTTGATCCGGGCGGCGGCCCGCGCCTCCGCGTGCGTACGGGCGAAGAGGATCGCGCGGTCGGCCTCCTGCACGAACTGCGCAGCCGTCAGCTCCTTGACGGCGACGGTCCGGTGCAGCACCTCGTCCCGCGCGCGCCACACCCGTCCCATGCCACCGCGGCCGATGGACTCTCCGAGCCGGTAGCGGCCCGCGAGGAGCAGGCCCTGCATCTGATTCACGATCCCCCGCATTGGTTCTGACATGGCCCAGGTTAGGGAGCGGTCGGCGCACGGGGAACCTCCGGGGGTACTCGGAGACCTCACTGTGACGCGCGACGCAACGACGCCGGGCCGCTCCCGTGGTCGAGGAACACCACGGAACAACGGTCAGGAGCAGTCAATTACCGCGCCCGAAGAGAAACATGATGACTGATAAGCGATGAGTGACGGACTGTGAACTCTGGGCGATGCTCAATCGGTGACCTGATATGTCGAGGAGGCCTGCTCGTAGAGTCGGTCCACTTTGTCACGCTCGGACTCCGGCCCCCGGATCTGCACGACGTGATACTTCCCGCCGACGATCATCGCAAGATTGCGTACGAAGATGTCACCACCTCCCGAACCCTGCCAGGTGAACTGCCCCTCACCCATGATCCGTCCGCCCACGTCGATCCTGCGCATCCCGGAGGACACCGCCCAGGTCGAGTCGCGGAACGGCTGCAGCTCCCGCTCGTGCTCACGCTGGTACTTCATGGGGTCACTGCCGTACTCGTCCGTGCCGTCACGGCCCGGCACGACGATGAGTTCGAAGTCGCCCTTCTTGTAGACGACCTGCCCCCGGCCGTTCTTGGGCTGCCGGTCCCAGCCGTTGGCGACGGCGACCCGGAAGCCCTCGGCGTCCTTGCGGAGCGTAAAGCCCTGCGGCACCTCGGGGCCGCTGGTCTGCGGCTTCTGCGAGCCGGGGCTCTTCTCCGGCTTCCCGCTGGGCTCACCGGACCTGCCGTCCTCGCTGGGCCGGGCACTGGAGCTGCTGCCGGGGTCGGGCGCCTGGCTGGTGCCGGGATCACCCGCGGAGCCGACGCGCTCACCGCCCTTGTTCTCACCCGACTTGGGCATGAAGAGCATGGCGTACGCGACTGCCGCGACGAGCCCGATCAGGATCGCGATGAGCAGGAGGCGCCCCAGGGAACGCGGCCGTCCCGTCCCGCTCCGCTTGGGCCCGCGCGACGAGGCTGCCCTTTCGGGCATGGGAGCTGACCGGCCGGGCACGAATCCTGCCCGCATGGGCTCTGATCCCATGCGCTCCGTTCGCGCCGACTCTGCCCACATGGACTCTGTCCGCGGGGCCTCCGGTCCCGGGGCCTCTGTTCGCATGGGCGCGGCGGCTGTCGGCCCGGCTTCCCGCCCTCGCTTGTGCTTGTGCTTGCGGCGCCCGTTCTTCCGGGAGTTCGGGGCAGGGGCGACGGCGGGCGCGGAGGCGCGCCGCTTCTTGCGCCGTACGATCTCGCCGCGACGGCGTACGACAGGCAGCCGCCTGGCGTCGAACGGCGGCGCGGGCACGACGTTCGCACCGGCTTCCGGCTCGGGCGCCGAGCGCACCAGCGACCGCAGCCAGCCGCTCAGTTCCTCGATGTCGAGCCGCTCGGTGGGGTCCTGCCGCAGCAAGGACTCGACGACGGGCCGGAGCGGCCCGCACTCCTCGGCGAAGGCGGGCGGCTCGGCGCACACCAACTGGACGAGCTCGAAGGTGCTTTCCTCCGGGTAGGGCGCGTGGCCCTGAACGGCCCGGAACAACAGGGCGCCCAGCGCCCAGAGGTCGGTGGCGGGCCCGATGGGCGGGGCAAGCTGCCAGTTCTCGTGCACGGGCCCTGCCTGCTCGGGCGCCCACCGCTCGGTCACACCCCCGACCACGGTCATCCGGGCATGCCGGGCCCGCTCTGCGGCCAGAGCGGTGGCGGGCCCCCGCCGCACCCCACTGCGCTCGGCCACGAGGGCGTCCCAGTAGCTGTGGCCGGATGATGCTGGGGGGTTGGGGGTGCTGGGGTTGGGGGTGCTGGGGTCGGGCGTGTTGGGGTTAGGGCTGCTGGGGCTGTTGGGGTTGCGGGCGGGGGTGATGTGGGCGCTCGTTGCGCCTCGGCTGACCGCGGAACCAGGCGCACGCTGGCTCGACACGGGCCCGCTCTGCCGACCGCGGCTCGGCGCGTCGTGACGTGAGTCGGGCCGAGCCTGCACACTGCGGCCCGGCGTCTCGTGACGCGCTGCGGGGTCGTACGCAGGGTCGAACCCGGGCCCGGGTCCACTGCGGCTCGACGCGGCGGCGGGCCCACGACCGGACGCAGCACCGGCACCAGGCTCTCCGGAACCCGAAGCTCCCGCTCCCCCACCCCTCGGCAGTGCCCCGTGCCACGGCTTCGCACCCGCGACCCCGTAGGGATCCAGGATCCGCCCGGCAGCCTCGGCTTCGGCCTCACCCCTCCGCTGCTCCGCGCCGTACCCGCGCTGCCCTTCCCCGTCGTAGCCCTCGTAGCCCTCGCGCCCCTCGGCCCCCGCTGGGTCACCGCCCTCGCCGAAGCCCAGGCTCTCCCCGTACGACCCGCCGGTCCTGGGCCCCGGCAACTCCGTGCCGCCCCGCGATGCCGGATCCCGGCGCCCCTCGACCTCGCTCACCCGCGCCGCGGCCCGTGCCCCGGCGCGATACGCGGCTATGGCACTCGTCCGTGCCGCCCGCACGTCACTTCCGGGCTCCGGGGCCGGAGCAGGGGCCGCCTCGATCGCGGCGTGCCCACGCGACCCGTCGGCCCCCTCGACCTCATAGCTCTCATAGCCATCGTCGACCCCGTAGGCCCCGTCAGACTTACCCGCGTCGGACCCACCATCGGCATCATCAGCAGCATTGGCAGCGGCACCCTCATCCGCATCGGTGCCGCCCCCGCCCTCGAAACCCGCGAGAAACTCCTCGGGCCGAGGGTCGTACCCGCACAGCGCCTCTTCCGCCGCGCCCGCCGCGAGGCCCGTGAGGACGACCCGGCCGTCCTCACAGACCAGGACCGTGCGAGCGGTGATGTTCCGGTGGACCCAGCCATGCGCGTGCAGCACCCGCAACGCCGTGACCACGTCCGACGCGACCTCCGCCGCCCGGTACGGACTCAGTGGCCGGTCCGCGAGCAGCGCGGCCAGCGGCCTCGCCGCCACCAACTCGCTGACTATCCACAGCGAGCCCCCCTCGGCGAACACGTCGAAGACCTGGTCGAGCCGCGGGTGGTCGGGAATCTGCGCGGCGGCCTGCGCCGCCTCTATCGCGCGGCGCACCGCGGGGTCCGAGGGCCTCCGCGTCGTGCGCGCCGACGGCCGCCGCACCGCCCCCGCGCTCACGAACCCGGCCGGAAGCTCCCCTTCCGGCAGATCGCGCTCATCGAGTTCGAGTACTTCCGCGTCGACGACCTCAGGTAACGGCACCTGTCTGACCAGGACTTCCTGTCCGCTGTACGTGTCGAAGGCCCGCGTCTCGGCGAGTTCGTACTCGTCCGCGGGAGGCAGCGGCAGGCGATAGCGGTCGGCGAGAACCCGCCCCGCGTATTCGTCCACGACGCCTCCCCCGTCCGCACGGTGGTCAATTCCGTTCGCCTTACGCCTTGTTGTGGCTGCGTACGGTCCGCAAGCACTCACGATACGTGCCGGAGGCAAACCACATTGAGGGGATGCGAGATCTCACCGACCCCGCTCCGCCGCTACTTCTTCGGCTGGAACGACTTCGTGAGGGTCTGCCACGTGTCCTTGCGCTCGTCGCTGCCCCACTTGCCCGCCTTGGCCGTGTACATCATTCCGTAGCCCAGGTGGTCGTTGACGACGAACCCACGGTCTATCGAGCGGTACTTGGTGCCGCCGTCGACGTACGTGAACTCCCAGTCGGCCGTGTTCCACCCACGGAAGTCGGCCTTCTCTATCCGGATCCGCTTGTACTGCGGCCGGACCATGCCCGACTCCTGCTTCTTCCAGTCACTCACGGGGTCCGACTTGGGGGTGGTGGTCCAGCCGATCAGCAGCTTCTGCCCGTCAGGACCGGAGAAACGCGCGCCCGCCATGGCCGTGGTCTGGTACTTCCAGCCCTTGGGCAGGCCCACGGAGAAACCCTGGGAGTGCTTGTACGTCGACTCGGCACCGTCTTCCGGCTTCTTGCCGGAGTCGCCGTCGCCCTCGCCGTCGCTCTCACTCGGGTCGTCGCCCTCACTCGCACCGGGGCTCGCCCCCGCGCTCGCGTCCGCGCTCGCGTCCGCGTCGTCCTTGCCCTTGCCCTTCTCGGCACCATCGTCCTGCCCGGAGCCCTTCTCCTTCTCTTTCTCCTTCTCGCCGTTGCCCGCGGTCGTCCCGCTGGAGGCGCTCTTGTCGCCGCCGTTCTTGCTGTCCCGCCCGCCGCTGTCGTCCCCGTCGCTCAGCGCGAAAGCGAGCACGGTGCCCAGCACCGCGATCGCGAGAGCCAACGAGAAGATCACGAGCGTGCGCCGGGGCACCACGTCGGTGAGCGAGGCCTTGGGAGGCGCAGGGGACGGCGGCGACGCGGAAACCGGCCGCGTACGCGCATCCCCGGAACCAGAGCCAGAGCCAGAACGAGAACCGGGGCCGGAACCGGAAGCCGTCGCAGGAGCAGAAGCGGAGGTGGCACCAGCCGCACCGACGGCAGCAGAGCCAGCGGCTCCTCCCGCCGTCCCCGGACGCGAAGGCTTCTCCGCCACCGCCCCGGAACCAGAGCCGGCACCAGAACCGGAATCCGAGGGCGAAGCAGAACCGGAAGCCGCCGTCCCGGCCCCCGCACCCGCACCCGCACCCGCACCCCGCGCGGTAGCCGCAGCCGCGGCCTTCCGCACCGACCGGAGCGCACCCTTCAGCCGCTCGGAGGCGTCCTCACCCTTACGGCCGGAGTCCGCAGAGGACCCAGCAGACTCGGACTTACCCGCCGAACCAGCAACCCCAGCAGCCCCGCCGGCAGCCGCACCCGCACGGCCAGAGCCGCCCTTGCCCTTGCCGAACCGCTTGCCCGCCCCGGACATCGGCGGCACCGGAGGCAACGGCACGACCTTCGTCGCGTCTATCGGCTCCGGCTCGTCCTTGACCTCCGGCGCGTGAATCACGTCGATCAGGAGCGCCCGCGCCCCCGCGTCGTCGAGCCGCTGCTCGGGGTCCTTGGCGAGCAGGCCGTAGATGACCTTCTCCAACGGTCCGGCGTTCGTCGGCTGTTCGACGTCCTCGGTCATGACCGCGGTAAGGGTCGCGATCGCCGACCCCTTGTCGTACGGAGGCACGCCTTCCACAGCCGCGTACAGGAGACCGCCGAGCGACCACAGGTCGGCCGCGGGACCCGGCTTGTGCCCGCGCGCCCGCTCCGGCGAGATGTACGACGGCGCGCCGACGAGCATGCCGGTGGACGTGATCGACGGGTCGCCCTCGACCTGCGCGATGCCGAAGTCCGTGAGAACGACCCGCCCGTCCTCGGCGATCAGCACGTTCGACGGCTTCACGTCACGGTGCAGGATCCCCTCGCGGTGCGCGGACCGCAGTACGTCGAGCACCGCGAGCCCGACCTCGGCCGCACGCCTCGGCGTGAGCAGACCGTCCTCACGAATGGCCTCGGCGAGCGACTTGCCCTCGACCAGTTCCATCACGATCCACGGGCGGTCGTCCTCGTCGACCACGTCGTACACCGTCACCGCACTGGTGTTGCGGATCCGCGCGATCGCCTTGGCCTCACGCAACGTACGCGTGATGAGCCGGCGCTTCTCTTCCTCGTCGATGCTCGAGGGAAAGCGCAGTTCCTTCACCGCGACCGTACGGCCGAGTGTCTCGTCCTTGGCGCGCCAGACGGTTCCCATTCCGCCGCGGCCGAGCACTTCGCCCAGCCGGTAGCGCCCGGAGAGGAGACGTTCGCTCTTGTCCTGACGGGACTGACCCGTCTTCTCCGCGTCCGACATGCGTCCCCTCTGCTGCTACCGCTGCTACCCGCGCAACCCGCCCTGACAGAGCCTCCATTGTCCCTCACTCGGGGACCGGTCTACGCCCAGGGTCCAACGTCCCTCATGATGAGCTCCGCACAAGGAGGGACCACCATGCCCAATCCACGGACACTGCTGGCCATACCCCTTGCGGTGGCCCTCATCGGCCTGACTTCCGCCAGTGCGCCGCCGGCCGGGAAACCGGCCACGGACGCCACTCTTCCGTTGCTCGTCACCCGAGGCAAGGCCCCCGCCGCCGCTCTGTTGGCGCGCGAAGCCCCCTGGTCAACGACCGAACCCGGAGCCCCGGCCGCCCAACCGGACCGACAGGCGGCCCAACGCCCCCTCTGGCACTTCGCCCACGTCAACCAGCCCACCGTCGACGACACCACCCCACCCGCGGACATAAACCCAACACCCGACACGAACCCCGAATCTGACATCGCCACCCATACGAACGCCGTCTCCAAGACCGCCACAGGCAGCCCCTCCAACGCGCGCAACACCGACTCCGACGCCGAGACCGACAACGGCGCCGCCACCCGCATCCGCCGCACCGATCACTTCCGCGCCGGCAGCATCACCAAGACGTTCATCGCGACGGTCGTCCTCCAACTCGCCGCCGAACACCGTCTGTCCCTCTCCGACCCCGTGGAGCGCCACCTGCCCGGCCTCATCCGCGCCAAGGACAGCGAGAACGACAAGAGCACCAACGGCCTGGACGGCCGCACCCTCACCCTGCGGGCCCTGCTCACCCACACCAGCGGCCTCGCGGACTACACCAGCGCCACCAAAGGCCTCGTCCCCCTCACTCCGTCGGAGGCGGTCCGCACCGCCCTCACCCTCCCCACGACCGCACCCGGCCGCTGGTCCTACTCCAACACCAACTACGTCGTCCTCGGCATGGTGATCAAGCAGGTCACCGGCCGCTCGTACGCCGCCGAGACCGCACGCCGCATCATCACCCCCCTTCGCCTGTCCGGCACTTCCTTCCCCGGCACCCGCAGCACGCTCCCGTCCCCGCACGGCCGCGCGTACACGCACCAGGGCCGGGACGTCACCGCCCTCAACCCGGGCGTCGCGGGTGCCGCCGGTGAGCTGATCTCCACGCTCACCGACCTGGACCGTTACTACGCCGCCCTCCTCGCCGGCCGCCTGCTCCCCGCGCCCCAGCTCCGCCAGATGCTCAACACCCGCGCCGCGGAAGGCCACTACGGCATGGGCCTCTATCCGCAGAAGCTGCCCTGCGGAACCACGGTCTGGGGCCACAACGGCCGCATTCCCGGAAGCTACGTACGCACCGCCGCCACCCGCGACGGCGATCGCGTCCTCACCTTCCGGGTCAACACGGACGAGATAGCGGACCCGACCCTCGAACGGACACTCCTGACGGCCGAGTTCTGCTCCTAGCGCCGGAGCACCCGCGCGCCATCGCGCCTCCGGCGCTAGAGCGGCACGATGTCCGGCGCCCCCAGCCTCGCCGCGTCCGCCGTCAGGTCGTCCGGCTGCCGCTGCGACTCCCGCTCCGCCTCCACCCGCTTCTCGTAATGCTGGACCTCCCTCTCCACCTGGTCCTTGTCCCAGCCGAGGACCGAGGCCATCAGCTCCGCGCACAACCGCGCGCTGCGCGTGCCCCGGTCGAACGTCTCGATCGAGATGCGCGTGCGCCGGGTCAGCACGTCGTCCAGGTGCCGCGCCCCCTCATGTGACGCGGCATAGACGATCTCGGCGCGCAGATAGTCGTCCGCGGCGGGCAGCGGCTCGCCCAGTGTGGGATCGGCCGTGACGAGGGCGAGGACCTCTTCCGCCAGCGAGCCGTACCGGTTCAACAGGTGCTCCACGCGCACCACATGCAGCCCGGTGCGGGCGGCGATCCTGGCGCGCGCGTTCCACAGCGCCTTGTACCCCTCGGCGCCGACCAGCGGGATGTCCTCGGTGACGCAGTCGGCGACCCGCTGGTCGAGGCCGTGCACCGCCTCGTCCACGGCATCCTTCGCCATCACGCGGTACGTCGTGTACTTGCCGCCCGCGATGACCACGAGGCCCGGTGCCGGATGCGCCACCGTGTGCTCGCGCGACAGCTTGCTCGTCGCGTCCGACTCACCGGCGAGCAGCGGCCTGAGCCCTGCGTACACCCCTTGGACGTCGTCCCGGGAAAGGGGCACCGCGAGCACCGAGTTCACATGCTCGAGCAGATAGTCGATGTCGGCGCTGGACGCCGCCGGATGCGCCTTGTCCAGGTCCCAGTCGGTGTCGGTCGTCCCCACGATCCAGTGCCGCCCCCACGGAATGACGAAGAGGACGCTCTTCTCCGTCCGCAGGATCAGCCCGCTCGTCGAGTTGATGCGGTCCTTGGGTACGACCAGATGGATGCCCTTGGACGCCCTGACGTGGAACTGTCCACGCTCCCCGACCATCGCC
This sequence comes from Streptomyces sp. NPDC032198, assembly GCF_040636975.1. NCBI lineage: Bacteria > Bacillati > Actinomycetota > Actinomycetes > Kitasatosporales > Streptomycetaceae > Streptomyces > Streptomyces sp. NPDC032198. The sequence goes on along the minus strand of NZ_JBEZVL010000010.1, from coordinate 230,872 downwards.
TGTGTGTCGTCCGTCCACACACCGGTCGCGTTGACCACCTGTTTGGCCCGGACCTCGTACTCCCCGCCTCCCTCCACGTCCTGCACCCGGGCGCCGACGACCCGTTCGCCCTCGCGCAGGAAGCCCGTCACCCGTGCCCGGTTGGCGACCTTCGCGCCGTACGCCGCCGCCGTGCGCACCAGGGTCGCCACATAGCGCGCGTCATCCATCTGCGCGTCGTAGTACTGCATCGCCCCGACCAGTGCGTCCTTCTTCAGACACGGGGCGACACGCAGGGCGTGACGCCGGGTCAGATGGCGATGCATGGGCAGGCCGCGGCCGTGTCCTCGCGACATGGACATGGCGTCGTACAACGCGACGCCCGATCCGGCGTAGATCCGCTCCCAGCCCTTGTGCTGCAAGGGATACAGGAACGGCACCGGCTTCACGAGATGCGGTGCGATCCGCTCCAGGAGCAGGCCGCGCTCCTTCAGCGCCTCCCGCACGAGCGCGAAGTCGAGCATCTCCAGATAGCGCAGGCCACCATGGATCAGCTTGCTCGACCGGCTCGACGTGCCCGACGCCCAGTCCCGCGCCTCTACCAGGCCGGTGGACAGGCCGCGGGTCACGGCGTCCAGTGCGGTGCCCGCACCGACCACTCCCGCACCCACGACCAGGACATCCAGCTCCCGCTCGGCCATTCCCGCAAGTGACTCGGCACGCTCCGCCGGTCCCAAGGTCGCTGTCCTCACCGCTGCCTCCCGTTAGCTGTCGGGTGTGGTCGCGCTCACATCATGCCCAGATTCTGGTCAGGTCCGCTGAATTCATCCGCCGCCTGTGGACAACCCGCGGCCAACACTCCGACGCCTGACACAGCACAATGCCGCATAACGGTCATATTTACTCCTAGTCTGACATTGCGCTGGTCCACCTTGTCCACAGGGCTTGCGCGCTCGTCCCGCTCCGGCTATTGGGAGGACGGCCCACCGCCATGCCCGCAGATCTCGCCGTCATCGGTCTCGGCCACCTCGGCCTGCCCCTCGCCCAGGCCGCCGTCACCGGCGGCATCGCCACCATCGGCTACGACCCCGTCCGCGCCGTCGACCTGGCAAGCGGACGCCTGCCCTGCGACGGCGCCGAGGGAACCCTCACCGCCGCAGAAGTCCGCCGGATGCTCTCGGGGGGTTTCCGGCCGACCACCGATCCGGTGGAGCTCGGCCGGGTCCGCACCGCGGTCATCTGCGCTCCCACCCCTCCGGGGGCCGACCGCAGCCTCGACCTGAGCCAGGTGGCCGAAGCCGCCCGCGCCCTGGCCGCGCGGCTGCGCCCGCACACCACGGTGATCCTCGAGTCACCCGCTTACCCCGGAACCACGGAGGAATTCCTGCGCCCCATCCTCGAAGAGGGCTCGGGCCTGCGCGCGGGCCGCGACTTCCACCTCGCGCACTCGCCCGGCCGCCTCGACCCGGGCAACCGCACCCACGGCTACGCAGGCACCCCCAAGGTCATCGGCGGCCTCACCCCGGCCTGCACCGAATCGGCGGCGGCCTTCTACGGCCGCCTCACCGACAAGGTCGTACGCGCGCGTGGCCCACGCGAGGCCGAGACCGTGCACCTCCTGGAGACCAACTACCGGCACGTGAACATGGCCCTGGTCAATGAGATGGCCGTGCTCTGCCACGACCTGAGCATCGACCTGTGGGACGTCATCCGCTGCGCGGAGACCAAGCCCTTCGGCTTCCAGGCCTTCCGGCCGGGACCCGGCGTCGGCGGCCACGGAGTCCCCCTGGACATCCCGGGTCCCGCGCGCGGCGCCCGCCCCCTGCGCATGGTCGAACTGGCCCAGCAGGTCAACGACCGCATGCCCCGGTACGTGATCCAGCGCTCGGCGACCCTGCTCAACGAGCACGGCAAGTCCGCCCGCGGCGCCCGCGTCCTGCTCCTCGGCGTCACCTACAAGCCCGACCTCGCCGACCAGCAGGGCGCCCCCGCCCAGGAGGTCGCGACGCGTCTGATGGAGATGGGCGCCGCCGTCAGCTACCACGACCCCTACGTCCCCAACTGGAGCGTGCTCGGCCACCCCGTGCCCCGCGCGGACTCCCTCTACGAGGCCGCGGCCGACGCCGACCTCACGATCCTGCTCCAGCACCACCGCACGTACGACCTGCAAGGTCTGGCTGTGAAGGCCCAGCTGCTCCTCGACACCCGCGGCGCGACCCCGGCGGGCGCGGCCCACCGCCTCTGACGCCGCACCTGACGCCTGAACACACGGAAAGGGCCCCGGTACGAGTACCGGGGCCCTCCGTGGTGCTGAAGACGTCAGCGCTTGTGCTGCGCGTCCGCGACCGTCACCTCGACGCGCTGGAACTCCTTGAGCTCGCTGTAGCCCGTCGTCGCCATCGCGCGGCGCAGCGCCCCGAAGAAGTTCATCGAACCGTCCGGAATGTGCGAGGGACCGCTGAGGATCTCCTCGGTCGTGCCGACCACACCGAGGTCGACGCGCTTGCCGCGCGGCACGTCCTCGTGCACGGCCTCCATGCCCCAGTGGTGGCCCTTGCCGGGCGCGTCCGTGGCGCGCGCCAGCGGGGAGCCGATCATCACCGAGTCGGCGCCGCAGGCGATGGCCTTGGGCAGGTCGCCGGACCAGCCCACGCCGCCGTCCGCGATGACGTGCACGTACCGGCCGCCGGACTCGTCCATGTAGTCACGACGCGCGGCAGCGACGTCCGCGACGGCGGTGGCCATCGGCACCTGGATGCCCAGGACGTTGCGCGTGGTGTGCGCGGCGCCACCGCCGAAGCCGACGAGGACACCGGCGGCGCCCGTACGCATGAGGTGCAGCGCCGCGGTGTACGTGGCGCAGCCGCCGACGATCACCGGCACGTCGAGCTCGTAGATGAACTGCTTGAGGTTGAGCGGCTCGGCGGCGCCGGAGACGTGCTCGGCGGAGACGGTGGTGCCGCGGATGACGAAGATGTCGACGCCGGCGTCCACGACCGCCTTGGAGAACTCGGCGGTGCGCTGCGGGGAGAGCGCGGCGGCGGTGACCACGCCCGAGTCGCGCACCTCCTTGATGCGCTGCCCGATCAGGTCGGCCTTGATCGGCGCGGCGTAGATCTCCTGGAGGCGGCGGGTCGCGTTGTCGGTGTCCAGCTCCGCGATCTCGTCGAGCAGCGGCTGCGGGTCCTCGTACCGCGTCCACAGGCCCTCGAGGTTCAGTACGCCGAGTCCACCCAGCTCACCGATGCGGATCGCGGTCTGCGGCGAGACGACCGAGTCCATCGGCGCGGCCAGGAAGGGCAGCTCGAAGCGGTAGGCGTCGATCTGCCAGGCGATCGAGACCTCCTTCGGGTCGCGGGTACGACGGCTCGGCACGACGGCGATGTCGTCGAAGGCGTACGCGCGGCGGCCGCGCTTGCCGCGCCCGATCTCGATCTCAGTCACGTGGGTGGCCCTTCAGCTTTCTTCGGTACTTCGCACTTCTTCGGCACTCGGTCTGCCGCTCCAGTATCCCCGACGCGCGCAAAGGGGGCGGCCCCGGGAACCCGGACCCGCCCCCACGCGCGCGTGGAACGCCGTCAGCGCTTGTTCGTGTAGTTCGGCGCCTCGACCGTCATCTGGATGTCGTGCGGGTGGCTCTCCTTGAGGCCCGCGGACGTGATGCGCACGAAACGGCCCTTGGACTCCATCTCGTCGACGGAGGCGGCGCCCACGTAGCCCATCGTCTGGCGCAGGCCGCCGACGAGCTGGTGCAGCACGTTGGCCAGCGGGCCGCGGTAGGGCACCTGGCCTTCGATGCCCTCGGGCACGAGCTTGTCGTCCGAGGAGACCTCCGCCTGGAAGTAGCGGTCCTTCGAGTAGGAACGTCCCTGGCCACGGCCCTGCATCGCACCGAGCGAACCCATGCCGCGGTAGGACTTGAACTGCTTGCCGTTGATGAACATCAGCTCACCCGGCGACTCCTCGCAGCCCGCGAGCAGCGAGCCGAGCATCACGGTGTCGGCGCCGGCGGCCAGCGCCTTGCCGATGTCACCGGAGTACTGGAGGCCGCCGTCGCCAATGACCGGGACTCCGGCCGCGCGTGCCGCGACGGCCGCCTCGTAGATGGCGGTGACCTGCGGGACGCCGATTCCGGCGACCACGCGCGTGGTGCAGATGGAACCCGGCCCGACACCGACCTTGACGCCGTCGACACCGGCGTCGATGAGCGCCTGCGCGCCGTCGCGCGTCGCGACGTTGCCGCCGATGACGTCGACGCCCACGCCGGACTTGATCTTCGACATCCAGCTCAGGGCGTTGCTGTTGTGACCGTGCGAGGTGTCGACGATCAGGAAGTCGACCCCGGCCGCGGCCAGCGCCTGCGAGCGTTCGAGCGCCTCGGGGCTGGCACCGACGGCGGCACCGACGAGGAGACGGCCCTCGGCGTCCTTGGCCGCGTTCGGGTACTGCTCGGCCTTCTTGAAGTCCTTGACCGTGATGAGGCCCTTGAGGATCCCCGCGTCGTCGACGAGCGGCAGCTTCTCGATCTTGTGGCGGCGGAGGAGCTCCATGGCGTCCACACCGCTGATCCCGACCTTGCCGGTCACGAGCGGCATGGGGGTCATGACCTCACGCACCTGGCGGCTGCGGTCGTTCTCGAAGGCCATGTCGCGGTTGGTGACGATGCCGAGCAGCTTGCCCGCCGGGTCGGTCACCGGGACGCCGCTGATGCGGAACTTGGCGCACAGCGCGTCGGCCTCCGCCAGCGTCGCGTCCGGGTTCACGGTGATCGGGTCGGTCACCATGCCGGACTCGGAGCGCTTCACGAGGTCGACCTGGTTGACCTGGTCCTCGATCGACAGGTTGCGGTGCAGTACGCCGACGCCACCCTGCCGCGCCATGGCGATGGCCATGCGGGCCTCGGTGACCTTGTCCATCGCCGCCGAGAGCAGCGGGATGTTCACGTGGACGTTGCGGGAGATGCGGGACGAGGTGTCGACCGCGTTCGGGAGGACCTCCGACGCACCGGGCAGCAACAGCACGTCGTCGTAGGTCAGCCCGAGCGTCGCGAATTTCTCGGGCACTCCGTCGACGTTTGCAGTCATGACACCTTCCCCAAATGGCCTTGATCGGTGCGGATGTCCATGCTAACGGGAACAGAGGGTGTCTCATTCCACGATCAAGATCATCGACCAGGTTTGTACGTTCATACGTCATGAACGTACGCCGAAGTCGATCAGTGAGCGCCCGGTGATCGTTACTGCTCGGCCAATGCCCGCAGACGACTCAGCGCGCGATGCTGCGCGACCCGCACGGCACCCGGGGACATGCCCAGCATCTGCCCGGTCTCCTCGGCCGTGAGCCCGACCGCGATCCGCAGGAGCAGCAGCTCGCGCTGGTTCTCCGGGAGGTTGGCCATGAGCTTCTTGGCCCATTCGGCGTCACTGCTGAGCAGCGCGCGCTCCTCGGGGCCGAGGGAGTCGTCGGGCCGCTCGGGCATCTCGTCCGACGGCACCGCCGTGGATCCGGGATGGCGCATCGCCGCGCGCTGCAGGTCGGCGACCTTGTGCGCGGCGATCGCGAAGACGAACGCCTCGAAGGGACGTCCCGTGTCCTTGTAGCGCGGCAGCGCGAGAAGGACCGCGACACACACTTCCTGTGCCAGGTCCTCCACGAAGTGCCGCGCGTCACCGGGCAGTCGGGAGAGTCTGGTGCGGCAGTACCGCAGCGCCAGAGGGTGCACATGAGCCAGCAGATCGTGCGTCGCCTGCTCGTCACCCTCGACCGCGCGAAGGACGAGGGCACCGATCACCGTCGTCTTGTCATCGCGCATCGGTCCATGGTGCCTTGGCGCCGATTGATCCGTGGCACCACGTCCGTAGTTGTGCACCGAAGCGTTATGAGCAGGTGCGCCGGAACTCATCTCGTGCGCCCTCCCCTCCCGCTCGACCGACCTGTCCCCGAGGAACTCCACACCTCAAGGATGCGGCATCGGCGGCGAAGCAACGGCAACCGCTCCCGCGAGAGGGAGCGACGGGCGTCCGTCACCCCGCCCACCACGCGGCGGGCGGGGATCACCGTGCCCGCACGGCGGCACACCTATCGGACCAGGCCCCAGCGGAAACCGAGCGCCACGGCGTGCGCGCGGTCCGAGGCGCCGAGCTTCTTGAAGAGTCGCCGGGCGTGGGTCTTGACCGTGTCCTCGGAGAGAAAAAGCTCACGTCCGATCTCGGCGTTCGACCGGCCGTGACTCATGCCCTCGAGCACCTGGATCTCCCGCGCGGTGAGGGTGGGCGCCGCGCCCATCTCGGCCGAGCGCAGTCTGCGCGGAGCCAGTCGCCACGTCGGGTCGGCGAGCGCCTGCGTGACGGTCGCGCGCAGTTCGGCACGCGAGGCGTCCTTGTGGAGATAGCCACGGGCACCGGCGGCGACCGCGAGCGCGACACCGTCCAGGTCCTCGGCCACGGTGAGCATGATGATGCGCGCACCGGGGTCGGCGGACAGCAGCCGCCGGACCGTCTCCACGCCGCCCAGACCGGGCATGCGTACGTCCATCAGAATCAGGTCCGAGCGGTCGGCGCCCCAGCGGCGGAGAACTTCCTCGCCGTTGGCCGCCGTCGTCACACGCTCGACGCCGGGCACGGTCGCAACCGCGCGGCGGAGCGCCTCTCGGGCAAGCGGGGAGTCGTCGCAGACGAGGACGGATGTCATGACTGTCCTCCGCGGCTCTCACAGCTGCTGCGCGTCACCTTGAGCCTCCAGGCTGGTACATATTCGTCACCTGTGCGGTTGACGCTCTCGGACATCTGCCCGAGCGCTTGTTCTTTCAACCGCCTCGCACTCTCAACGACGGTCACCCGAAAGAGTTACGGGGCGGTCAGCCACGTTCGGCACTCTACGTGAGGGCGCGGACACAGAGCAGACAGCGCAAGAGACCCTCAACCTTTCATCACAACCCATGCCCCATTTAGCCCTTTTCCTTCCCTTTTGCTGGTGTCTGTGGCTAGATTTTCCAATGAGTCATATTTTCATCTCCTTAGACAGTAGATGTACGGTCGTGGGCACCGTATCCGCGCAGAACGGCTACCAGGAGACAAGCAATGGCAGATTTCTCCCGCCTTCCCGGACCGAACGCTGATCTCTGGGACTGGCAGCTCCTCGCGGCCTGCCGCGGGGTCGACAGCTCGCTCTTCTTCCACCCCGAGGGCGAGCGGGGCGCGGCACGCAGCGCGCGCGAGAACTCCGCCAAGGAGGTCTGCATGAGGTGTCCGGTACGCGCGGAGTGCGCCGCTCACGCCCTCGCGGTACGGGAGCCGTACGGCGTGTGGGGCGGGCTCACCGAGGACGAACGCGAGGAACTCATGGGCCGCGCCCGGAACCGTCTCGTCACGACCACGGCTCCCTCGGCGTCGACATCGGCCGCGGCCAGGGCTTCAAGCGGCGGCATCGTCACGCACACCTGAAGGAACGTTTCTTCGGAAGCGCTCAGCGCTCCGCGGCGCGCGCGAGGTGGTCCAGCGTGGCTGCCACCGCGGGCACCTGCGCCAGATCCGGCAGGGTGAGCGCGACGATCTCGCGCTGGACGGCAGGCTCCACCGTCACTGTGCGTGCACCTTTGGGGCGTACGGACTCGATGGCGAGCTCGGGCAGCACCGCGACCCCCAGGCCCGCGCCGACCAGACCGATCACCGCCGGATAGTCGTCGGTCGCGAAATCGATGCGGGGCACGAAACCCGCCCCTTCGCAGACCTCGACCAGCTGCCTGCGACAGCGCGGACAGCCCGCGATCCACGGCTCGTCGGCCAACTCCCCGATGGCGACCGACTGCGCCTTGGCGAGCCGGTGCCCCTCGGGCACGAGACCGACGAGCCGGTCGGCGAGAAGGGGCCGCACGACCAGGTCGTCCCACTCCTCGGCGGCGGACGCGCCGTCGTAGCGGAAGGCGAGCGCCACGTCGCAGTCCCCCTCGCGCAGCATCTCGACCGAGCGCGGCGGTTCGGCCTCCACGAGCGAGACCCGGGTGCCGGGGTGCGCCGCACGCAGGGCGGCCAGCGCGCTCGGCACCAGCGTCGAGCTGCCGCTGGGGAAGGAGACGAGGCGGACGCGGCCCGCCCGCAGGCCCGCGATCGCGGCGACCTCCTCCTCGGCGGCCGTCAGTCCCGCCAGGATCCCGGCAGCGTGCCGGACCAGGGCTTCGCCCGCCTGCGTGAGGCGCATCTCGCGGCCGGTGCGGATCAGCAGTGTCGTGCCCGCGGAGGCTTCGAGCGCCTTCATCTGCTGGCTGACGGCGGGCTGGGTGCAGCCGAGCTCGCGCGCCGCGGCGGAGAAGGAGCCGGTGGCGGCGACCGCACGCAGGACACGGAGATGACGGGCCTCGATCATGGCGCAAGCATAAGTGACGCTTGGGTCGTACGCCCAATAATGCGTCGCCGCTTTGGGTGAGCTCGCCTAGCCTTCCGCCATGAAGCTTCTTTCCGTGAATCTGGGCCGGTACAAGGCCGTGGAGTACACCGACGCCCCGTCCGGCGGTACCGGCATCGACAAGCAGCCCGCCGAGGGGGCCGTACGGGTGGACGCTCCCGGCGCGAAGGGTGTCGCCGGCAGCGGGGTGGCCGGCGACGAGGTCTGCGACCTGCGGCACCACGGGGGCGACGACCAGGCGGTGTACGCCTACGCGCGCGAGGACCTCGACGCATGGGAACGGCTGCTCGGCCGTCCACTGCCCCATGGCTCCTTCGGCGAGAACCTCACGACGTCCGGGCTCGACGTGAGCGGCGCGAAGATCGGCGAGCGCTGGCGCGTCGGCCCCGATCTGCTCCTGGAGGTGACGTCGGGCCGCATTCCCTGTCAGACGTTCCAGGGCCACCTCGGCGAGACGAAGTGGGTCAAGCGCTTCACGCAGCAGGGCGTCCCCGGCGCCTATCTGCGGGTGATCGAACCGGGCGAGATCCGTGGCGGGGACGCGATGGAGATCGTGCACCGGCCGGCGCACGACGTCACCGTCGCCCTCCAGTTCCGGGCCGTGACAACGGAGCGGCACCTGCTGCCGAGCCTGCTCGCCGCCGGTGACGCGCTGCACCCCGAGTCGATCGACGCGGCGCGGAAGTACGCGGAGAAGTACGGCTCGCGGGTGTCGTAACGGGCGTTCGGGAGAGGCGACTTGGTGGCGGGACGGGCGGTCGGCGCAGCGCGGTCGGCGACGTGGGCCGGAGAGTCATGGCGAAAGGACAGCAGGCCGGGAGGCCATCCGGGGAACACAGCGGTCACTGGATCTCACTAGCCTTGGGCCATGACTACGGCTCTGATTACGGGATCGACCGCCGGTATCGGCGCGGCCTTCGCCAGGCGGCTCGCCGGTGACGGCCACAACCTGATCCTGGTGGCACGGAACACCGAGCGGCTGCGGGAGCAGGCGACCGAACTGCACGACCGGCACGGCATCGAGGCGGAGGTGCTGACCGCGGATCTCGCGACCGACGACGGGATCGCCGCCGTCGAGAAGCGGCTCTCGGACCGCAGGAACGCGGTGGACCTGCTGGTGAACAACGCCGGTTTCGGCAACAAGGGCCAGTACCTGGAGGTGCCGATCGAGGACGAGCTGACGATGCTCAAGGTGCACTGCGAGGCGGTGCTCCGGCTGACGTCGGCGGCGACGGCGTCGATGCGGGAGCGGGGACGCGGTGGCGTCGTCAACGTCGCGTCGGTGGCGGCGTTCGTGCCGCGCGGGACGTACGGCGCGTCGAAGGCGTGGGTCGTGCAGTTCACGCAGGGCGCGGCGAAGGATCTGGCCGGATCGGGGGTGCGGCTGATGGCCCTGTGCCCCGGATTCGTACGGACCGAGTTCCACGAGCGCGCCGGGATGGGGACGTCGAACATTCCCAAGTGGATGTGGCTCGACGCGGACAAGCTGGTCGCGGCAGCGCTGGACGACCTGGCGCGCGGCAAGTCCCTGTCCATCCCGGACCCGCGCTACAAGGCGCTGATGGGAGTGGTGAAGGTGACGCCGAGGGCGCTGCTGGGCGGGGTGACGTCACGTACGGGCAGGAAGTACGGCCCGCAGTAGAGAGATGCCCCTCGACGCGCCGAGGCCCGGCGCCCCCGGATGGGGGCGCCGGGCCTCGGTTCAGCTCAGCGGCAGCGGGTCAGTGCGAGTGACCGTGGCCGTGGCCACCGGCGTCGGCCTCGTCCTCGGCCGGCTTCTCGACGACCAGGGTCTCGGTCGTGAGGAGCAGCGACGCGATGGACGCGGCGTTCTCCAGGGCGGAGCGGGTGACCTTGACCGGGTCGATGACGCCGGCCTTCACCAGGTCGCCGTACTCGCCGGTCGCGGCGTTGAAGCCGAAGCCCTTGTCGAGCTCGGCGACCTTCGAGGTGATGACGTAACCCTCGAGGCCGGCGTTCTCGGCGATCCAGCGCAGCGGCTCGACGGCGGCGCGGCGGACGACGGCGACACCGGTGGCCTCGTCACCCTCCTTGCCGAGGTTGCCCTCGAGGACCTTGACGGCGTGCACCAGAGCGGAGCCACCACCGGAGACGATGCCCTCCTCGACCGCGGCGCGGGTCGCGGAGATGGCGTCCTCCAGACGGTGCTTCTTCTCCTTGAGCTCCACCTCGGTGGCGGCGCCGACCTTGATGACGCACACGCCGCCGGCCAGCTTCGCGAGGCGCTCCTGGAGCTTCTCGCGGTCCCAGTCGGAGTCCGTGGCCTCGATCTCGGCCTTGATCTGGTTGACGCGGCCCTGCACCTCGGAGGCGTCGCCGCCGCCGTCGACGACGGTGGTGTCGTCCTTGGTGATGGTCACGCGGCGGGCGGTGCCGAGCACGTCCAGGCCGACCTGGTCGAGCTTGAGGCCGACCTCTTCGGCGATGACGGTGCCGCCGGTGAGGGTGGCGAGGTCACCGAGCATGGCCTTGCGGCGGTCGCCGAAGCCGGGGGCCTTCACCGCGACGGCGTTGAAGGTGCCGCGGATCTTGTTCACGACCAGGGTCGACAGGGCCTCGCCCTCGACGTCCTCGGCGATGATCAGGAGCGGCTTCGAGGCGTTGGTCTGGATGACCTTCTCGAGCAGCGGGAGCAGGTCCTGGATCGAGGAGATCTTGCCCTGGTGGATCAGGATGTACGGGTCGTCGAGGACGGCCTCCATACGCTCCTGGTCGGACACCATGTACGGGGACAGGTAGCCCTTGTCGAAGGCCATGCCCTCGGTGAAGTCGAGCTCCAGACCGAAGGTGTTGGACTCCTCGACGGTGATGACACCGTCCTTGCCGACCTTGTCCATCGCCTCGGCGATGAGCTCGCCGACCTGCGGGTCCTGGGCCGACAGACCGGCGACGGCCGCGATGTCGGCCTTGTCGTCGATCGGGCGCGCGGTGGAGAGGAGCTCCTCGGACACGGCCTTGACGGCGGCGTCGATGCCCTTCTTCAGGGCGGCCGGGGAGGCGCCGGCGGCTACGTTGCGCAGGCCTTCCTTGACCAGGGCCTGGGCGAGGACCGTCGCGGTGGTGGTGCCGTCACCCGCGATGTCGTTGGTCTTGGTCGCCACCTCCTTGACGAGCTGCGCGCCGAGGTTCTCGTACGGGTCCTCGACCTCGACCTCGCGGGCGATGGTGACGCCGTCGTTGGTGATGGTGGGAGCGCCGAACTTCTTGTCGATGACGACGTTGCGGCCGCGGGGGCCGATCGTCACCTTGACCGTGTCGGCAAGCTTGTTGACGCCGCGCTCGAGGGCGCGACGGGCGTCCTCGTCGAACTTCAGGATCTTCGCCATGGGAGCGGTTCAGCCCTCTCGAAAAATCGGGTTCAAACGAACTGCGCCCCTCGCCGCCCGGCAATCAGCAGCGGGGTGACCAGGGGCGCAACTCAAAAGCAATACTGGTGAAGCAGGTGAATTACTTCTCGACGATCGCGAGCACGTCGCGAGCCGAGAGGACGAGGTACTCGTCGCCGTTGTACTTCACCTCGGTGCCGCCGTACTTGCTGTACAGCACGACATCGCCGACCTTCACGTCGAGCGGCAGGCGCTCACCGTTCTCGAAGCGGCCCGGGCCCACGGCGAGGACAGCACCCTCCTGGGGCTTCTCCTTCGCGGTGTCCGGAATGACCAGGCCAGAGGCCGTGGTCTGCTCGGCGTCGAGCGGCTGGACCACAATGCGGTCCTCGAGCGGCTTGATGGCAACCTTGGAGCTGGCGGTCGTCACGATCCGGTCTCCCCCTTCGGAGATCTACGGGGTTAACAGTCTGGGGTGGCGACCAGGTGGATCCGTCGTCGCGGGTGCCGGACCTGCCCGTCGCTGTTGGCACTCTCCAGTGGTGAGTGCCAGGGTTGACACTAGGACGACGATTAGCACTCGGTCAAGCGGACTGCTAATTCGCTGACGCGGGTCTTATCCGGAGGGGGACGCGGAGGAGCCCTCGGGTGGGGACGCGACGGAGCCCTCGCGCCCCTCGGACGGGGACGTGGAAGAGCCCTCGCGCCCTACGGGGCAACGCTTCCCCTCGCTGACGGGTTCCGTCTCCGCCGCCTCGTACCGATCCGTTTTCCGTGGCCCGGCGAGCTGGACGCAGCTGGGGGACGGTGCCGGCTTGCGCGTCGGGACCTTCTCGGCCGCCTTCCTCCCCAGCCTCTCGATCGGGTCCACCGACTGTGCGCACCCCGTGAGCAGTGCGGGCGCGAGCACGCCTGCCGCGAGCATGCCGACAAGGGACCGCCGCGCCCGCGCCCGCCCGGTCACAGGTAGTCCTCCAGCCTGGCCACCGCGTACCCCTTGTCGGTGACCGTCTTCATGACCTTGCGGACCATGTCGGGCATCGTCCCCTTCCAGTCCTCGCGCCCCCGGAAGTGCGTGAGGATGATGTCGCCGGGATGCAGGTCCCGGTCCCACTCGCGCCACTCCATGTGGTCCGCGAAGGCCTCGGACGCCCACAGCGGCACGGCCTTGACCCCGCAGGACTTGGCGGCCCGCAGCGTGTCCTCGTTGTAGTTTCCGTAGGGCGGGCGGAAGAGCTCGGGCCGCTTGCCGTAGCGCTTCTGGATGACGTTTTGCATCCCGCAGATCTCGCGGCGCTGGCCCGCGTACGAAAGCCCCGGCAGGTAGCGGTGGTTGAGGGTGTGGTTGTTCAGCGAGACGCCCCGGGCCTGCATCTTCTTGAAGTAGCCGTAGTCCTCCTTGACCAGGTAGTCACTGAGGAACGCGGTGTACGGGATCTGCAGTTCGCTCATCATCTTGAGCAGCGCCGGGTCCTTCTCGGCGCCGTCGTCGATGGTCAGGAAGACGACCTTCTTCTTGGTCGGGACGGTCGTGAAGACCGGCGGCAGCGCCGCCTGCCCCTTGACCTCGAAGCCCTTGCGGGTGGTGATCACCGGCTTCTTGGCCGGCGCGGGCGGCGCGGCCAGCGGGGGCTTCGCCAGGCCCCAGCGCTTCGCGGCGGCGGCGCGGGCCACCTGGGCGACGCGGAGCTTCTGGGCGTAGGAGTCGAGGGCGCGGGCGGGCGGCGCGTCCAGGCGCTGCTGGCCGGGGGCGGGGTTCGCTCCGCCGTCGGAGCCCGACGCGCAGCCGGAGGCGATCGCGGCGACGACGAGCGCGGCCACCCCGGCCCGCATCCGCCCCCTCACCCGACCCTTCCGCCTTGGACCGAATTTGTCGTTTTGTCGTACTAGTTGCATGGCGCCGGATCTTTGCAGCTCACGGGCCCGCGGCGGGGCCGACACCGCCGCCGGGCGCGCACCATCCACCGACTGGCCCACAATGGACCGGGTGAACGACCTCGACCGTGATCCGACTGCCTCGACCGCCCTGACCTCCTTCTCCGCGCTGCTCACCCCCGAAGGCCGGTCCCTGCTCGACCTCGACGAGGTGCGGGAGGCCGATCCGGCCCGGGAGCTGGCCGTCGCCACCCGGCTGCGCCGCGAGCACCCGGCGGAACTGGTCACGGCGGTGCTCGCGCAGGCGCGGCTGCGGCGGCGGGCGGTGGCGAAGTTCGGCGCCGATGACGCGGGGCGGATGTTCTTCACGCCGAACGGCGTCGAACAGGCGACCCGTACGAGTGTGGCCGTGCACCGCGCCGAGAGCTTCCGGGCGCTCGGCGTACGCGGTGTCGCCGACCTCTGCTGCGGCATCGGCGGCGACGCCATCGCGCTCGCCCGGGCCGGGATCGCCGTCCTCGCCGTCGACCGCGACCCCCTGACCTGCGCGGTGGCCCGCGCGAACGCGCACGCCCTCGGACTCGGTGACCTCATCGAGGTGCGCGAGGCCGATGTCACCGAGGTCGACACGTCCGCGTACGACGCCGTCTTCGTGGACCCGGCGCGGCGTGGCGGGCGGGGCCGCATCTTCGACCCGGAGGCCTACTCCCCGCCCCTCTCCTGGGCCGTCGAGGCCGCCCGCAAGGCCCCGCACGCGGCGCTGAAGATCGCTCCCGGCATTCCGCACGAGGCGGTTCCCGCCGATGCCGCGGCGGAGTGGATCTCGGACGGGGGCGACGTGAAGGAGGCCGTGCTGTGGTTCGGCACGGACGTCCCGTCCTCGCACCGCGCGACGCTGCTGCCCTCGGGCGCCTCCCTGTGGTCCTCGCTCGACGCGATGCTGCCGGATCCGGAGGTGCGGCCGGTGGGGCGCTATCTGTACGAGCCGGACGGCGCCGTCATCCGTGCGCATCTGGTGGCGGAGGTGGCCGCGCGGGTGGAGGGCGGCCTGATCGACGAGACCATCGCGTACGTCACCTCCGACGCACCGCACGAGACGCCGTACGCGGTGGCGTACGAGATCACCGATCAACTCCCCTTCGGAGTGAAGAAGTTGAAGGCGCTGCTGCGGGAGCGGGAGGTCGGCATCCTCACGGTGAAGAAGCGGGGATCGGCGGTGGAGCCGGAGGAACTGCGCCGCAAGGTGAAGCCGCAGGGCAAGAACGCGGCGACGGTGTTCCTGACGCGGGTGGCGGGCGCGCCGGCGATGCTGATCGGGCAGCCGGTGGCGGCGGGGCGCTGAGAACCGGCCGCGCCGAGGCCCCGGGCACCGTCGATCACCGGCTCCGCCGAGTTCGTCCTCAAACGCCGGACGGGCTGATTCCGTCCGCCCGCCCCAGCAGCAACTCCCGCTCCCGCTCGTTCCGCGTCAGCCCCGCCGCCCGCTCGAACTCCGCCCGCGCCTCCGCCGCCCGGCCGAGGCGCAGCAGCAGGTCGCCCCGCACACTCGGCAGCAAGTGGTAGTCCTTCAGGGCGGGTTCGGCCGCGAGGGCGTCCACCAGGTGCAGGGCCTCCGCCGGGCCCGAGGCCATCGACACCGCCACCGCACGGTTCAGCTCGATCACCGGTGACGGGGTGCGGGCGACAAGCAGGTCGTACAGGGCGACGATCCGGGGCCAGTCCGTGTCCTCGTACGACGAGGCGTTCGCGTGGCAGGCGGCGATCGCGGCCTGGAGCGCGTACGGCCCAGCCGCGCCCGGAGCCGCCGAGTGCGCGCGTGCGAGCGCCGCGAAGCCCCGCCGGATCAGCGGCCGGTTCCAGTGGCGGCGGTCCTGGTCCGCGAGGAGTACCGGCTCGCCCTTCGGCCCCGTCCGCGCCGCCGAGCGGGACGCCTGGAGCTCCAACAGCGCTGCCAGGCCGTGCACTTCGGGCTCCCGAGGCATCAGCCCGGCAAGGACCCGGGCCAGCCGCAGGGCGTCCTCGCACAGGGCGGGGCGCAGCCAGTCGTCGCCCGCCGTGGCCGCGTACCCCTCGTTGAAGATGAGGTAGATGACTTCGAGCACCGAGCCGAGCCGGGCCTCGCGCTCGGCCCCGTACGGGACTTCGAAGGGCACGCCCTTGGCGGCGAGGGTGCGTTTCGCGCGCACGACGCGCTGGGCCACCGTCGCCTCGGGGACCAGCATCGCGCGGGCGATCTCCGGCGTCGTGAGGCCGCCGAGCAGCCGCAGCGTGAGCGCGATGCGGGCCTCGGCGGAGAGCACCGGATGGCAGGCGGTGAAGACGAGGCGCAGGAGGTCGTCGTCGATGTCGTCGGGGTCGGTGGGCTCGTCGACGTGGGGCGGTGCCGCCTCCAGGTCGCGGCCCATCTCCGCCAGCTTGCGCGCGTAGCGCTCCCTGCGGCGTACGAGGTCGATGGCGCGACGCTTGGCGGTGGTCATCAGCCACGCGCCCGGGTTGTCGGGGACGCCGGTCCGCGGCCACTGCTCCAGCGCGGCGACCATCGCGTCCTGCGCCAGCTCCTCCGCGATACCCACGTCGCGCACGACCCGCGCGACCCCCGCGATCAGGCGCGGGGACTCTATCCGGAAGACGGTCTCGATGGCGCGGTCAGGGGTGTCCGGGGAGGCCCCGCGCGGGGGCTCTGAGGGGTGGGCCGTCACGGCCACCCATCAGAGCACCCCCACGGCGACTCCGCAAAGGTTCTCGACCACCCGAGGGCAGGACCTCAGCCCTCAAGGAACCTCAGCTCTTCTCAAGGGCCTCAGCCCTCGACGATCTCCCGGACCTCCGCCGTCACCGTCCACTGCTCGTCGTGGGTCTTCAGGAAGCGGCTCGCCCACTCGACCGCCTCGGCCCGGTCCTTGCACTGCGTGATGGAGTAGCCGCCGACGACCTCCTTGGCCTCGGTGAACGGCCCGTCCGTGACGGAGAGTCGGCCGCCCTTCCAGTGGACCTGGGTGGTGTCGGAGCTCGGCGTGAGGCCCGCGGTGTCGAGCATGACCCCGGCCTTGCTGATCTCCTCCAGGAGCGCGCCCATGCGCTCGCCCATCTCGGGGCTGGGACCGCCCTCGGGGGAGTTCTTCTCGTCGACGCGGATCATCGTCAGAAAGCGCGGCATGGTCATGTCCTTTCGGCGGTCACGTGCCCTGCGGGCCACATGACGGGCGGGGCTTCTTCCCGCCTCTCACCTCTGCGTCGAACGGGAGACGCCCGGATCGACATCGCCGCCCAGATTCTTCGAAGATTCTTTTTGAACGTCGAGGTGCGGGGCGGGCCCGGTGCGCCGGTCGGCGAGTACTGCGTGCCGCGAGAGGAGCAGCGCGGCGAGCACCACCGGGACGTCCGTCCGGGCTCAGTCCAGGCCCACCGACTCGAACCGCCACCTGTGCACCGCCCGCGTCACCAACTCCGGTGCGGGCTCCGGGATTTCGGGGAGGTCGTCGTCGTAAGCGGCGTCCCACCAGGTCAGTACGAGGACCCGGTCCTGCGGGGCGCGGAAGCTCTCCCGGCGGACCGGGGCACCGTCCAGGACCTGTGCCCGTGCCCACGCGAGCAGTTCATCGCCCCGTCCGTCGGCGGCACGGGCCTCCCACATCAGCGCGACGGTCACGAGTACAGGTTCTCCTTGCTGACCTCGTGCACATGGTCGTGGGCGTGGCCGGGGACGTGCGGCTCCGTCACCGGGAGCGAGGAGTCCGCCGAGAGGTCCCAGTCGGAGGCCGAGCGATTGCGTGCCACCATCTCCGCGCCGAGTGCGGCCACCATCGCGCCGTTGTCCGTGCACAGCTTCGGCCGCGGCACCCGCAGCCGGATCCCGGCCGCCTCGCACCGCTCCTGGGCCAGCGCACGCAGCCGCGTGTTGGCGGCCACCCCGCCGCCGATCATCAGGTGGTCGACGCCCTCGTCCTTGCAGGCCCGTACGGCCTTGCGGGTCAGCACGTCGACGACCGCCTCCTGGAAGGACGCCGCCACGTCACGCACGGGAACGTCCTCGCCCGCGGCCCGCTTGGCCTCGATCCAGCGCGCGACGGACGTCTTCAGGCCGGAGAAGGAGAAGTCGTACGCGGCGTCGCGCGGCCCGGTGAGGCCGCGCGGGAACGCGATCGCCTTCGGGTCGCCTTCCTTCGCGTACCGGTCGATGACGGGCCCGCCGGGGAAGCCCAGGTCGAGCACCCGCGCGATCTTGTCGAACGCCTCGCCCGCCGCGTCGTCGATGGTCGCGCCCAGGGGGCGTACGTCCGAGGTGATGTCGGTGGAGAGCAGCAGCGAGGAGTGGCCGCCGGAGACGAGCAGCGCCATCGTCGGCTCGGGCAGCGTGCCGTGCTCCAGCTGGTCCACGCAGATGTGCGACGCCAGGTGGTTCACGCCGTACAGCGGCTTGCCGAGCGCGTACGCATACGCCTTGGCCGCCGAGACGCCCACGAGCAGCGCGCCCGCGAGACCCGGCCCCGCGGTCACCGCGATGCCGTCGAGGTCGGACGCGGCGACCCCCGCTTCCTTCAGGGCGCGGTCGATGGTCGGCACCATCGCCTCCAGGTGCGCGCGCGAGGCGACCTCGGGCACGACACCACCGAAGCGCGCGTGCTCGTCGACGCTGGAGGCGATGGCATCGGCGAGCAGGGTGGTGCCGCGGACGATGCCGACGCCGGTCTCGTCGCAGGAGGTCTCGATGCCGAGAACGAGAGGTTGGTCGCGCGAGTCAGCCATGGGTGTCGGTTCCTTGTACGGAAGATGATGGATCGGTCAGACGCATGACGAGGGCGTCCACGTTGCCCGGCTGGTAGTAGCCGCGCCTGAAGCCGATGGGCTCGAAGCCGAAGCGCTCGTACAGCTTCTGCGCCCGGGTGTTGTCGACCCGCACCTCGAGCATGACCTCGGAGCACTCGAAGGCGGTCGCCGCGCCGAGGAGATCGGCCAGGAGGCGCGAGCCGAGCCCCGTGCCCCAGTGGCTCGGGGCCACCGCGATGGTCTGTACGTCGGCCTGGTCACCGGCGGAGGCGAGCCCCGCGTACCCGACGAGCCGGTCCCCATCCGTCGCGACCACATAGCGGCGGGTGGCCATCGGCCCGCGCGCGTGGGCGAGCTCGGACCAGAACATGCCGCGCGACCAGGCGTCGTCCGGGAAGAGTTCCTTCTCCAGGACGAAGACCGGCTCGATGTCCCACCAGCGCATCTCGCGCAGGACGACTGTCGTCACGGATGTCACTTGGGGGTGACCACCTTGTAGTTCTTGGGGACCTGCGCGTCAGGACGGCGCAGGTACAGCGGCCTGGGGGCCAACAGCTCCTCGCCGGCGGCGAGCTTCTCCGCGGCCAGCGAGGCGAGCGAGGCCGCCGAGACGTGCTCGGGGGCGCGGGCGTCCGGGAAGGTCTCGGGGTAGAGCACCGCGCCGGCGCCGACGGCGGGCAGACCCGCCACCTCGTCCGCGATGTCGGCGGGGCGGTCCACGGCGGCCTCGGTGAGGCGGGTGCGCGGGTCCGCGTACCGCGCCCAGTAGACCTCCTTGCGCCGCGCGTCCGTGGCGACGACGAAGGGACCGCTGTCGATGCCCGATGCGTAGGCGAGGCCGTCGAGCGTGCACACCCCGTGCACCGGCACGCCGAGCACGAGGCCGAAGGTGTCGGCGGTCATCAGGCCGACACGCAGACCCGTGTACGGGCCGGGGCCCACGCCGACGACGATGCCGGTCACGGCGTCGAGTCTGAGCCCGGCGTCGGCGAGCACCCGGTCGACGGCGGGCAGCAGCAGCTCTCCGTGGCGGCGGGCGTCCACCTGGCTGGAGGCTGCGACGACGGACGAGCCGTCGTGCAGCGCGACGGTGACGGCGGGGGTGGCGGTATCCAGAGCGAGCAAGAGCACGCGAATAGCCTACGGCTCCGACGCCCGGAGCACGGCCGACCGAGGATGCCGCACACCTGCTGCTAACGTCACCCCGTAGCCGTACGGAGTACGAAGAGGGTGGCGCAGGTGTCCAGGAGCAGCTCGGGATTCGTGGCCGGCCTCACCGCCGCCGCGCTCGCCGCGGTCGGCTTCCTCGCTTACCAGGCATCGGCCAGCGCGCCGGACACCGTGGGCAAGAAACCGGACGCGTCCCCTTCCGCGCCGACCACCCGCTCCCCCAAGGAGAAGGCCGACCCGAAGACCGTCCCGGCACAGTCCGGCGCGGGCGAGCGGGTCGTCTACTCGGTGAGCGAGGACCGCGTGTGGCTGGTCGGCGGCTCCGGCAAGACGCAGCGCACCTTCAAGGTCACGCCGAGCACGGTGGACCCGGTCCCCGGCACGTACGCCGTCACCTCGCGCTCGGGCACCGTCACCGGAACGGACGGTGTGGCGATCGAGCACGTCGTGCGTTTCGCGAGCGTGGACGGGATCGCGATCGGCTTCAGCGCGGCGACGGACGGCTCGACGCCGAAGCCCGACCCGTCGAAGAAGACCGGCGGCATCCGCGAGTCGCGCAAGGACGGCAACGCGATGTGGGAGTTCGCGACGATCAGCAAGAAGGTCGTCGTCGTTCCGTAGCCGCGCCGCCCCTGGGTGCCGGATCGCGCGGCGGTGTGGAGACCGCGCTCGCGGCCACGCAGGACGCCAGCAGATCGCGCATGGAAATCCCCGATGGCTCCGACGGGCCCGGCAGCGCGTGCGGCCGGGTCGTGGCGTCACGTTCTGAAGCCGACATGGATGCCTCCTGGGCTCCGGGGGCAGACGTGGTTAGGTAGACCTAACCAGTACCGGTATCCATGTGACCACGCGCGGAGCGCGCCGCGCAACATCTTGCCGACGCCTTGTCGGAATGTTGGGCGAAAAGACGAGGGTCAGGGCGGAGTCAGGCCGAAAGCAGCGTGAGGTCGGCCTCGGCCCACCGTGTTCCGACCCCGGTCAGCGTCACTTCGCGTACCTCGTCCGTGGTGTCGCCGACGGTCCGGTCGATGACGACGCGCAGCCGGTCGTCCGAGAGCTCCTCGACCTTGCCGTCGCCCCACTCCACGACGATCACCGATTCGGGCAGCGAGACGTCGAGGTCGAGGTCCTCCATCTCGTCGAGCCCGCCGCCCAGGCGGTACGCGTCCACGTGCACCAGGGGCGGGCCGTCGGAGAGTGACGGATGGACGCGGGCGATGACGAAGGTCGGCGACGTGACGGCGCCGCGCACGCCGAGGCCTTCGCCCAGGCCGCGGGTGAGGGTCGTCTTGCCGGCGCCGAGCTCGCCGGTGAGCATCACCAGGTCGCCGGGGCGCAGCAGCTTGGCCAGGCGGCGACCCAGGTCGCCCATCTGTTCAGGGGAGGTGACCGTGATGCCGAGGGTGTTCACGGGGGCCGGGTTGTGCGGTGCTTCCATGCCCACCCACGTTAGCCGCTGGACGTCCGTGCATCGGCCGAAGCGGGCACCGCTCCCGCCCGTACGAGAAGGTCCGCGAGGCGGTCCGTGACCACCTCGGGGTGCTCCAGCATGGCCAGGTGCCCGGCGTCCGGGACGAGCACGAGCTCGGCGTCCGGGAGCAGATCGGCGATGACCTCACTGTGCTCGCTGGGTGTGACCAGGTCCTTGTCACCGGCCAGGACGAGCACCGGGAGCTCGGCGAAGTACTTGAGCGCCTCCGTCTTGTCGTGCTCGGCGAACGCCGGGTAGAACTCCGCGACCACGTCGATGGGCGTCGACTCGATCATCCGCTCGGCGAACCGCGAGATCGCCGGGTCCACGTCCCTCGACGAGAACGAATAGCGCTTGATGATGCCGGCGAAGAGGTCCGCGGTGGCCCGCCGCCCCTTCTCCACCAGCTCGGCCTGCGATCCGAGCGCCTTCAGGACACCCGGCAGCACCCGCCGCACGGCGTTCATCCCGGCGACGGGAAGGCCGAAGTTGACCTGGCCGAGCCGCCCGGACGACGTACCGACGAGGGCGACGCCGACGACGCGCTCGCGGATCAGCTCGGGGTAGTGGTCGGCCAGCGCCATCGTCGTCATGCCGCCCATGGAGTGCCCGACGAGGACCAGCGGCCCCTCGGGCGCCGCCGCGTCGATGACGGCCTTCAGGTCACGCCCCAACTGGTCGATGGAGACCGGCGTGCCGTTCGTCTGGGCCACGCCGCGCGCCGAACGGCCGTGGCTGCGCTGGTCCCAGTACACGCAGCGCACGACGCCGCGCAGGGCCGCCCGCTGGAAGTGCCAGGAGTCCTGGCTCAGGCAGTACCCATGGCTGAAGACGACGGTGACGGGAGCGGGCGTCCTGCGCCCGAAGAGCCTGCGTCGGCGCGGTGTCTGAGCGCTGTCCGGCTCGACCTCGTCCACCTCGTACGAGAGTTCCGTGCCGTCGTCCGCGTACGCCTGGCCCGGCAGGCCGCGCAGCGAGCCGTACGGCCCGGACGCGTCGAGTGCGAGCCGCGCCTTCTTGCGCATGCCGCGGCCCACGGTCAGCCGCTCGATGGCGACACCCGCCGCGGCGCCCGCGGCGACGACACCGATCGCGGCACCGGCGAAGCCGGCCCTGCGCCAGTTTCCGGCCGCCGCGGCGACCTCCGCCACCGCGTCCGCGGCCGCCCCCGTGCTGGTCTCGCTCACGTGCCGCTCCTCCTCAGACGCCGTCCGCTGTCGGCCGCTCATTCACATAGACGCGCGGGACACGCGATCCGATGCGCGTGACGATTTCGTACGCGATGGTGCCCGCCGCCTGCGCCCAGTCCTCGGCGGTCGGCTCGCCCCGGTCACCGGGGCCGAACAGGACGGCTTCGGAGCCGACCGCCGGCTCGTCACCGCCGAGGTCGACCACGAACTGGTCCATCGCCACCCTTCCCGCGACGGTCCGCAGCTTGCCGCCGACGAGCACGGGTCCGGTGCCGGACGCGTGACGCGGGATCCCGTCCCCGTACCCGACCGGGACGAGTCCAAGGGTCGTCTCGCCGGGGGTGACGTAGTGATGCCCGTAACTCACGCCGTGACCCCCCGGGGCGTGCTTCACGAGGGCGAGCGAGGCGCTGAGCCGCATGACGGGCCGCAGCCCGAACTCCTCCGAGGTGCCGACCTCGGGGCTGGGCGAGATGCCGTACATCGCGATCCCGGGACGTACGAGATCGAAGTGCGTCTCCGGAAGCGTGAGCGTGCCGGGCGAGTTGGCGATGTGCCGCACCTCGGGGCGGATTCCCCGCTCCTCGGCGGCCGCGACCATCTCGTGGAACAGGGCGAGTTGGGCCGCGATGGACGGGTGTCCCGGCTCGTCGGCGCACGCGAAGTGCGACCAGATCCCGGTGACGCGCACCAGGCCCTCGGTCTCGGCCTGCCGTGCCTGCGAGACGAGTTCGGGCCAGTCGGCGGGCATACAGCCGTTGCGTCCGAGCCCCGTGTCGGCCTTCAACTGGATGCGGGCCGTACGCCCCACGGCCCGCGCGGCGGCGGACACTTCGCGCAACGCCCAGAGTCCGCTCACCGACATGTCGAGATCGGCCTCGATGCCCTCGCGCCAGGGCCCGCCCGGGGTCCACAGCCAGCACATCAGGCGCCCCTCGATCCCGGCGGCCCGCAGCGCGAGAGCCTCCTCCGGGGTCGCGGTGCCCACCCAGGTGGCTCCCGCCTCGACGGCGGCGCGGGCGCAGGGCACCATCCCGTGGCCGTACGCGTCCGCCTTCACGACGGCCATGAAGGCGGCTCCCGGCGCGTGCGCACGCAAAGCCCGCACGTTGGCCCTCAGGGCGGCCAGGTCGATCTCGGCGCGGGCACGCAAAGGTGCGGTCTCAGTCATAACGCCGACCAGTGTCTCAGAGCCCGCTGACACCCTGGCAGCCGCGCGGCGCCTTGCGGCCCGGGATCAGCCCCTGCGCTCACCAGGGCGGCGCCCCTCCCCGCAGCGTCACAGGGGTGGGCAGGCGAGTGACCCACGTGCGGATGGGCGGGTCGGGGATCTCCGGCTCGGGTGGGCCGGGGCATGGGCAACACCGGCGGGGGCCCTGCCCCCGCGCACCCGCGGTCGGCAGCACACCGGAACCGAAGCAACCCCGCGGCCACCGGACGATAGCGAGGACGGACATACCGGCGGCCCCGCACCCCCACACGGACCGACACCGCACCCAGCACGGCAGCGCAGCTCAGCACCTCAAGACCCAAACCCAAGACCCAGCGAACCCGCACCGCCAAGCCGGACGCTAGTCCCCCCGCACATCCCGCCAAGCCAGCGGAATCGCCTCAGCCACATCGTGTGCCCCCACCGGCGCCCCATCCGCCGCACGACGCCCCGCGAGGCCATGCAGATACGCCCCCACGGACCCCGCGTCCCGCGCACCGAGCCCCGCAGCGAGCAAAGCCCCGGCCAGCCCCGAAAGGACGTCCCCGCTGCCCGCGGTGGCCAGCCACGGCGTCCCCGTCGGGTTGACCCGCACAGGGCCCTCCCGGCCCCCAGGATCCGCGACCAGCGTCGTAGAGCCCTTCAGGAGCACCGTCGCCCCGTACCGCCCCGCCAGCTCCCGCACAGCATCCAGGCGCCCACGCTCGACCTCCTCCCGCGCAACCCCAAGGAGCGCCGCCGCCTCCCCCGCATGCGGCGTCAGCAAGGTCGGCGCCGCCCGCCCCCGCACGGCCCCGGCGTCGGCGAGCCGCAGCCCGTCCGCGTCGATCAGTACGGGCACATCCGCGCCGACCACGTCCGCGAGCCGCTCGGCATCGTCCCCGAGCCCCGGCCCGACCACCCAGGCCTGCACCCGCCCGGCCTTGGACGGCGGCCCGGCGGAGACGAGGGTCTCCGGGAACCGCGCGATGACGGCGTCCGCCGCGTGCCCCACGTAGCGCACGGCCCCCGCGCCACCCCGCAGCGCACCGGCGACGGCGAGCACCGCCGCCCCGGGGTACCGGGCGGACCCGGCGACGATCCCCACGACGCCCCGCCGGTACTTGTCGCTCTCCCCGGTCGGCATGGGCAGGAGCGAGGCCACATCGGCGTACTGAAGAGCCTCAACACCACCCACACCACCACCATCCGCACCGGCACCGGCACCGGCACCGGCGCCCAGCTCAAGCCCGATATCGACGAGCCGCACCACCCCCGCGTACTCCCGCCCGGGATCGATCAACAGCCCCGGCTTGTGCACCCCGAAGGTCACCGTCACATCGGCGCGCACGGCTTCGCCGACGACCACCCCGCTGTCCGCGTCGACCCCGCTCGGCAGATCCACGGCGACCACGGGGGTTCTCAACTCGCGTACAGAAGCAGTCAGTTCAGCGGCAGGGGCCCGCAACCCACCCTTCCCCCCGATCCCCACGATCCCGTCCACGACAAGATCCGCCCGGCGCAGCACACCCTCCGCGCCCCCGGTGGCGACAACCCGCCCCCCGGCCGCCCGAAAGGCCGCCACCCCGCCCTCATGCACCCGTTCGGGCGAAAGCAGCACCGCGGACACCCCGGCCCCACGCCGGGCAAGCCGCGCCCCGGCGTACAGCGCGTCGCCGCCGTTGTCCCCGCTCCCCACGAGCAGCACGACCCGGGAGCCGTACACCTTGCCGAGCACCTCGGCGCAGACCACCGCCAGGCCGGCCGCCGCCCGCTGCATCAGGGCACCTTCCGGCACCCGCGCCATCAACTCCCGCTCAGCAGCCCTGACCGTCTCCACCGGGTACGCAGTACGCATACCCCCGAGTGTCACCCAGGGCCTAGCCCTCAGCAATCACCACGGCGGACGCCACCCCCGCGTCATGGCTGAGCGAGACATGCCAGGACCGCACCCCCAGCTCGGCGGCCCGCGCGGCCACCGTCCCCTTCACCCGGAGCCGCGGCTGCCCGCTCCCCTCGACGTACACCTCCGCGTCCGTCCAGCGCAGCCCGGCCGGCGCGCCCAGCGCCTTGGCCAGCGCCTCCTTGGCCGCGAACCGCGCCGCCAGCGAGGCGATCCCGCGCCGCTCCCCGCTCGGCAGGAGCAACTCCCGCTCCACGAACAGCCGCCCGGCCATCCCTGCCGTACGCTCCAGCGCCGCCTCGAACCGCTCGATCTCGGCCACGTCGATTCCGACCCCAATAATCACGAGCAGCAGCCTACGAGGCCGGGCACCCTAACCCTTCGAGCCCCGCAGTGGGTGACGCACCCCACCCCCCGGCTCGTTCAAACAGCCGTAACAATGGACTGTGATCTCATCGGTCTCCGAACCCCCGACGACCGCGCGGAGCGCCCACCGGCACAGGCCGGAGGCGACTCCCTACGTCGACCTCACCCGCACCGAGTGGAGCGCCCTGCGTGACAAGACGCCGCTCCCCCTGACCGCCGCGGAGCTGGAGGAGCTGCGCGGCCTGGGTGATGTCATCGACCTGGACGAGGTGCGGGACATCTATCTGCCGCTCTCGCGCCTCCTCAACCTCTACGTGGGCGCCACGGACGGTCTGCGCGGCGCCCTGAACACGTTCCTCGGCGAGAAGGGCTCCCAGTCGGGCACGCCCTTCGTCATAGGAGTCGCGGGTTCGGTGGCCGTCGGCAAGTCGACCGTCGCCCGCCTCCTCCAGGCCCTGCTCTCCCGCTGGCCCGAGCACCCGCGCGTCGAGCGGGTGACGACCGACGGCTTCCTGCTGCCCACCAAGGAGCTGGAGGCCCGGGGCCTGATGTCCCGCAAGGGCTTCCCGGAGTCGTACGACAGAAGGGCCCTGACCCGCTTCGTGGCGGACATCAAGGCGGGCAAGGACGAGGTGACGGCGCCCGTCTACTCCCACCTGATCTACGACATCGTGCCGGACCAGCGCCTCACGGTCCGCCGCCCCGACATCCTCATCGTCGAGGGCATCAACGTCCTCCAGCCGGCCCTCCCCGGCAAGGACGGCCGCACCCGCGTGGGTCTCGCCGACTACTTCGACTTCAGCGTGTACGTGGACGCGCGCGCGGAGGACATCGAGCGCTGGTACCTGAACCGCTTCAAGAAGCTCCGCGCCACGGCCTTCCAGGACCCGTCCTCGTACTTCCGCAAGTACACCCAGGTCTCAGAGGAAGAGGCCCTGGACTACGCCCGCACGACCTGGCGCACGATCAACAAGCCCAACCTCCTGGAGAACGTGGCCCCCACGCGGGGCCGTGCCGCCCTGGTCATCCGCAAGGGCCCCGACCACAAGGTGCAGCGCCTGAGCCTGCGCAAGCTCTGACCTCCGGGCCCCGGACGGGCCCCGGGCGGGCCCCGGACCGCCGCCAGCTACCCTGCGCGCATGCTGCATCTGCGCCTGATCACCCCGGCGGACAAGACGGACGACGTGCTGCGCCTGATCGAGACGACGGTCGGCGCCACGCACCTGGCCGTCATGCCGGGCGCGGCCCGCAACCCCGCGGGCGACGTCGTGACGTGCGACGTCGCCCGTGAGGCTGGCGACACGCTGATCGGCGGCCTGCGCGAGCTCGGCATCGACGAGTCGGGCTCGATCGCGCTGGAGAACATCGACCTGTCGCTGTCCTCGCGCGCGGACAAGGCGGAGGACGACGCGCCGGGCGAGGGCGTGGACGCGGTCCTGTGGGAGCAGCTCTCCGACGCGACGCACGAGGAGTCGACGCTCTCGGTCACGTACCTGGCCTTCATCACGATCGCCACGATGATCGCGGCCTGCGGTGTCGTCCTCGACAACGCGATCCTGATCGTGGGCGCGATGGCGGTGGGCCCCGAGTTCGGCCCGCTGGCGGGCTTCTGCACCGCGCTCGTCCAGCGCGCGCCGCGGCTCGCCCTGCGCTCGCTGATCGCGATCCTGGCGGGCTTCGCCGTCGCCATGGCGGTGACCGTGGGCTTCAGCTTCTTCATGGACGCGGTCGGCCTCTTCAGCGAGAGGCAGCTGGACCAGGACCGCCCCAACACCGGTTTCGTCTACGCGCCCGACTGGTTCTCGTTCGTCGTGGCGGTCCTGGCCGGAGCCGCGGGCATGCTCTCGCTGACCTCGGCCAAGTCGGGCGCCCTGGTGGGCGTCGCGATCTCGGTGACGACGGTCCCCGCAGCGGCCAACGCGGCGGTGGCACTCAGCTACGGGGACGCGCGACAGACCTGGGGGTCCACGGAGCAGCTTCTGCTCAACCTGCTCGGGATCGTCTTCGCCGGTACGCTCACGCTGCTCGCCCAGAAGCTGCTCTGGGCCAGGCAGCACGAACGTACCGCGAAGGCACGACGGGCCTAGCCCAGCGCCGACTTCACCACGTCGGCGAGGCGTCCTGCCACGGACCGGGCCTGCTCGATGTCGGCGGCCTCGACCATGACGCGCACCAGCGGCTCCGTGCCGGAGGAGCGCAGCAACACCCGGCCCGTCTCGCCCAGTTCACGCTCGGCCTCGGCGACGGCGGCCGTCAGCTCGGCGGAGGTGCTGACACGCGACTTGTCGACGTCGGGCACATTGATCAGGACCTGCGGAAGCCGCTCCATGACCCCGGCGAGCTCCGCGAGCGAACGCCCGGTCTCGGCGACGCGCGCCGCGAGCAGGAGGCCCGTCAGAGTGCCGTCACCCGTGGTCGCGTGGTCGAGGATGATCACGTGCCCGGACTGCTCGCCGCCGAGGGCGAAGCCGTGCTCCTTCATCGACTCCAGGACGTACCGGTCGCCGACGGCGGTCTGCACGAAGGCGAGGCCCTCGCGCTCCATGGCGATCTTGAAGCCGAGGTTCGACATGACCGTCGCGACCACGGTGTCCGAGCGCAGCGTGCCGTGCTCGCGCATGGCGAGCGCCAGGACGGCGAGGATCTGGTCCCCGTCGACCTCGGCACCGGTGTGGTCCACGGCGAGGCAGCGGTCCGCGTCCCCGTCGTGCGCGACACCGAAGTCGGCGCCGTGCTCGACGACGGCGGCCTTCAGGAGGCCCAGGTGCGTGGAGCCGCAGCCGTCGTTGATGTTCAGGCCGTCCGGCTTGGCGCCGATCGTGATGATCTCCGCGCCGGCGCGCGCGAACGCCTCGGGCGAGACCCGGGCGGCGGCGCCGTGCGCCTCGTCGAGGACGATCTTCAGTCCGTCGAGGCGGTTGGGGAGCACACCCAGGAGATGCGCGACGTACTGGTCGAGGCCCTGGTCGTACGTGGTGACCCGGCCGACGCCCGCGCCCGTGGGGCGCTGCCAGGGAGCGCCGGTGCGGTGCTCCTCGTAGACGGACTCGATGCGGTCCTCCAGCTCGTCGGCCAGCTTGTGGCCGCCGCGCGCGAAGAACTTGATGCCGTTGTCCGGCATGGCGTTGTGGCTCGCGGAGAGCATCACGCCGAGGTCGGCGCCCAGCGCACCGGTGAGATGCGCCACCGCGGGGGTGGGCAGCACACCGACGAGCTGGACGTCCACGCCCGCGCTCGCGAGACCGGCGACCACCGCGGCCTCAAGAAACTCCCCTGACGCGCGCGGGTCACGCCCGACCACCGCGACGGGTCGATGGCCCTCGAACGTCCCCACCTCACCGAGCACATGAGCCGCTGCCACGGAGAGCCCGAGCGCGAGCTCGGCCGTCAGATCCGCGTTGGCGACACCGCGCACGCCGTCCGTACCGAAGAGTCGTCCCACTGCTGTCCTCCTCCAGGGGTTTTTCGATAAACGAACGCCCCGGCAGCACACAACGTGCCGCCGGGGCGAACGAAAAGTACAAGCAGGCAGATTAGCGCTTGCTGTACTGCGGAGCCTTGCGGGCCTTCTTGAGACCGGCCTTCTTGCGCTCAACCGCACGGTCGTCACGCTTGAGGTAACCGGCCTTCTTGAGGGCGGCGCGGTTGTTGTCGACGTCGGCCTCGTTCAGCGCACGGGCGACACCGAGACGGAGCGCACCGGCCTGACCGGAGACGCCGCCACCCGAGATGCGGGCGATGACGTCGTAGCGGTTGTCGAGCTCGAGCACCTTGAAGGGCTCGTTGACTTCCTGCTGGTGGACCTTGTTCGGGAAGTAGTCCTCGAGCGTGCGCCCGTTGACCTTCCACTTGCCGGTGCCCGGAACGATCCGGACGCGCGCGATGGCGTTCTTGCGACGGCCCAGGCCGGCGGCCGGCTGCGGGTCGCCGAAGCGCGCGGCGTTCGACTCCGAGGTGTACTCGCCCTCGACGGGCGCCTCGGACTCGGTGGTGTACTGCTCTACGTCAACAACCTCGGTCTCTTCGACCGGCTGCTCAACGGTGGTCTCGGCCACGATTCTCCTCAGAATTCTTTACGTCTTTGGGGGTGGCCGGAACTACTGCGCGACCTGGGTGATCTCGAACGGGACCGGCTGCTGAGCGCCGTGCGGGTGCTGGTCGCCCGCGTAGATCTTCAGCTTCGAGAGCATCTGACGGCCCAGGGTGTTCTTGGGGATCATGCCCTTGATGGCCTTCTCGACGGCCTTCTCGGGGTTCTTCGCAAGAAGCTCGTCGTAGCGGACGGAACGCAGACCACCCGGGTAGCCGGAGTGGCGGTACGCCATCTTCTGGGTCTTCTTGTTGCCGGAGAGGTGAACCTTCTCGGCGTTGATGATGATGACGAAGTCGCCCATGTCCATGTGGGGGGCGTAGATCGCCTTGTGCTTGCCCCGCAGGAGGTTGGCGGCAGTGGTCGCCAGACGACCCAGGACGATGTCCTGAGCGTCAATGACGTGCCACTGGCGGGTCACATCGCCGGGCTTGGGGCTGTACGTACGCACTTCGTAGCCTTCGCTTCTTCAGTGGATGGGGTCCAGACACACGGCACCCAGGAAGCGATCATGCAGCTGGGGCTCACAATGCCGGGGACGCTGCCCGTATGCGAGCCACTGGTAACTGCTCCAGGGAACCGTTACGTATGGGCCCTTCGCGTGAGAACGATGACACCAATACGCATAACAATCGTCGAGACTACCCGCGCCGCCCCGTACGGGTCAAAACGCGGCTCCGGAGACCGGCACCGCCGACTCCCCCGCCTCAGGCACGTCTGCACTTTCCAGCGTGGCCCCGCCCGCCCGGACGCAGCTCCGGGCGACCGTGAGCGCCAGCACACAGAGCGTCACGGAGTCCCGGAAGGCCCGCCTGGTGCCCGGCTCCAGCCAGGGCCAGGCGAACCCCGGGATCTGCGGTAGGAGCGCCAGCCAGAACCACGGCCCCCGGGCCACCGCGCCGGGCTCCCCGGCCCCGGCGAGCAGCAGCGGCACGACGACGAGGAGATAGTGGTCGTACGACGGCCTGGACACCAGGAAGGCCGCCAGCATCAGCATCACGGCCGTCTCGGCCACCCGCTGCTCCACCGTCCCGACACCGCCCCGCCAGCGCCGCCACGCACACCACACCCCGGCACCCGCGGCCACGAGGGCCAGCAGCGTCGCCGCCCCCTGCGGCACCCCGAGGCGCGGCAGCACGGCCGCGGGCGACGCCTCATAGAGCCGTACGAAGCTGTCGTCGCCCCGCAGCAGGAACGGCAGCGTCCGCGTGAAGAAGCCCGCCGGGTCCGGCATCGCGAGCGCCGCCCCCGCAGACACCACCGCGGGCACGAGCACCGCGGCCCCCAGCGCCCGCCACTGCCGCGCGAAGACGAAGAGCAGCACCACGGGAGCGAGCAGCGGCTTCACGGCGACGGCGGCCCCGATCACCAGACCCGCGGCCACCCACCTGCCCCGGCACACGAACAGCAGCGCGAGCGGCAGCGCGGCCGCCGACGCCACGGTCCAGTTGCCGAGGTCGACGAGGTGCCCGAACGGCGCGAACCCCACGGCGAGCGCGAGCAGCCCGAACACCGCGAACCGGCTGCGCCACGGCACCCCGTGGATCCGCAGCGCACACCCCCACCCGAAGACGAGCGAGGCGGCGACCCCCGCCGGGACGAGGAACCGCACGACGGCCTGCGGGAGCACCGCCTGCGGCACGGCGGCGAGCACGGCACCCGGCAGATAGAGGAAGTGCCGGTCGGCGTAGGGCGAGCGCCCCTCCAGCCAGGCCTCGGCGGCCCGCACCACGATGGCGTTGTCCATCCCGCCGTCCGGGCCGCGCAGCCCCACCCGGACGACCGCGGCGAGCAGCACGGCCCCGAGCGCCGCCCAGGCATGCCAGGTCACCGGCCGCAGCAACCACCCATTAACAGCTACTTTGCCCGTATTCATAGCGATCAGGCTAGGTCGGACCCCTCCCCCGGCCCCCGCTCAACATCCCCAACTCCCCGTCTAAGATGCGGCGCATGAGCTTTGGGCAAGGGGGACCTCAGTGGGGTCCAGGGGATTCACAGACCCCTGACTGGGCGGCGCTCGCCGAGGCGTCCGAATCGCGCACCCGGCGCCGCAAATGGCTGATGATCGGCGGCGGCGCGCTCGCCACCGTCGTGGTCGCCGCCGCCGTCGCCATCGCGGTCGTCTCCGCGAACAGCGACAACACCTCCACGTCGAACAAACCGGCGAGCGAGCTGCCCTCGACCGCGGACATCCCCGGCGCTAGCGAGAAGCCCGGCCCGTCCTTCGAGGAGACGACGCCGCCGCCCCCGCCGGACCCCAAGGAGTTCATCTCCAGCGCCAAGAAGGACAAGGCACCGCTCAGCGCCGACATCCTCTTCCCGGGCAAGACGCTGACCTCGGGCGACCGCGTCTACAAGAAGGGCGCCACCAGCGGTACGAAGAAGTGCGCGAGCGTCACCCAGCCCAAGCTCGCCGCGGTCCTCACCAAGCACGACTGCACGCAGCTCTTCCGCGCCAGCTACGTGAAGGACAACATCGCCGTGACGGTCGGCGTCGCCGTCTTCGACACGGCGGCCCAGGCCGCCAAGGTCAACGACGAGGCGAACGAAGGCCTGGTCACCGCGCTGCCCGGCAAGGGCGTCCCCGCCTTCTGCCAGACGGCGGTGTGCCGCGGCACCTACAACGCCTACGGCCGCTACGCCTACTTCACGACGTCCGGCTTCACCAGCGACAAGGACGTCACGCCGAAGGAGCGCAAGGTCTACACGGTCGGCGACGACCTGGGCCGCTTCGCCTTCGGCCAGATCAACCGGCGGGGCGAGGCCCAGGCTTCCGCCGCGGCCAACGCCCCGTAGCGGTCCGGCAGTCGGGCGTCCGGCAGCCGGGGCTCAGCAGCACCCGGCGCCGGGCAACGTCCGCTTGTTGCGCGCCTCTTTGCTGCGCGCGGCGAGCAACTCGTCGGCGGGGTAACCGACTTCCTCAAGGGTCAGTCCGTGCGGCCGTACGACGTGCACGGCGGAGTCCCGCACCCCGGCGGCAAGAACCTTGGCGGGCCACTCCACGGGCCGGTGCCCATCACCCACGAACAACATCGCCCCGACCAGGGACCGCACCATGTTGTGGCAGAAGGCATCGGCCCGCACGGTCGCTTCGAGGATCCCGTCGGCCCGCCGCTCCCATCGAAGCTCCTGCAGCGTACGAATGGTCGTGGCGCCCTCGCGCTTCTTGCAGTAGGCGGCGAAGTCATGCTCGCCGAGGAGCCTCTCGGCGGCGGCATTCATGGCATCGAGGTCCAACTCCCAGTCGTGCCACAGCACATGACTGCGCAACAGGGGGTCGACACCGCCCGGGTGATCGGTCACGCGATAGGCGTATCGCCGCCACACGGCCGCGAACCGCGCGTTGAACCCGGCGGGAGCCTCCGCCACTTTCCAGACCCGCACATCGTGCGGCAGGCGCCCGGCAAGCCGCCGCAGCAGCTTGTCACTGTGCTCGGCCCAGACGCTCTCCGGCAGATCGACATGGGCGACCTGCCCCCG
This sequence comes from Streptomyces sp. NPDC032198, assembly GCF_040636975.1. Taxonomy (NCBI): domain Bacteria; kingdom Bacillati; phylum Actinomycetota; class Actinomycetes; order Kitasatosporales; family Streptomycetaceae; genus Streptomyces; species Streptomyces sp. NPDC032198. Next base: position 197,645 of record NZ_JBEZVL010000010.1, on the reverse strand, counting down.
GGCGTGCACCCCGCTGTCGGTCCGCCCGGCGACGGTCAGCTCGTACGTCTCCTGCGACCGCGTCACGGTCCGCAGCGCGCTCTCGATCTCGCCCTGGACGGTCCGCTGCCCCTGCTTCTGCTTGGCCCAGCCGGAGAAGTCCTTGCCGTCGTACGAAAGATCGAGACGCACCCGCACGAACCCGGGCTCTACTTCATCACTCACACCAACATCCTCTCAGCCGGACCGGCATGCGAAAGCGGGCCCGCCCCGAAGGGCGGACCCGCTCACTGCAAGGCAGAGCCTCAGGCGTCCTTGGACTCCTCGGCAGCGTCCTCAGCCGGCTTCGCGTCCTCGACGGGCGCGTCGTCCTTCTTGAGGGCGTCTTCCTTGACGGCGCGCTTCGTGGCCGCCTCGGCCTCACCGGTGGCAGCCTGCGCCACGGTCAGGGCCTCGACCAGCTCGATGACAGCCATGGGCGCGTTGTCGCCACGACGGTTACCGATCTTGGTGATACGGGTGTAACCACCCGGGCGGTTCTCGTAGCGCGGGCCGATCTCCGTGAAGAGCGTGTGCACGATGCTCTTGTCGGTGATGACGGACAGCACCTGGCGGCGGTTGTGAAGGTCACCCTTCTTCGCCTTGGTGACCAGACGCTCCGCGTAGGGACGCAGACGACGGGCCTTCGCCTCGGTGGTGGTGATGCGGCCGTACTCGAAGAGCTGCTTGGCGAGGTTCGCCAGCAGAAGCTTCTCGTGCGCGGCGCTGCCGCCCATACGGGCACCCTTGGTGGGCTTCGGCATGGTGTTTCTCCTTGTTGTCTGCCCCGGCCGTATCAGGTACCGGGGTCAGTGGCACCGCGCCCCGTAAGGGGCGCGGGTCTGTATCAACATGCGGCTCCGCCGCGCGGGCGCGACCGGGCCACAGGCCAAATCAGTACTGCTCGGTCTCCACGAAGCCCGCGTCCGCGTCATCGTCGGCGCCGAAGGCGTCAGCGGCGGCGGTCGGGTCGAAGCCGGGAGGCGAGTCCTTCAGCGCGAGGCCCATGCCATTGAGCTTCATCTTGACCTCGTCGATCGACTTCGCACCGAAGTTGCGAATGTCGAGCAGGTCCGCCTCGGAGCGGGCCACGAGCTCGCCCACCGAGTGGATGCCCTCGCGCTTGAGGCAGTTGTACGACCGAACGGTGAGCTCGAGCTCCTCGATCGGCAGGGCGAGATCGGCGGCCAGGGCCGCGTCCGTCGGCGAGGGGCCCATGTCGATGCCCTCGGCGTCGATGTTGAGCTCGCGGGCCAGACCGAACAGCTCGACCAGGGTCTTACCGGCGGACGCCATGGCGTCACGCGGGCGCATGGCCTGCTTGGTCTCGACGTCGACGATCAGCTTGTCGAAGTCGGTGCGCTGCTCGACACGCGTGGCCTCGACCTTGTACGTGACCTTGAGAACCGGCGAGTAGATCGAGTCGACCGGGATGCGCCCGATCTCCTGACCGACCTGCTTGTTCTGGACGGCGGAGACGTAGCCGCGACCGCGCTCGACGGTCAGCTCCATCTCCAGCTTGCCCTTGCCGTTCAGCGTGGCGAGGACCAGGTCGGGGTTGTGCACCTCGACACCGGCCGGCGGGGCGATGTCAGCGGCGGTGACGAGACCGGGACCCTGCTTGCGCAGGTACATCACGACGGGCTCATCGTGCTCGCTGGAAACGACCAGCTGCTTGATGTTGAGGATGAGGTCGGTGACGTCTTCCTTGACGCCCGGCACGGTGGTGAACTCGTGCAGGACACCGTCGATGCGGATGGACGTGACGGCCGCACCCGGGATCGAGGAGAGAAGGGTCCGACGCAGGGAGTTGCCGAGGGTGTAACCGAAGCCCGGCTCCAGCGGCTCGATCACGAACCGGGAGCGGAATTCGTCGACGACCTCTTCGGTCAACGAGGGACGCTGAGCGATCAGCATGAAGTGATTCCTTCAGTCATGGGCACCCACTATTTGATGCCCTTGAGTACTGCAAGGGTACGGGCGGTGAGGCTCCGAGGAGCCGCACCGCCCGAGAATCCCTGGGTCAAGCGACGTGCGTCAGACGCGGCGACGCTTGGGGGGACGGCAGCCGTTGTGCGGCGTGGGGGTGACGTCCTGGATGGAGCCGACCTCGAGCCCGGTCGCCTGAAGCGAACGGATCGCGGTCTCACGGCCGGAGCCGGGGCCCTTCACGAAGACGTCAACCTTGCGCATGCCGTGCTCCTGGGCGCGACGCGCGGCCGACTCGGCGGCCATCTGCGCGGCGAACGGAGTCGACTTGCGCGAGCCCTTGAAGCCGACGTGGCCGGCGGAGGCCCAGCTGATCACGTTGCCCGTGGGGTCCGTGATCGAGACGATGGTGTTGTTGAACGTGCTCTTGATGTGGGCGTGCCCATGAGCGACGTTCTTCTTTTCCTTGCGGCGCACCTTCTTGGCAGCGCCCTGACGACCCTTGGGGGGCATCTATTACTCCTACGGGAGGTGGTCGGTCCTGCAGCGACAGCTGTCGATAGACCGCTGAGCGAGGACTACTTCTTGCCCGGCTTCTTCTTACCGGCGATGGCGCGACGCGGGCCCTTGCGGGTACGAGCGTTCGTGCTGGTGCGCTGACCGCGGACGGGCAGGCCACGACGGTGACGAAGACCCTGGTAGCAACCGATCTCGACCTTGCGGCGGATGTCGGCCTGGATCTCGCGGCGGAGGTCACCCTCCGTCTGGATGTTCGCGTCCACGTACTCGCGGATCTTGATCAGGTCCTCTTCGGACAGATCACGAACACGGGTGTTGCGGTCCACACCGGTGGCGTCCAGCGTCTGCTGAGACAGCGTGCGGCCAATGCCGAACACGTACGTGAGGGCAACCTCGACACGCTTTTCGCGCGGGAGGTCAACACCTTCAAGGCGTGCCATTCAAGGCTCCTGTTGATTTTCGGAGGTCTTCAGCAGGACCGTTCCCAGGTGCCGTACGAGGTACATCCTGGGTCCCCGGCCTCCGACCGGGGGTGTCGCCCTCCATTACTGAAGAGGGACGGGTCCTGCACATGTGCTTTACGTGCGTCGCGCGAAAATCTGCGAACTGCAGTCGTGCGTCAGCCCTGGCGCTGCTTGTGGCGCGGGTTGTCGCAGATAACCATGACCCGGCCGTGACGGCGGATCACCCTGCACTTGTCGCAGATCTTCTTGACGCTCGGCTTGACCTTCATTGGTGAGGTTCTCCGGGTCAGTGCCATCACCCCACGCGAATGGGGTCAGGGCAAGATCTACTTGTACCGGTAGACGATCCGGCCACGCGTCAGGTCGTACGGAGACAGCTCCACCACGACCCGGTCGTCAGGGAGGATGCGGATGTAGTGCATGCGCATCTTGCCGCTGATGTGCGCCAGGACCTGGTGGCCGTTCTGGAGCTCTACCTTGAACATGGCGTTCGGGAGAGACTCGACGACAGTGCCTTCGATCTCGATGGCACCTTGCTTCTTGGCCACGCTTTGCCCTTCGAATCGACTACCTTGATCGACTTCGTACGCCGCATGCAGACACACGGATGCACGAGAGCCGACGAGGCAGTCTACGTCAGGCACCCCGGAAAGACGAATCGAGGAAGTCTGCCCCACGCACAAGATCTTTAAGCAACGCCACAACGGGGCTCAGGCCACCGGATCGGGCGCCACAGTGACCCCGTACTCCGCCAGCTTCGCCCTGCCGCAGTCCGGGGACGTCAGGACCAGCGGACCTTCCTCCGTCAGCGCGATCGTGTGCTCCCAGTGCGAGGACCAGGTGCCATCCGTCGTGATCACGGTCCAGTCGACCATCTCTCGACGCCCCTCTCGCGGGATCGGCGCCAAGGGCGCCTCACAAGCTTCGAGCGGCTGCGCCGGACTCCGTCCGTCGGCGTCGGCTCAGGCCAGCGGATCCGGAGCCACCGTCACCCCGTACTCCGCCAGCTTCGCCCTGCCGCAGTCCGGGGACGTCAGGACCAGCGGACCTTCCTCCGTCAGCGCGATCGTGTGCTCCCAGTGCGAGGACCAGGTGCCATCCGTCGTGATGACGGTCCAGTCGTCCTCCAGGACCTCCGTGCGGGGGGTGCCGAGGGAGACCATGGGCTCGATGGCCAGGCAGAGGCCGGGGACCAGCTTGGGGCCCTTGCCGCGGCCACGGCCGACGTAGTTCAGGACGTGCGGGTCCATGTGCATCTCGGTGCCGATGCCGTGGCCGCCGTAGTCCTCGACGATGCCGTACTTGCCGCCGCCGGGCTTCGGCTGGCGGCGGATGTACGTCTCGACCGCGCGGGAGATGTCGACGAGCCGGTTGCCCTGCTTCATGGCGGCCAGGCCGGCCCACATCGACTCCTCGGTCACCCGGGAGAGCTCAACGAGCTCCGGGGAGTGACCGGTGCCCACGAACGCGGTGTAGGCGGCGTCGCCGTGCCAGCCGTCGATGATCGCGCCCGCGTCGACGGAGATGATGTCGCCGTCCTTCAGGACGGTCTTGTCGTCCGGGATGCCGTGTACGACGACCTCGTTGATCGAGGTGCAGATCGTCGCCGGAAAGCCGCCGTACCCGAGGAAGTTGGACTTCGCGCCGTGCTCGGCGATCACCTTGCGCGCGACGTCGTCCAGGTCCTTCGTGGTGGCGCCCGGCACCGCCGCCTCGCGTGTCGCGGCGTGGATGGCGGCGACGACAAGGCCCGCCTCACGCATCTTCGCGATCTGCTCGGGGGTCTTGATCTGCACCATGGGGCTTCCGCTCTCCGTCATCCGTCCAACAACCGGCTACGTACACAACACTACGGCCGCGGTCCCCCGAGGGGCACCGCGGCCGAAACAGCGTACTGGACTGCGTACGGGCTACTTGTCGCCCTTGAGCGCGTCCATCGCACGCTTCGTGACCTCGTCCACCTTGCCGAGCGCGGAGATCGTCACCACCAGGCCCTGGGCCTTGTAGTGGTCGATGATCGGCTCGGTCTCGCGGTGGTACACGTCGAGACGCTTGCGCACGGTCTCTTCCTTGTCGTCCCCGCGCTGGTAGAGCTCGCCGCCGCAGACGTCACAGACGCCCTCGGCCTTCGGCTTGCTGTACGTCACGTGGAAGACGTGGCTGGAATCGTTCCGGCAGATGCGGCGGCCGGCGATGCGCTTGACCACCTCGTCCTCGGGGACCTCCAGGTCGAGCACCGCGTCGAGCTTCTGGCCGTCCGTCTTGAGCGACTCGTCCAGGGCCTCGGCCTGCGACACGTTCCGCGGGAAGCCGTCGAGCAGGAAGCCGTTCACGGCGTCCGGCTGCATCATGCGGTCGTGCGCCATGCCGATGGTGACCTCGTCGGGGACGAGGTTCCCGGCGTCCATGAACGCCTTCGCCTGCTTGCCCAGCTCCGTGCCCTGGCTGATGTTGGCGCGGAAGAGGTCGCCCGTGGAGATGTGCGGGATCTTCAGGTTCTTGGCGAGGAACGCGGCCTGCGTTCCCTTGCCCGCACCGGGCGGCCCGACGAGGACGATTCGCATCAGCGGAGGAACCCTTCGTAATTGCGCTGCTGGAGCTGGCTCTCGATCTGCTTCACGGTCTCCAGACCCACACCCACGATGATCAGGATGCTTGTCCCGCCGAACGGGAAGTTCTGGTTCGCGCCGAAGCCCACCAACGCCATCGTCGGTACGAGAGCGATCAGACCCAGATACAGCGAGCCCGGCCACGTGATCCGGTTGAGTACGTAGCTCAAGTACTCAGCGGTCGGACGGCCAGCCCGGATGCCCGGGATGAAGCCACCATACTTCTTCATGTTGTCCGCGACTTCCTCGGGGTTGAACGAGATAGCCACGTAGAAGAAGGCGAAGAACACGATCAACAAGAAGTACGTCGCGATGTAAATCGGGTGGTCGCCCTTGGTCAGGTTCGCCTCGATCCACTGCTTCCACCCGGAGTTGCCACCCGCGAACTGGGCGACGAGAGCGGGGATATAGAGCAGTGAAGAGGCGAAGATCACAGGGATGATGCCCGCCTGATTGACCTTCAGCGGAATGTACGTCGACGTGCCGCCGTAGGAACGGCGACCGATCATGCGCTTCGCGTACTGGACCGGAATGCGGCGCTGAGCCTGCTCCACGAAGACGACCAGACCGACCATGACGAGACCGACCGCGATGACGGTGCCGAACTCGATCCAGCCGTCGGCCAGGGAGCCCTGCTTCTTGATCGCCCAGAGGGCGCTCGGGAAGGTCGCGGCGATCGAGATGAACATCAGGATCGACATGCCGTTGCCGATGCCGCGGTCGGTGATGAGCTCACCGAGCCACATGACACAGGCCGTGCCCGCGGTCATCGTGATGACCATGGTGACGGTCACGAAGATCGACTGGTCCGGAACGATCTCGGTGGCGACGGGGCAGCCGGAGAACAGCGAGCCCGTGCGTGCGGTGGCCACGAGGCCGGTGCCCTGGAGGATCGCGAGCGCGACGGTGAGATAACGCGTGTACTGCGTGATCTTCGCCGTGCCGGCCTGGCCCTCCTTCTTGAGCGCCTCCAACCGCGGGATCACCACGGTCAGCAACTGCAGGATGATGCTCGCCGTGATGTACGGCATGATGCCGAGCGCGAAGATCGTGATCTGCAGCAGCGCCCCGCCACTCATCATGTTGACCAGACCGAACAACCCCTGGTTGGAGTTGGCCTGGTCCATACAGACCTGGACGTTCTTGTAGCTGACGCCCGGGATCGGAATGTGCGTACCGATCCGATAGATCACGATGATGCCGAGAGTGAAGAGCAGCTTCTTGCGCAGGTCGGGCGTCTTGAACGCCCGGGCGAACGCGGTGAGCACGGTGCCTCCTGCGACCCCCGCGCGCGTGCGTCAGAGGTAGTGGTCTGAGGATCGACGAATACGTATCAGTCAGAAAAACCGCACGGCGGACCGCACGGAGCTTAGACAGTGCACGCCACCTTACCGGCGACCGTGCCCCCCTTGGAACGACCAACCGGGGATGCCCCTTTTGTGGGGCATCCCCGGCTGGGAATCGCTCAAGTCATCGAGTGGCCTGAAGAATTCAGACGAGCTCGGTGACGGTACCGCCGGCGGCGGTGATCTTCTCCTTGGCGGAGCCGGAGACGGCGTCAACCGTCACCTGCAGCGCCACGGTGACCTCACCCTGGCCGAGGACCTTGACGAGGCTGTTCTTGCGAACGGCACCCTTGGCGACGAGACCCTCAACGGTGACCTCGCCACCCTCGGGGAACAGCGCGCTCAGCTTGTCGAGGTTCACGACCTGGAACTCGGTCTTGAACGGGTTCTTGAAGCCCTTGAGCTTCGGGAGACGCATGTGGAGGGGCATCTGGCCACCCTCGAAGCGCTCCGGAACCTGGTAACGGGCCTTGGTGCCCTTGGTACCACGACCAGCGGTCTTACCCTTGGACGCCTCACCACGACCCACACGGGTCTTGGCGGTCTTGGCGCCCGGGGCGGGCCGGAGGTTGTGGACCTTCAGCGGGTTCTGCTCCGCCATGTCAGTCGACCTCCTCAACCGTCACGAGGTGGCGGACGGTGTTAGCCATTCCGCGGAACTCGGGGCGGTCTTCCTTGACGACCACGTCGTTCAGGCGCTTGAGCCCGAGCGAACGCAGCGTGTCGCGGTGGTTCTGCTTGCTGCCGATGTACGACTTCGTCTGCGTGATCTTGAGACGGGCCATTACGCACCCGCTCCCGCACGTGCACGAAGCAGAGCCGCGGGGGCGACGTCCTCGAGGGGCAGACCACGGCGAGCCGCGATCTCCTCGGGACGCTGCAGGCCCTTGAGGGCCGCCACGGTCGCGTGCACGATGTTGATCGCGTTCGAAGAACCGAGCGACTTCGACAGGATGTCGTGAACGCCGGCGCACTCGAGCACAGCACGCACCGGGCCACCGGCGATAACACCGGTACCGGGGGAAGCAGGCTTGAGCAGGACGACGCCTGCGGCCTTCTCGCCCGTGATCGGGTGCGGGATGGTGCCCTGGATACGCGGAACCTTGAAGAAGTTCTTCTTGGCCTCTTCAACGCCCTTGGCGATGGCCGCGGGAACTTCCTTGGCCTTGCCGTATCCGACACCTACGGTGCCGTCACCGTCGCCCACCACGACCAGCGCGGTGAAGCTGAAGCGGCGACCACCCTTGACAACCTTGGCGACACGGTTGATCGCGACAACGCGCTCAACGTATGCGGTCTTCTCGGCGGCAGCGCCACCGTCGCGACCCTTTCGGTCCCGCCGCTCGCCGCCACCGGCACCGCTTCCGCGGCGCTGGGGTCCAGCCATTGGAATTACCTCTCTCTGTTACGTCCGCTAGCTCCGGAACCGGGGCTTAGAACTTCAGCCCGGCTTCGCGGGCGGCGTCCGCCAGAGCGGCAATGCGCCCGGCGTACTTGTTGCCACCGCGGTCGAACACGACGGTCTCGACACCCGCGGCCTTGGCACGCTCGGCAACGAGCGCGCCGACCTGCTTGGCCTGCGCGGACTTGTCGGCCTCGCCACCGCGGATCGTGGTGTCCAGGGTCGACGCGGACGCAAGGGTGTGACCCTTGAGGTCGTCGATGACCTGAGCAACGATGTTGCGGTTGGAGCGAGTCACGACGAGGCGCGGACGCTCCGCCGTACCCGACACGTTCTTGCGGATGCGGATGTGGCGGCGGGCCTTGGCGGCACGCTTGTAAGCGTCACCCTTGGCGATCTTCACACCGTATGCCATGGCTTACTTACCTGCCTTTCCGACCTTGCGCCGGATGACTTCGCCCTCGTACTTGACGCCCTTGGCCTTGTACGGGTCGGGCTTGCGCAGCTTGCGGATGTTGGCCGCAACCTCGCCGACCTTCTGCTTGTCGATGCCCTCGACCGAAAGCTTGGTCGCGGACTCCACCTTGAAGGTGATGCCCTCGGGGGCCTCGACGAGGATCGGGTGGCTGTAACCCAGCGAGAACTCCAGGTTGGAGCCCTTCGCGAGCACGCGGTAACCGACACCGCTGATCTCGAGCTTCTTCACGTAACCCGTGGTCACGCCGGTGATCATGTTCGCCACCAGCGTGCGGGACAGGCCGTGCAGGGCCTTGTTCTGACGCTCGTCGTTCGGGCGGGTGACGCTGAGCACGCCATCCTCACCCTTAGCGATGTCGATCGGCGCGACGACGGTGTGGGAAAGGGAGCCCTTGGGACCCTTAACCGAGACCGTCCGGCCGTCGATGGTGACGTCCACGCCGGCGGGAACCGTGATGGGGAGCTTGCCAATACGCGACATTAGCTATTCCTCCGTTCCCGACTACCAGACGTAGGCGAGGACTTCCCCACCTACGCCCTTCTTGCCTGCCTGCTGGCCGGTGAGGAGACCGTGGGACGTGGAGATAACCGCCACGCCCAGGCCGCCGAGCACCTTCGGCAGGTTGGTGGACTTCGCGTAAACCCGGAGACCGGGCTTGGAGATCCGCTTGATGCCCGCAATGGAGCGCTCACGGTTCGGGCCGAACTTCAGCTCGAGAACGAGGTTCTTGCCAACCTCGGCGTCCTCGACCTTCCAGCCCGTGATGAAGCCCTCCTGCTGGAGGATCTCCGCGATGTGAGACTTGATCTTGCTGTGCGGCATCGCCACGGTGTCGTGGTACGCCGAGTTCGCGTTACGCAGACGAGTCAGCATGTCCGCGATCGGATCAGTCATGGTCATGAATTGGCCTTCGGCCTCTCTCGCCGTGGTTTCCTATCTGCGCCATCCCTCTCCCCACTCAGAGGCGGGACGGGTGCGGCGCGGGGACCTACGGCGTAGTAAGTCGGTCAGGGCGGCAGGCGCCCAACCCTCCTAGCCTAAGGCATGGAGAGGTGGGCCACCTACCGACCAGATACTTACCGAGAGCCTCCAGTAATTCCCAAGTCCCTAAGGACAGAGGGGAATTACCAGGAGCTCTTGGTCACGCCCGGCAGCTCGCCACGGTGAGCCATCTCACGAAGGCACACGCGGCAGAGGCCGAACTTGCGGTACACGGAGTGCGGACGGCCACAACGCTGGCAGCGGGTGTAGCCGCGCACACCGAACTTGGGCTTACGAGCAGCCTTGGCAATGAGAGCCTTCTTCGCCATCTCGCTTACGCCTCCTTGAAGGGGAAGCCGAGGTGACGGAGAAGGGCACGGCCTTCGGCGTCGTTGGTCGCCGTGGTGACCACGGTGATGTCCATACCCCGGACGCGGTCGATCTTGTCCTGGTCGATCTCGTGGAACATGACCTGCTCCGTGAGACCGAAGGTGTAGTTGCCACGACCGTCGAACTGCTTGGGGGACAGACCACGGAAGTCGCGGATGCGCGGAAGCGCGAGCGACAGGGTGCGGTCCAGGAACTCCCACATGCGGTCGCCACGGAGCGTGACGTGGCAGCCGATCGGCTGACCCTCGCGCAGCTTGAACTGCGCGATGGACTTCCGGGCCTTCGTGATGGCCGGCTTCTGACCCGTGATGGTGGTCAGGTCACGGACGGCACCGTCCATGAGCTTCGAGTCACGGGCGGCGTCGCCGACACCCATGTTGACCACGATCTTGACGAGGCCCGGGGTCTGCATGACGTTCTCGTACGAGAACTCTTCCTGCAGCTTGCCCGCGATCTCCTCGCGGTACTTCGTCTTCAGACGCGGAGTGGTGGTGGTCGTCATCAGATGTCCTCACCCGTCCGCTTGGCAACGCGGATCTTGTTGCCGTCATCGTCGAAGCGGAAACCGACACGCGTGACGACCTTGTTGCCGTCCTTCTCCACGACGAGCTGAACGTTGCTCACGTGGACAGGGGCTTCGGTGGTCACGATGCCGCCGGCCTGCGAACCGCTGGCGGTCGGGCCGGCCTTCGTGTGCTTCTTGACCCGGTTGACACCCTCGACCAGGACGCGCTCGTCGCGCGGGTAAGCGGCAATGACCTTGCCCTGCTTGCCCTTGTCCTTACCGGTGATGACCTGAACCAGGTCGCCCTTCTTGATCTTCATGCTTACAGCACCTCCGGCGCGAGCGAGATGATCTTCATGAACTTCTTCTCGCGCAGCTCACGGCCGACGGGGCCGAAGATACGGGTGCCGCGAGGGTCGCCGTCGTTCTTCAGAATGACGGCGGCGTTCTCGTCGAAGCGGATGTACGAGCCGTCGGGACGGCGGCGCTCCTTGACGGTGCGAACGATGACCGCCTTGACGACGTCACCCTTCTTCACGTTGCCACCGGGGATCGCGTCCTTGACGGTGGCGACAATGACGTCACCGATGCCCGCGTAGCGGCGACCCGAGCCACCGAGAACACGGATGGTGAGAATTTCCTTCGCACCCGTGTTGTCGGCGATCCGAAGTCGCGACTCCTGCTGGATCACGTCTATCTCCTGTTTGTCTGCCGGTTCCCGGCGGGGACTGTGCTTGACAGTCCCCACCGAGCCTGGCGGAACTGATCCGAGAGGGAAAACCCCTCGGAATTACTTGGCCTTCTCGAGGATCTCGACGATGCGCCAGCGCTTGGTCGCCGACAGCGGACGCGTCTCCATCAGGAGGACGCGGTCGCCGACGCCGGCAGCGTTCTGCTCGTCGTGCGCCTTGAGCTTGTTCGTACGGCGGATGACCTTGCCGTACAGCGCGTGCTTCACACGGTCCTCGACAGCGACGACGACGGTCTTGTCCATCTTGTCGCTGACGACCAGACCCTCACGGGTCTTGCGGAATCCGCGGTCGCTCTTGGTCTCAGTCACGTTGCTCTCGCTCATCAGGCGCTCTCCACCGTCTCGATGCCCAGCTCGCGCTCACGCATCAGGGTGTAGATCCGCGCGATGTCCTTACGGACGGCCTTGAGCCGACCGTGGTTCTCGAGCTGACCGGTCGCCGCCTGGAAGCGGAGGTTGAACAGCTCTTCCTTGGCTTCGCGAAGCTTCGCGAGAAGCTCCTCGTCGCCCAGTTCGCGCAGCTCGGACGCCTTGGTTCCGGCCGACATCACGACTCACCTGCCTCGCGCCGAACAATCCGGCACTTCATCGGAAGCTTGTGAGCAGCGCGGGTAAGCGCCTCACGCGCAGTCTTCTCATTCGGGTAGGACAGCTCGAACATCACCCGTCCGGGCTTGACGTTCGCGACCCACCACTCGGGGGAACCCTTACCGGAACCCATGCGGGTCTCGGCGGGCTTCTTCGTCAGCGGGCGGTCCGGGTAGATGTTGATCCAGACCTTGCCGCCACGCTTGATGTGGCGGGTCATCGCGATACGAGCCGCCTCGATCTGGCGGTTGGTCACGTACGCCGGAGTGAGGGCCTGAATGCCGTACTCGCCGAACGCAACCTGCGTACCACCCTTGGACATACCGCTGCGCTTCGGGTGGTGCTGCTTGCGGTGCTTGACCCTACGAGGGATCAGCATGTCGGTCAGGCCTCCGTTCCGGTGCTCTCAGCCGGAGCGGCAGCTGCGGCGGGAGCGTCGGCCTTGGGGGCCTCGGCAGCCGGCGCGGACTGCTGCTGCGGCTTGCGGCCGCGGCCGCCACGCTCGCCACCACGGCCACCACGGGCCGGTCGGTCGTTGCCGCCACCACGGGCCGGGCGGTTACCCGCACGGGCCGCGGCGTTCTCGGCGCGGACCTCGGCGATGTTCTTGACGTCGCCCTTGTAGATCCAGACCTTCACGCCGATACGGCCGAAGGTCGTCTTGGCCTCGAAGAAGCCGTAGTCGACGTTCGCACGGAGCGTGTGCAGCGGCACACGACCCTCGCGGTAGAACTCCGACCGGGACATCTCGGCGCCGCCGAGACGGCCACCACACTGGATCTTGATGCCCTTGGCGCCGGCCTTCATCGTCGACTGCATGCTCTTACGCATGGCGCGACGGAAGGAGACGCGGGAGGACAGCTGCTCTGCAACGGCCTGCGCGACCAGCTGAGCGTCGACCTCGGGGTTCTTGACCTCGAGGATGTTCAGCTGGACCTGCTTGCCCGTGAGCTTCTCGAGGTCACCGCGGATGCGGTCGGCCTCGGCGCCACGGCGGCCGATGACGATGCCGGGACGCGCGGTGTGGATGTCCACTCGCACGCGGTCACGGGTGCGCTCGATCTCAACCTTCGAGATGCCGGCGCGCTCCATGCCGGACGTCATCATCCGACGGATGGCGACGTCTTCCTTGACGTAGTCCTTGTACAGCTTGTCGGCGTACCAACGCGACTTGAAGTCGGTGGTAATGCCGAGCCGGAACCCGTGCGGGTTTACCTTCTGGCCCATTACCGGGTTCCTTCCTTGCTGCTGACGACCACGGTGATGTGGCTGGTCCGCTTACGGATCCGGTAGGCGCGACCCTGAGCACGCGGACGGAACCGCTTCAGGGTCGGGCCCTCATCCACGTACGCCTCGCTGATGACCAGCGAAGAGGCGTCACTGTGGTCGTAGTTGTGTGCAGCGTTGGCGATGGCGCTGTCAAGCACCTTGCCAACCGGCACGCTCGCGGCCTGCGGGGCGAAACGCAGGACCGCCTGAGCCTCCGTGGCATCCATGCCACGGATGAGGTCCACCACTCGGCGGGCCTTCATGGGCGTGACGCGGATGTACCGCGCCTGGGCCCTGGCTTCCATGGTTGTCCCTTCGGTGTAAGTCATAGTCGTTCCACCCCGCGCTAGCGGCGCTTCGACTTCCGGTCGTCCTTGACGTGGCCGCGGAAGGTGCGAGTCGGCGAGAACTCGCCGAGCTTGTGGCCGACCATCGCCTCGGTGACGAACACCGGGATGTGGGTCTTGCCGTTGTGCACCGCGATCGTGTGGCCCAGCATGGCCGGGACGATCATCGAGCGACGGGACCAGGTCTTGATGACGTTCTTGGAACCTGCTTCGTTCTGGACATCCACCTTCTTGATGAGGTGTCCGTCGACGAAGGGCCCCTTCTTGAGACTGCGCGGCATCTAAACCCGCTCCTAGCGCTTCTTGTTCGTCTTGCGGCGGCGGACGATGTACTTGTTGCTCGCCTTCTTCGGCGAACGAGTACGACCCTCCTTCTGACCCCACGGCGAGACCGGGTGACGTCCACCGGAAGTCTTGCCTTCACCACCACCGTGCGGGTGGTCGACCGGGTTCATCGCCACACCGCGAACGGTCGGGCGAACGCCAAGCCAGCGCTTACGGCCGGCCTTGCCCCAGTTGATGTTCGACTGCTCGGCGTTGCCGACCTCGCCAATCGTGGCGCGGCAGCGGACGTCGACCAGACGGATCTCACCCGACGGCATACGAAGGTGGGCCATGGAGCCCTCCTTCGCCAGCAGCTGCACGGAGGCACCCGCGGAGCGGGCGAACTTCGCGCCGCCGCCGGGCCGCAGCTCGATGGCGTGGATGGTCGTACCGACCGGGATGTTGCGGAGGGCCAGGTTGTTGCCCGGCTTGATGTCCGCGCCCGGTCCGTTCTCGACCCGGTCACCCTGCGACAGGTTGCGGGGGGCCAGGATGTAGCGCTTCTCGCCGTCCGCGTAGTGCAGGAGCGCGATGCGCGCGGTGCGGTTCGGGTCGTACTCGATGTGCGCGACCTTCGCCGGCACGCCGTCCTTGTCGTGACGACGGAAGTCGATCACTCGGTAGGCGCGCTTGTGTCCGCCACCCTGGTGGCGAACGGTCACACGACCGGCGTTGTTACGGCCGCCCTTGCTGTGCAGCGGGCGGACCAGCGACTTCTCCGGCGTGGACCGCGTTACCTCGACGAAGTCGGCGACGCTGGAGCCACGACGGCCCGGCGTAGTCGGCTTGTACTTGCGGATTCCCATTTCTCAGTCCTCGTCCGATATTCGGACCAGGGCGCTCCGTTAGGAGGCCTGGCCGAAGATGTCGATACGGTCGCCCTCAGCAAGGGTCACGATCGCGCGCTTGGTGTCAGCGCGCTTACCGAACCCCGTGCGGGTGCGCTTGCGCTTGCCCTGGCGGTTGATCGTGTTGACCCCAGTGACCTTGACCGAGAAGACCGCCTCGACGGCCTGCTTGATCTGGGTCTTGTTGGCGCCGGGCGCAACGACGAAGGTGTACTTGCCCTCGTCGAGGAGCGCGTAGCTCTTCTCGGAGACGACCGGCTTGACGAGGACGTCACGGGGGTCCGTGAAGCTCTTGCTCAGCGGCGTCTCAACGGTGTTCTTGCCCTCGGTGGCGTGGCGCTTCGCCTTGGCGAGGCGCGCGGCCTTGGCGGCCTTGGCCGCCTTGGGGGCGATGCTCGGGTGACGCGTAGCCATCAGGCTTCGCTCCCTTCGGTCTCATCGGCCTTGGGGCCAGACACGAAGGACTCGAAGGCGGCCTTGGTGAAGACCACGTCGTCCGAGACGAGCACGTCGTACGTGTTCAGCTGGCCCGGCTCCAGGATGTGCACCTGGGGCAGGTTGCGGGCGGAGAGCAGCGAAGTCTCGTCCGCACGGTCGATGACCAGGAGCACGTTCTTGCGCTCGCTGACCTTGCCGAGCAGCGTCTTCGCGGCCTTCGTGGAGATGTCGCCCTCGACCACGTTGGTGACAACGTGGATACGAGCGTTGCGGGCCCGGTCGGTGAGGGCGTGGCGCAGGGCCGCGGCCTTCATCTTCTTCGGGGTCCGCTGCGAGTAGTCACGCGGCTGCGGGCCGTGGACGACGCCACCGCCGGCGAACTGCGGCGCACGGGTCGAACCCTGGCGGGCGCGGCCGGTGCCCTTCTGGCGGTACGGCTTCTTGCCACCACCGCGGACTTCACCGCGGCGCTTGGTCTTGTGCGTGCCCTGACGGGCAGCTGCCAGCTGAGCGACGACGACCTGGTGGAGAAGCGGGATGCTGATCTTCTCTACGTCGAAGATCTCCGCGGGGAGCTCGACCGTCCCGGCCTTGTCGCCTGCCGGCGAAAGGATGTCAATGGTGCTCATCGGTTCCTCAAACCCCCTTGGCCGCGGTACGGACCAGGACGAGGCCACCGTTCGGACCGGGGACTGCGCCCTTGATGAGGAGCAGGCCCTTCTCCGCGTCAACGGCGTGAACGGTCAGGTTCTGGGTGGTGACCCGCTCGTTGCCCATACGGCCCGCCATGCGGAGGCCCTTGAACACACGGCCCGGGGTGGCACAGCCACCGATGGAACCGGGAGAGCGGTGCTTGCGCTGGGTACCGTGACCCGCGCCGAGTCCCTTGAAGTTGTGACGCTTCATGACACCGGCGAAGCCCTTGCCCTTGCTCTTGCCCGTGACGTCAACCTTGACGCCGGACTCGAACACCTCGGCAGTCACCTCCTGGCCCAGCGTGTACTCGCTGGCGTCAGGGGTGCGGATCTCCACCAGGTGGCGGCGGGGAGTCACGTCGGCCTTGGCGAAGTGACCCTTGAGGGGCTTGTTCACCTTGCGAGGGTCGATCTCGCCGAAGGCGATCTGGACCGACTCGTAGCCGTCGGAGTCATTCGTACGGACCTGGGTAACGACGCAGGGCCCGGCCTTGACGACGGTGACCGGGACGACACGGTTGTTCTCGTCCCAGACCTGGGTCATGCCGAGCTTCTCGCCCAGGACGCCCTTGATCTGCTTAGTCATCTGTCCGCGCCTCTCAGAGCTTGATCTCGATGTCGACGCCGGCCGGAAGGTCCAGGCGCATCAACGAGTCAACGGTCTTGGGAGTCGGGTCGAGGATGTCGATCAGGCGCTTGTGCGTGCGCATCTCGAAGTGCTCGCGCGAGTCCTTGTACTTGTGCGGCGACTTGATGACGCAGTACACGTTCTTCTCAGTGGGCAGCGGCACCGGGCCTGCGACCGACGCACCAGTGCGAGTCACCGTCTCGACGATCTTCTTCGCCGAAGAGTCGATGACCTCGTGGTCGTAGGCCTTGAGCCGGATGCGGATCTTCTGTCCCGCCATGGCTACTTGGTAGTCCTTTGTCTCGAACGCTCTGGCTCCCGGGAGGCCCTTTTTTCTACTTCCTCCGACCCACGCGGTCGGGCGTGTCGCAGTCCCGCTCACGGAGATTTCCCGAAGGATTTCCCTGCTAGGGGCTGCGGCCCGGATGACCGCGGGTCCGGGGGAAGAAACCCACCGGGCGCCTGGCTGAACTTCCGCACTGCACTTCCCAGAAGATTCCCGTACGTCCGCTCCAGCGCTGCCTTACGGCAGATGGGGCGACGAGTACTGTGGGACTCGCTTCCGGTCCTCCCGGCGGGAGGCGCGCAGCATCGGCACTCAACCGAGCAACCCCGACAGTCTGCCATACGAGCGTAGGGCCTGGCTAATCGAAGCCGGAGAGAGTACCCCGTGCCCGCCGGAGATCAAACCCGGGCCACCGCACGGCGCGCCTGAACGTCACGCCACCAGGTCCCGTTCCTCCGTGCTCCGGTGCCACCGGCGCCTTTCTCCAAGAATCCGAGAGGGAGAAAGAACCCGACCAAGCCCCACCCCACCCGCCCACGGTCCGGCCCGCTCGGCCCCGGTGGGGGCCATGATCGGCAACCTATGGGGCCCCTCTCACTCACGCGAGTGAACATCACCTGCTCAGCTGGATTTCCGGTCCCCCGACTGCCCTAATCTCAGCCCGAGCACACAAAACAACAGCAGACATGCGACGGCCCCCGCCGGGACGGCAATCCCGAGGCGAGGGCCTGACCACCGAGGAAGCGAGACCTTCCCGATGGACACCCAAAACCCTAGCGCGCCCCCGCGCGCCCAGTCCGCCGTGGGCGGCAGTCAATCCCACGCACGAGCGACCCGGCGCCCCCACAGCCGGCCCCGCCCCACCGCTGCGCGCCCCTCCGGCATCGCCCACGAGAACACCCGCCACACCACCCGCTTCACGGTGATCGGCAACCACCTCACCCAGCACCAGGAGCTCTCCCTCCTGGCCATCGGCCTGGGCTGCCACATGCAGTCGCTGCCCGCCGGAGCCCGCGTCGACATCAAGACGCTCGCCGCCCGCTTCCCCGAGGGCGCGACCCGAATCGCCGCCGCCCTGCGCGAGCTGGAGTCACACGGCTACCTGCGCCGCGACCGCGAACGCACCCCCGCCGGCCGCATCGTCACCCGCACGACCTCCTGCAACCAGCCACAGGCGGCCCCGGCACAGCCCCCGCAGCCGCCAAAGCCCAAGCTCAACGAGCCCTCCGCGCCACACCCACAGCCCCGCGAGAAGGCCCGCCCCCTCCCCGCCGTACCGCATCCGGCCTACCCCGCCTCCGCCCTCCTCCAGCAGGCCACCGACCTCCTCGCCGGCCTGCGCCACGAGGACCCGCGCCTGCTCCTCTCGGCCCGCGACACCGCCCACCTCACCCCCGGCGTCGCCGCCTGGCTGGAACGCGACGTGGCCCCCGATGCCGTACGCCACGCCCTCACCCACGACCTGCCACCCGAGGGCCCACGCCGCCCGGCCGCCCTGCTGGCCCACCGCCTGACGGCGCTGCTGCCTCCACCCGTGGCGGCCTCCGTGCCACCCGTCCGGCATCCGCTCCAGAACTGCGACACCTGCGACCGAGCCTTCCGCGGCCCCGCCCCGGGCCGCTGCCGCGGCTGCCGTCCCGATTGAAAGGAGGCCGCCTAGCATGAACGTGACGACCCTTACCCCTGGGCACAGACGAGGAGCGCATGCCATGACCATCGCCCCGGACAGTGCACAGCAGGGCAGCCCT
Source organism: Streptomyces sp. NPDC032198 (assembly GCF_040636975.1). Taxonomy (NCBI): domain Bacteria; kingdom Bacillati; phylum Actinomycetota; class Actinomycetes; order Kitasatosporales; family Streptomycetaceae; genus Streptomyces; species Streptomyces sp. NPDC032198. The sequence goes on along the minus strand of NZ_JBEZVL010000010.1, from coordinate 179,082 downwards.
CACTACCGGGCGATGCGTGAACTCGTCGAGCAGATGGACGACCGGATCTCCGGCAAGTTCGAAATCACGAAGCAAGGGATCGTCCACGACATGACGTCGCCGAGCAAGCCACACGAGCTCACCGCGCTACGGCTGCGCCGACGTCTGGAGTCGGTGATGCCTGAAGGGCGCCTCGCACACACCGGGGCGCCCGACGTGGAGGACATCTCCGAGGGTGTGCTGCGGCTGCCCGACATCATCCTCATCGATGAAGCGGACATGGAGGGCGAGGGTTCCTTCGACCCCCGCACCCTCATCGCCGCCATCGAGATCGTCTCCCGCTCGAACCCCGAGAACGACTGGGTCGGCAAGACCCGCGACTACCCGCTCCTCGGCATCCCGGTGTACGCGATCTTCGACCCCCGTACCGGCACCGGAGCCGTTCTCTCTGAGATCCACCCGACGCCCCAGGGTCCGCGCTACGCCGCCCGCAAGGACTTCGTCTACGGCGAAGACGTCACCATCGGCGAGTGGACGATCTCGACCGAGGGCCTGCCCCGCTACCAATGAGCAGATCCGCCCACGCAAAAGGGCCCGTACGACCGAAGTCGTACGGGCCCTTCCGTTACTGCGTCTACTGCTGTGCTCTCAGTTCAGAGCAACCGGGTTACCCCGATCTTCAAGCAAGCGGAATGCTTACTTGTTGATCTTGGTGACCTGGCCGGCGCCGACGGTCCGGCCACCCTCACGGATGGCGAACTTCAGGCCCTCTTCCATCGCGACGGGCTGGATGAGCTCAACGGTCATCTCAGTGTTGTCGCCCGGCATGACCATCTCGGTGCCCTCGGGGAGGGTCACGACGCCGGTCACGTCCGTGGTGCGGAAGTAGAACTGCGGGCGGTAGTTGTTGAAGAAGGGGGTGTGACGGCCACCCTCGTCCTTCGACAGGATGTAGGCCTGGGCCTCGAACTCGGTGTGCGGCGTGACCGAACCGGGCTTGATGATGACCTGGCCGCGCTCGACGTCCTCGCGCTTGATGCCACGGAGGAGCAGACCGACGTTCTCACCGGCCTGGCCCTCGTCGAGCAGCTTGCGGAACATCTCGATGCCGGTGACCGTGGTGGTGGTCTTCTCGGTCTTGATGCCGATGATGTCGACGGTCTCGTTGACCTTGAGGATGCCGCGCTCGATACGACCGGTGACGACGGTGCCACGACCGGTGATCGTGAAGACGTCCTCGATCGGCATCAGGAACGGCTTGTCGACGTCACGCTCGGGCTCCGGGATGGACTCGTCGACAGCCTTCATCAGGTTGAGGACGGACTCACCCCACTCCTTGTCGCCCTCGAGCGCCTTGAGCGCCGAGACCTTGACGACCGGGAGGTCGTCGCCCGGGAACTCGTACTCGGAGAGGAGCTCACGGACCTCGAGCTCGACGAGCTCCAGGATCTCCTCGTCGTCCACCATGTCGGCCTTGTTCAGGGCGACGACGATGTACGGAACGCCGACCTGGCGGGCCAGGAGCACGTGCTCCTTGGTCTGCGGCATCGGGCCGTCGGTGGCGGCAACCACGAGGATCGCGCCGTCCATCTGCGCGGCACCCGTGATCATGTTCTTGATGTAGTCCGCGTGACCCGGGCAGTCGACGTGCGCGTAGTGACGCGTCTCCGTCTGGTACTCGACGTGCGCGATCGAGATCGTGATACCGCGCTGGCGCTCCTCGGGAGCCTTGTCGATCTGGTCGAAGGCCGAGGCCTCGTTCAGCTCGGGGTACGCGTCGTGCAGCACCTTGGTAATGGCGGCCGTGAGGGTCGTCTTACCGTGGTCAATGTGACCGATGGTGCCGATGTTGACGTGCGGCTTAGTCCGCTCGAACTTTGCCTTCGCCACTGAATCCTCCTGCGGAGTGGTTCTGTACGCCTTGCTTCATCGGCGCCAGGTGATCTTTGCTGGGATACCCGGGGCCCGGGACACCCGACTCGAAGAGGGTCGGAATGCCCCGGAGACTCCGGAGTCAAGCCTAAAGCGTCAACTCGGGTGAGTTACTCGCCCTTGGCCTTCGCGATGATCTCCTCGGCGACGTTCCGCGGAACCTCGGCGTAGGAGTCGAACTGCATTGAGTAGCTTGCGCGACCCGACGTCTTGCTGCGGAGGTCTCCGACGTAGCCGAACATCTCCGAGAGGGGCACGAGGCCCTTCACGACGCGAGCACCGCTGCGCTCCTCCATGGCCTGGATCTGGCCACGTCGGGAGTTGATGTCACCGATGACATCGCCCATGTAGTCCTCGGGCGTGGTGACCTCAACGGCCATCATCGGCTCGAGCAGCACGGGCTTGGCCTTACGCGCGGCCTCCTTGAAGGCCTGCGATCCGGCGATCTTGAAGGCGAGCTCGGAGGAGTCGACCTCGTGGTAGGCGCCGTCGAGAAGCGTGATGCGAACACCAGTCATCTCGTAGCCCGCCAGGATGCCGAACTGCATGGCCTCCTGCGCACCGGCGTCCACCGACGGGATGTACTCCCGCGGGATACGGCCACCGGTGACCTTGTTCACGAACTCGTACGAAGCGTCGCCGCTGTCGATGGGCTCGATCGCGATCTGCACCTTGGCGAACTGACCGGTACCACCGGTCTGCTTCTTGTGGGTGTAGTCCACGCGCTCGACGGCCTGACGGATCGTCTCGCGGTACGCGACCTGGGGCTTGCCGACGTTCGCCTCGACGCGGAATTCGCGCTTCATGCGGTCGACGAGCACCTCGAGGTGAAGCTCGCCCATACCACCGATGATGGTCTGGCCGGTCTCCTCGTCCGAGTGAACCTGGAAGGAGGGGTCCTCCTCCGAGAGACGCTGGATGGCTACACCCAGCTTCTCCTGGTCACCCTTGGACTTGGGCTCGATGGCGACCTGAATGACCGGCGCCGGGAAGTCCATGGACTCCAGGATGACCGGCTTCTTGTCGTCACACAGCGTCTCACCGGTGGTGGTCTGCTTCAGGCCCATGACGGCGACGATGTCGCCGGCGCCCACCGCGTCGATCTCCTCACGCTTGTTCGCGTGCATGCGGTAGATCTTGCCGATGCGCTCCTTCTTGCCCTTGACGGAGTTCAGCACCGCGGTGCCGGCCTCCAGGCGACCGGAGTAGATCCGGACGAAGGTGAGCTTGCCGAGGTGCGGGTCGCTCGCGATCTTGAACGCGAGAGCCGAAAGCGGCTCCTCGTCAGAAGGCTTGCGCTTGACGACGACCTCGGGGTCCTTGACGTCGTGGCCCTCGATGGCCTCGACGTCCAGGGGCGACGGCAGGTAACGCACGACCGCGTCGAGCAGGGGCTGGACGCCCTTGTTCTTGAACGCGGTGCCGCAGAACACGGGGGTGACGGTGGTGTCGCCGCCCTTGCCGGAGGCGATGGTGACGCGGCGAATGGCCTCGTACAGCTGCTCCTCGGTGGGCTCCTGGCCCTCGAGGTACAGCTCCATCATCTGCTCGTCGTTCTCGGCGACAGCCTCGAGGAGCTTCCCGCGCCACTCATCAGCGGCCTCGGTGTGCGTCGCCGGGATGTCGACGATGTCGTACGCCTCGCCCATCTTGGTCTCTGCGGACCAGACGAACGCCTTCATCGTGACGAGGTCGACGACACCCTTGAAGTCAGCCTCTGCGCCGATGGGCAGCTGCATGACGATCGGGGTCGCACCGAGGCGGTCGACGATCATGTCGACGCAGCGGTGGAACTCGGCACCCGTACGGTCGAGCTTGTTGACGAAGCAGATGCGCGGGACGCCGTAGCGGTCCGCCTGACGCCACACGGTCTCGGACTGGGGCTCAACACCGGCGACGCCGTCGAACACCGTCACGGCACCGTCGAGCACACGGAGCGAACGCTCTACCTCGACGGTGAAGTCGACGTGGCCCGGGGTGTCGATGATGTTGATGGTGTGGTCGACATCGTTCATCGGCCAGTGACAGGTGGTGGCAGCAGAGGTGATCGTGATGCCACGCTCCTGCTCCTGCTCCATCCAGTCCATGGTCGCGGCGCCGTCGTGGACCTCACCGATCTTGTACGAGACACCGGTGTAGAACAGGATCCGCTCGGTGGTCGTCGTCTTGCCCGCGTCGATGTGGGCCATGATGCCGATGTTGCGCACCTTGGCCAGGTCAAGTGAAGTGGTAGCCATATCGGCTCAGTCTTCTCTCGGTCTCGATGTGGGTAGCGACTACCAGCGGTAGTGCGCGAAGGCCTTGTTGGACTCGGCCATCTTGTGGGTGTCCTCACGCTTCTTCACAGCGGCACCAAGGCCGTTGGAGGCGTCGAGGAGCTCGTTGAGGAGACGCTCGGTCATCGTCTTCTCGCGACGGGCGCGGGAGTAACCGACCAGCCAGCGCAGGGCCAGCGTGTTGGCGCGACCGGGCTTGACCTCGATCGGAACCTGGTAGGTCGCACCGCCGACGCGGCGGGACTTGACCTCGAGGGTCGGCTTGATGTTCTCGAGCGCGCGCTTGAGCGTGATGACCGGGTCGTTGCCGGTCTTCTCGCGCAGGCCCTCCATGGCGCCGTACACGATGCGCTCGGCGGTGGAGCGCTTGCCGTTCAGCAGCACCTTGTTGATGAGGGAAGTCACCAGAGGAGAACCGTAGACCGGGTCGATGATGACCGGGCGCTTCGGGGCGGGGCCCTTACGAGGCATTTCTACTTCTCCTTCTTGGCGCCGTAGCGGCTGCGGGCCTGCTTGCGGTTCTTGACACCCTGGGTGTCAAGGGAGCCGCGGATGATCTTGTAACGAACACCCGGCAGGTCCTTCACACGGCCACCACGCACGAGCACGATGGAGTGCTCCTGCAGGTTGTGTCCCTCACCCGGAATGTAAGCGGTGACTTCGATCCCGCTGGTCAGACGCACACGCGCGACCTTACGCAGGGCCGAGTTCGGCTTCTTCGGGGTGGTCGTGAACACACGCGTGCAGACGCCGCGGCGCTGGGGCGAACCCTCGAGTGCGGGCGTCTTGTTCTTCTCGACCTTGTCCTGCCGGCCCTTCCGGACCAGCTGCTGGATCGTAGGCACTACTTCTCCGGTTTCTGTGTGCCGAATGGTAAAGCTAACCTGGAACGTCGCCGACCCACGCGGTCGGGTGTGTCGAATCCTGCAGACTCCCGCCGCAAGGCGGAAAGGGGCGCAGATTTACGGTGGCCGTTCTCGGACTCACGATGCGGCTGAAGACACGCGCGCGAGCCCAGGCACACCCCAGGCACAAGGTCTGAGCGTACCTACCTCATCGACTTCGGTCAAAACAAATGCGGTGGGGGGCGACACGCCGGGCATCTGAACGCATCAGGGACGCCTCCCGGAAAGGCTTGACAGCGGCCCTCACGGCCACTACGCAGCCCACGGCCACAAGCTGTGGACCAGCGACTTTCACCCCCGGGAACGGCTGCTCAGCCCCACCGCGCCCCTCCCCCGGAGTCACGCCGTACGCCCTCAGGACCGTGTCGTACGTCATACCGGCGGGCAACGCCGAAGGGCGGCCACCCCAAGGGGTGACCGCCCTTCAACAGACCTGGGTCCTACTGGTTGTAAGGCCCGTAGTCGTAGTCCTCCAGCGGAACGGCCTGGCCGGAGCCCGTGCCGAACGGGGAGTAGTCGATGTCGTCGTAGCCGACGGCCGAGTACATCGCGGCCTTGGCCTCTTCGGTCGGCTCGACCCGGATGTTGCGGTAGCGGGAGAGACCCGTACCGGCCGGGATGAGCTTACCGATGATGACGTTCTCCTTGAGGCCGATCAGGGAGTCGGACTTGGCGTTGATCGCCGCGTCCGTCAGGACCCTGGTCGTCTCCTGGAAGGAAGCCGCGGACAGCCACGACTCCGTCGCCAGCGAGGCCTTGGTGATACCCATCAGCTGCGGACGGCCGGAGGCCGGGTGGCCGCCTTCCGTGACCACACGACGGTTCTCGGTCTCGAACTTCGAGCGCTCGACGAGCTCGCCCGGCAGCAGTTCAGCGTCGCCGGACTCGATGATCGTCACGCGGCGCAGCATCTGCCGGATGATGATCTCGATGTGCTTGTCGTGGATCGACACGCCCTGGCTGTTGTAGACCTTCTGGACTTCGCCGACCAGGTGGACCTGGACCGCGCGCTGACCGAGGATCCGCAGCACGTCGTGCGGGTTGGTGGCACCGAAGGTGAGCTTCTGGCCCACCTCGACGTGGTCACCCTCACGCACGAGGACCTTGGCGCGCTTCGAGATCGGGAAGGGAGTCTCGTCGCTGCCGTCGTCCGGCGTGACGACGATCTTCTTGGTCTTCTCGGTCTCCTCGATACGGATGCGGCCTGCCGCCTCCGAGATCGGGGCGACACCCTTGGGCGTACGAGCCTCGAAGAGCTCGACGACACGGGGCAGACCCTGGGTGATGTCGTCACCGGCCACACCACCGGTGTGGAACGTACGCATCGTCAGCTGCGTGCCGGGCTCACCGATGGACTGGGCGGCGATGATGCCGACCGCCTCACCGATGTCGACCAGCTTGCCGGTGGCGAGCGAACGGCCGTAGCAGAAGGCACAGGTGCCGACCGCGGACTCACAGGTCAGGACCGAACGGGTCTTGACCTCCTCGACGCCGTTGGCGACCAGGGCGTCGATGAGCACGTCACCGAGGTCGACGTTGGCCGGCGCGATGACCTTGCCGTCGATAACGACGTCCTCGGCCAGCATGCGGGCGTACACCGAGGTCTCGACGTTCTCCGTCTTGCGGAGCACACCGTCCTCGCCCTTGACCGCGATCTTCAGCTTCAGACCGCGCTCGGTGCCACAGTCCTCCTCGCGAATGATGACGTCCTGAGAGACGTCGACCAGACGACGGGTGAGGTAACCGGAGTCAGCGGTACGGAGAGCCGTGTCCGCCAGACCCTTACGAGCACCGTGAGTCGAGATGAAGTACTCCAGCACCGACAGGCCCTCACGGAAGGAGGCCTTAATCGGACGCGGGATCGTCTCGTTCTTCGCGTTCGACACCAGACCACGCATACCGGCGATCTGACGCATCTGCATCATGTTTCCTCGGGCACCCGAGTCAACCATCATGAAGATGGGGTTCGTCTTGGGGAAGTTCGCGTTCATCGCCTCGGCAACCTCATTGGTCGCCTTGGTCCAGATCGCGATGAGCTCCTGCGTGCGCTCGTCCTTGGTGATCAGACCGCGCTCGTACTGCTTCTGGACCTTCTCGTCCTGCGCCTCGTAGCCCGCGACGATCGCCTTCTTGGCCTCGGGGACCACGACGTCGGAGATGGCCACGGTGACACCGGAACGGGTCGCCCAGAAGAAGCCCGCCGCCTTCAGGTTGTCGAGCGTCGCCGCCACGATGACCTTGGGGTAGCGCTCGGCCAGGTCGTTGACGATCTCGGAGAGCTGCTTCTTGCCCACCGAGTAGTCGACGAACGGGTAGTCCTCGGGCAGCAGCTCGTTGAAGAGCGCGCGGCCCAGGGTCGTACGCAGCCGGAAGCTGTCGCCCTGCTGGTACTCCTGCTCGCCCTCTTCGACGGCCGGCGGGGTCCAGCCGCGCGGCGGGATGGTGCCCACCGGGAAGCGGATGTCGACCTTCGCCTGGAGCGAGAGCTCCTTGGCGTCGAACGCCATGGTCGCCTCGGCGGAGGAACCGAACGAACGGCCCTCACCGATGACCTTGCGCTCTTCCTCGTCCGTCGTGAGGAAGAAGAGACCGAGAACCATGTCCTGGGTCGGCATGGTGACGGGACGGCCGTCTGCCGGCTTCAGGATGTTGTTCGAGGACAGCATCAGGATGCGGGCCTCGGCCTGCGCCTCCGCGGAGAGCGGCAGGTGCACGGCCATCTGGTCACCGTCGAAGTCCGCGTTGAACGCGGTGCAGACGAGCGGGTGGATCTGAATGGCCTTGCCCTCGACCAGCTGCGGCTCGAAGGCCTGGATGCCGAGGCGGTGCAGCGTCGGCGCACGGTTCAGGAGAACCGGGTGCTCGGCGATGACCTCTTCCAGGACGTCGTACACGACCGTGCGGCCGCGCTCGACCATGCGCTTCGCCGACTTGATGTTCTGCGCGTGGTTGAGGTCAACCAGGCGCTTCATCACGAACGGCTTGAAGAGCTCCAGCGCCATGGCCTTCGGCAGACCACACTGGTGCAGCTTCAGCTGCGGGCCGACGACGATCACGGAACGCGCGGAGTAGTCCACACGCTTACCGAGAAGGTTCTGACGGAAACGACCCTGCTTGCCCTTGAGCATGTCGCTCAGGGACTTCAGCGGGCGGTTACCGGGACCGGTGACCGGGCGACCACGACGACCGTTGTCGAAGAGGGCGTCCACGGCCTCCTGGAGCATGCGCTTCTCGTTGTTCACGATGATCTCGGGGGCGCCGAGGTCGAGAAGCCGCTTCAGGCGGTTGTTGCGGTTGATCACGCGGCGGTACAGGTCGTTCAGGTCGGAGGTCGCGAAGCGGCCACCGTCCAGCTGCACCATCGGACGCAGGTCCGGCGGGATGACCGGCACGCAGTCGAGCACCATGCCCTTGGGGCTGTTGCTGGTCTGCAGGAACGCGGAGACGACCTTGAGGCGCTTGAGCGCACGGGTCTTCTTCTGGCCCTTGCCGGTACGGATGATCTCGCGAAGCCGCTCGGCTTCCTCATCCAGGTCGAACGACTCAAGGCGCTTCTGCAGTGCAGCGGCACCCATCGAACCGTCGAAGTACGTGCCGAAGCGGTCACGCAGCTCGCGGTAGAGCAGCTCGTCACCCTCCAGGTCCTGGACCTTGAGGTTCTTGAAGCGGTTCCACACCTCGTCGAGACGGTCGATCTCGCGCTGCGCACGGTCACGCAGCTGCTTCATCTCACGCTCGGCACCTTCGCGCACCTTGCGGCGTACGTCGGCCTTGGCGCCCTCGGCCTCGAGCTCGGCCAGGTCGGTCTCGAGCTTCTTGGCGCGGGCCTCCAGGTCGGAGTCGCGACGGTTCTCGACCTGCTGACGCTCCACGGAGACGTGCGCCTCCAGGGAGGGCAGGTCACGCGTACGGCGCTCCTCGTCCACGAACGTGATCATGTACGCCGCGAAGTAGATGACCTTTTCGAGGTCCTTCGGGGCGAGATCAAGCAGGTAGCCGAGGCGCGACGGGACGCCCTTGAAGTACCAGATGTGCGTGACAGGCGCGGCCAGCTCAATGTGGCCCATCCGCTCACGACGCACCTTGGCGCGAGTGACCTCGACGCCGCAGCGCTCGCAGATGATGCCCTTGAAGCGGACACGCTTGTACTTACCGCAGTAGCACTCCCAGTCCCGGGTCGGACCGAAGATCTTCTCGCAGAAGAGTCCGTCCTTTTCGGGCTTGAGCGTGCGGTAGTTGATGGTCTCCGGCTTCTTGACCTCGCCGTGGGACCACTGTCGGATGTCGTCCGCGGTGGCAAGGCCGATCCGCAGCTCGTCGAAGAAGTTGACGTCGAGCACTTTGTCGTCAATCCCTCTTTCGGGGTCGAGTCTCAATCATGGTCTGAACGGGTCCGGGGAGAGCCGGCCGGACACGAGGTCCGGCCGGCCAACCCGTCAGACCTCTTCGACGCTGCTCGGCTCGCGCCGGGACAGGTCGATACCGAGCTCTTCCGCCGCGCGGAAGACGTCCTCGTCGGTGTCGCGCATCTCGATGGACATGCCGTCCGAGGACAGCACCTCCACGTTGAGGCAGAGCGACTGCATTTCCTTGATGAGCACCTTGAAGGACTCGGGAATGCCGGGCTCGGGGATGTTCTCGCCCTTGACGATGGCCTCGTAGACCTTCACGCGGCCGGTCACGTCGTCGGACTTGATCGTCAGCAGCTCCTGGAGGGCGTAAGCGGCGCCATAAGCCTCGAGCGCCCACACCTCCATCTCACCGAAGCGCTGACCACCGAACTGAGCCTTACCACCCAGCGGCTGCTGGGTGATCATGGAGTACGGACCGGTCGAACGGGCGTGGAGCTTGTCGTCGACCAGGTGGTGCAGCTTGAGGATGTACATGTACCCGATCGAGATCGGGTCCGGGAACGGCTCGCCGGAGCGCCCGTCGAACAGCCGCGCCTTGCCGGACGGGAGGACCATGCGGTCGCCGTCGCGGTTCGGAATGGTGTGCTCGAGGAGGCCGGTCAGCTCGTCCTCGCGGGCGCCGTCGAAGACCGGGGTCGCGACGTTCGTCCGCGGGCCGACCTGGTCGGCGCCGATGCGCTGCAGGCTCTGCGCCCACTCCTCGCTGAGACCGGAGACGTCCCAGCCCTGGCTGGCGAGCCAGCCGAGGTGGATCTCCAGGACCTGACCCGGGTTCATTCGGGACGGGACACCCAGCGGGTTGAGGATGATGTCGACCGGCGTGCCGTCCTCAAGGAAGGGCATGTCCTCGATCGGAAGGATCTTGGAGATGACGCCCTTGTTGCCGTGACGACCGGCGAGCTTGTCACCGTCCGTGATCTTGCGCTTCTGCGCCACGTAGACACGAACCAGCTGGTTCACGCCCGGCGGCAGCTCGTCGCCCTCTTCACGGTCGAAGACGCGTACGCCGATGACCTTGCCGATCTCGCCGTGCGGCACCTTCAGCGAGGTGTCGCGCACCTCGCGCGCCTTCTCACCGAAGATCGCGCGGAGCAGACGCTCCTCGGGGGTCAGCTCGGTCTCACCCTTGGGCGTGACCTTGCCGACGAGGATGTCGCCGGCGACGACCTCGGCACCGATACGGATGATGCCGCGCTCGTCGAGGTCCGCGAGGACCTCCTCGGAGACGTTCGGGATGTCCCGGGTGATCTCCTCCGGGCCCAGCTTGGTGTCACGGGCGTCGACCTCGTGCTCCTCGATGTGGATCGAGGAGAGGACGTCGTCCTGCACGAGGCGCTGCGACAGGATGATCGCGTCCTCGTAGTTGTGACCTTCCCAGGGCATGAACGCCACGAGCAGGTTCTTGCCGAGGGCCATCTCGCCCTCTTCGGTCGCGGGACCGTCGGCCAGGACCTGGCCCTCGATCACGCGGGCGCCCTCGTCGACGACAACCTTCTGGTTGACCGAGGTGCCCTGGTTCGACCGGGAGAACTTGGCGATGCGGTACGTGGTGTACGTGCCGTCGTCGTTCGTGACCGTGACGTAGTCCGCGGAGACCTCCTGGACCACACCCGCCTTCTCGGCCTTGATCACGTCACCGGCGTCGACCGCACAGCGGTACTCCATGCCGGTGCCGACGAGGGGAGCCTCGGCGGTGATCAGCGGCACGGCCTGACGCATCATGTTCGCGCCCATGAGGGCACGGTTGGCGTCGTCGTGCTCGAGGAACGGGATCATCGCGGTCGCGACCGACACCATCTGGCGCGGCGAGACGTCCATGTAGTCGACGTCGTCGCCGGGGATGTAGTCGATCTCGCCGCCACGACGGCGGACCAGGACGCGCGACTCGGTGAAGCGCATGTCCTCACCCAGCACGGCGTTGGCCTGGGCGATCACGAAGCGGTCTTCTTCGTCGGCCGTCAGGTAGTCGACGTCGTCGGTGACGACGCCCTCGACGACCTTGCGGTACGGCGTCTCGACGAAGCCGAACGCGTTCACGCGGCCGTACGAGGCGAGCGAGCCGATCAGACCGATGTTCGGGCCTTCAGGCGTCTCGATCGGGCACATGCGGCCGTAGTGGGACGGGTGCACGTCACGGACCTCGAAGCCGGCCCGCTCACGGGAGAGACCACCCGGGCCAAGCGCCGACAGACGGCGCTTGTGGGTGAGACCCGACAGCGGGTTGTTCTGGTCCATGAACTGCGACAGCTGGCTGGTGCCGAAGAACTCCTTGATGGAGGCGACGACCGGCCGGATGTTGATCAGGGTCTGCGGCGTGATCGCCTCGACGTCCTGGGTCGTCATGCGCTCACGCACGACGCGCTCCATACGAGCCAGACCCGTGCGGACCTGGTTCTGGATGAGCTCGCCGACGTTGCGCAGACGACGGTTGCCGAAGTGGTCGATGTCGTCGGTCTCGACGACGATCGACGTACCGCTGTCGCCAACGGTCTCGGTCTCACCGGCGTGCAGCTTCACCAGGTACTTGATCGAGGCGATGATGTCCTCGACCGTGAGGATGCCCGCGTCGAGCGGAGCGTCCGCACCCAGCTTCTTGTTGACCTTGTAGCGGCCGACCTTCGCGAGGTCGTAGCGCTTGGGGTTGAAGTAGAGGTTCTCAAGCAGCGTCTGAGCAGCCTCGCGCGTCGGCGGCTCGCCCGGACGGAGCTTGCGGTAGATGTCGAGCAGCGCGTCGTCCTGGCCCTGGGTGTGGTCCTTCTCCAGGGTGGCGCGCATGGACTCGTACTCGCCGAACTCCTCGAGGATCTGCTCGGTCGTCCAACCGAGAGCCTTGAGCAGAACGGTGACCGACTGCTTGCGCTTGCGGTCGATGCGGACACCGACCATGTCGCGCTTGTCGATCTCCATCTCCAGCCAGGCACCCCGGGACGGGATGATCTTGGCGGAGAAGATGTCCTTGTCGGACGTCTTGTCGATCGAGGAATCGAAGTAGACACCCGGCGAACGGACCAGCTGCGACACGACGACACGCTCGGTGCCGTTGATGACGAAGGTGCCCTTGTTCGTCATGAGCGGGAAATCGCCCATGAAGACCGTCTGGGACTTGATCTCGCCGGTCTCGTTGTTGGTGAACTCAGCAGTGACGAAGAGCGGAGCGGCGAACGTGAAGTCGCGCTCCTTGCACTCGTCGATGGAGTTCTTGGGGGGCTCAAAACGGTGGTCGCGGAACGTCAGGGACATCGACCCGGAGAAGTCCTCGATCGGAGAGATCTCCTCGAAGATCTCCTCCAGACCGGACTTGGTGGGGACGTCCTGTCCACTGTCGAGAGCCGCCTCGACGCGAGCCTTCCACGCGTCATTTCCGAGCAGCCAGTCAAAGCTCTCGGTCTGCAGCGCAAGAAGGTTCGGAACCTCGAGGGGCTCCCTGATCTTTGCAAAGGAAATGCGCAGCGGGGCGGTGCTGGCGCCGTTGTTCGTATTCGCGGTCGAGGCAGTGCGCGAGGCGGCCAAGAGGGGGTCCTTCCGAGGGCTCGGACTCACTACGCGCGTACCGGTCCCAAGCTGGACAGGGGGACAGAATTCCCAGGTCAGGGAAGATTCGGTCCACAGTGCTCAAGCATGGGCATGCCCCTGGTGACGGGCAGGAGGCAGCTAACAGGCAGCGCAAAGGGTCAGTGTAGCCAGTAGGCCCACTGATGTCCAGTGCGGGTTCTGGGAGACCCTCGTTGTTCTCAACCCCTGCTGCAAGCCACGCCCTCGATGCACATCGATACTGCCCTCTTCGCCGCCGATCCATGCCTCGGATGCGGATCGTTGTGACGACGCGTCCTGAGAATTGCGCGCTGCGTGCGGTTCGTCAAGGCCCCCCTGCCCCGACTTGGCTCCCGGAGCGCACCGTCACGGCCGTTCGGAGGCACGACGAAGATCACCATACTCGTCGGGGCGGGCTGCGCAAGGCAGCCGTAAGGGTGCGCCGGAGAACGCCGAAGGGCGACCACCCAGATGGGTGATCGCCCTTGGCGTAGCGCTGCCTGAGCAGCGCTGAAAAGCCCTGCCACCTACACGCCTACAGGCGCGTGGCAGACGACTCGCGAGGTGTTACTTGACCTCGACGGAGGCGCCAGCGGCCTTGAGGGACTCGGCAGCCTTCTCGGCGGCCTCCTTGGCGACCTTCTCGAGGACCGGCTTCGGGGTGCCGTCGACGAGGTCCTTGGCCTCCTTGAGGCCCAGGGAGGTGAGCTCGCGCACGACCTTGATGACCTGGATCTTCTTCTCGCCGGCGCCGGTGAGGATGACGTCGAACTCGTCCTGCTCCTCGACGGCCTCGGCAACGGCGCCCGGGCCGGCCGGGGCGGCGGCGACGGCCGCGGCGGCGGTGACGTCGAACTTCTCCTCGAAGGCCTTCACGAACTCGGAGAGCTCGATGAGGGTGAGCTCCTCGAACTGGGCAAGCAGGTCTTCCTGGCTGAGCTTCGCCATGATGGGCGATCCTTCCACTAATTCGGCTGGTGCCGGGTGTATATGAAGGCGGGCGTACGTTCGGCCCGCTGCGACCGTCGCCCTAGCGGGCGGCGATCAATGCGCGAGCCGAATTACTCGGCACCGCCCTGCTCGGCCTTCTTGGCACGAAGCGCTTCCGCGGTGCGGACGAACTTCGACGGCAGAGCCTGGAAGAGCTGCGCAGTCTGCGTCTGCTTGCCCTTCAGCGCGCCGGCCAGCTTGGCGAGCAGAACCTCGCGGGACTCGAGGTCCGCGAGCTTCTTGATCTCGTCGGCGGACAGCGCCTTGCCATCAAGGACACCGCCCTTGATGACGAGGTTGGGGTTGTCCTTGGCGAAGTCACGAAGACCCTTCGCCGACACCACCGGGTCACCGGTGACGAAGGCAACAGCGGTCGGACCCGCGAACAGGTCGTCCAGCTGGTTGATCCCGGCCTGGTTGGCCGCGATCTTGGTCAGCGTGTTCTTCACCACGGCGTACTCGGAGTTCTCACCGAGTGAACGGCGCAGCTGCTTGAGCTGGGCCACGGTGAGACCCCGGTACTCGGTCAGCACGGCGGCGTTCGAGCTGCGGAACTTGTCCGTGAGCTCGGCTACCGCGGCAGCCTTGTCGGGCGTCGGCATAGAGCGTCGGCCTCCTTCCGGGTGATGAGGACCGCTCAGAAGGGGCTGACAAAACAAAACGCCCCGGCGCAGGCGCCGGGGCATGAGCTCGACCTGACGGAATTCCGTCCGGGAGCACTCACTTCCACAGTCACCTACGCGGGTCGTCCGCAGTTTCAGCGGATCCTTCGGCCACCGCACACTCTTACGAGCACACGGCAACGACCAGCGGTCTTTGGCTTCTGGGGAAGAGTACGCGAACGGGTTCGCGTCAGGCAAATCGGCCGGGAAGGGCCGCGGGAAAGGCCTTGGGAAACGGTCAGAAACCGCTGTCCCCGCTGGCTCCCCCGCCCTTTCCGAGCTCCTTGAACATCTCCATCAGGTCGAAGGTCTTACCGGCCGGCGGGGCGGAAACCTCGGCGGTCGTCCCGTAGTCGGAGAACTTCTGCGAGGTCTTCATCGTGCCCTCGGGGCTCTTGATGTCGATGTCCATGCGGACGGGGTAGTCGTCCTCATTGACCCAGACCTCGGTGTCGTACCCCTTGATGCCCGACTTCTCGATGTTCCTGAGGAGCTTCTCGCGCTCGCCCTTGCCGAGCATCTCGTCGAGGCCCTTGTTGGACGCCATCATCTCCTTGACGGAGAGCCGGCCCTTGTAGCGCTGGGTCTGCACGCCGTCGACCTTCGCGGGACCGACGTGCTTGAGGTTCGGCGAGTCCAGGAGCATGGCGAGCTGCTGCGCCGGGTCCTGGCTCATGCTGTCCAGGCCACCGGTCATCTGCTTCGCGAGCTTCTCGTCACCGGCCTGCTCGGCGATGGAGTTGAGGTCCATCTTCATCCAGCGCTTGCCGTCCATCTCCTTGGCGGCGACGGCCCCGGCGTCCATGTAGATCACGTTGTCGCGCCAGACCATCCGGACCTTGTCCGGAGCCTGCGGGTCGCCCTCGGTGAGCGCCGAGCCCGACATCGTCATGTCCATGACGGTCGGGTCCCAGCCCATGACACCGGACATCCTCATGTCGCCGCTGGAGCCGCCCATGGACTTCGGCGTCGACATCGTCATCTCGACCTTGGCCGACTTGGCCTTCGAGGTCTTCTCGTACGCCGCCGTGATGACCTCGGTCACCTGCGACCGGGACTGGGTCTCCCCCGAGCCCGCCCCGTTGGCCTTGCCGTCCTTGTCGGAGCCTCCACAGGCCACCGCGCCCGTACACAGCAGCGTGGTGGCGAGTACAGCGCCCGCCATTCTCTTCACAGTCATGACCCCACCCCTAGGAACACATGATCGACACAATTCGGTCTGGCGAGAATACCCGACGTCCGAGGTCAGGCCTGCGGCTGCTGGTTCATGAGGTCCTTGAAGCTCAGGGTGTCCGAGGCCGGGGGCTTCTCCACGGACACGGGGGTGCCGTAGTCGCTGTAGTAGGCCGTCTGTGAGAACCCGCCGTCGTTCGTCTCGCCCTTCTCGGTCTTCTTGACCAGGAGGTCCTCGTCGTTCACCCAGATGTCGACCGTCTGCGTGGTCAGGCCGGCCTGCTTGAACTGCTTCTTCAACTCGGCCATCTGCCCGGCGTCGAGGTCCGCGCTCTTGCCCGTGAGGTCCGCGGCGTCGACGGTCCCCGAGTAGTGGGTCGTCCGCGTCCCGCGGACCTTCTCCTCGCCCACGCGCTTCACGTCTCCCGAAGCGAGCAGCATCTTGACCGACTGGTTCGGGGTGGTGTTCTGCATCTGGTCCTTGAACGCGTCGCCGGCGGCGCCGCTCATCTCGGCCAGCGTGTCGTAGTCGTACGCGAGCCAGTGCTTGCCGCCACCGGCCTGCGAGGCGAACTGGTCCCCCATGTTCGCGTAGAACCCGTCCTTCAGATAGCGGTAGTCGATCTTCGACTGACCCATCTGCTTCATCTGCTCGGCCTGCGTGCCGCCGGTGAGGGTCGCGGTGACATTGCCGGTGATGCCGTCCGACCACGCCATGGAGCCCGTCATGTCCATCGACATCTTGGTCCCCATGACCGTCTTGCTCTCGACCTTGGCCGAGTCGGCGTTGCCGGTCTTGTCGTCGATGGAGCGCAGGGCTGCCACGGGGCTGAGGGCCACGGAGCCCTTCTTGCCGCTCTTCGAGCCACCGCCGCCGTCGGAGGAGCCACAGGCCGCGACCCCGGTCAGCGCGGCGGCCACCGCGATCGAAAGGCCCGCGCGTCGCATGGTCGTGCTGTTCATGACATCCCACCCCTTGCACTCGTGTGAATCCCGCACGCATACGAGGACGGGCCCCGCACCTCGAAAGGTTGCGGGGCCCGTCGTCAGAAACGCGTACGCGACGCGACTGCCGTCAGATTCAGACGGCGGCCGGGTCCTCCTCGGTGAGGAGGTTGCGGGTGCGGTTGCTGTCCAGCGGAATGCCGGGGCCCATCGTGGTGGCGATGGCGGCCTTCTTGATGTAGCGACCCTTGGCGGCCGACGGCTTCAGACGGAGGATCTCCTCCAGGGCCGCGGCGTAGTTCTCCACCAGCTTGGTCTCGTCGAAGGAGACCTTGCCGATGATGAAGTGCAGGTTCGAGTGCTTGTCGACGCGGAACTCGATCTTGCCGCCCTTGATGTCGTTGACAGCCTTCACGACGTCGGGGGTCACGGTGCCGGTCTTCGGGTTCGGCATCAGACCACGCGGACCGAGCACGCGGCCGAGGCGGCCGACCTTGCCCATGAGGTCCGGGGTGGCGACGACGGCGTCGAAGTCCAGGCGGCCCTTGGCGACCTCGTCGATGAGCTCGTCGGCGCCGACGATGTCGGCCCCAGCGGCTTCCGCGGCCGCAGCACGGTCACCGGTCGCGAAGACCAGGACCCGGGCGGTCTTGCCGGTGCCGTGCGGGAGGTTCACGGTGCCACGGACCATCTGGTCGGCCTTGCGCGGGTCGACACCCAGGCGGAAGGCGACCTCGACGGTGCCGTCGAACTTGGTCGCGGAGGTCTCCTTGGCGAGACGGACGGCCTCGAGCGGGGCGTAGAGCTTGTCCCGGTCGATCTTGGCGTCCGCAGCGCGGAGAGTCTTGCTGCGCTTCACTTCTGCTCCTGTGGGTTTCAGGTGTGGAGTCGTGGTGCGGACCAGCGCTTGGTCCTACCACTGAGAAAGGTCAGACGGGGAAAGCTCTCAGCCCTCGACCGTGATGCCCATGGAACGGGCGGTGCCGGCGATGATCTTCGACGCGGCGTCCAGGTCGTTGGCGTTGAGGTCTTCCATCTTGGTGGTGGCGATCTCGCGGACCTGCGCCTCGGTGATCTTGGCGACCTTGGTCTTGTGCGGCTCGCCGGAGCCCTTCTCGACACCCGCGGCCTTGAGGATCATCTTGGCGGCCGGCGGAGTCTTGGTCACGAAGGTGAAGGAGCGGTCTTCGTAGACCGTGATCTCCACCGGGATGACCCAGCCACGCTGCGACTCGGTCGCGGCGTTGTAGGCCTTGCAGAACTCCATGATGTTGACGCCGTGCTGGCCCAGCGCGGGGCCGACCGGCGGGGCCGGGTTGGCTGCGCCGGCCTGGATCTGGAGCTTGATAAGCCCCGTGACCTTCTTCTTCTTGGGAGGCATTGCTCTCTCCGGGTCCTAGTGAGAGTTTCCAGCCACCATCCAGTCATCCGGATGGAGGCATACCGCACCACGATAACGGGTATAGTCGCGCGGCCAAAAACCGAGCAGGTCAGACAGGCTTTGAGAGCCCGTCTGACCTGGTCGGAGGCGTATGTTCCAGAGGAGGCCGCGAGGGCTAGTTCTTCTGGATCTGGTCGAAGCTGAGCTCGACCGGGGTCTCGCGGCCGAAGATCTCGACGAGACCCTTGACCTTCTTCGAGTCGGCGTTGATCTCGTTGATCGTCGCCTGCAGCGTCGCGAACGGGCCGTCGGTGACGGTGACCGAGTCGCCGACCTCGAAGTCCAGCACCTGGACCTCGAGCTTGCGGGACGGAGCCGGCTTGCCCTCGGCCTCGGCGGCCTCGCGGGCTGCCTTCTCCTCGGCCTCGGGAGCGAGCATCTTGACGATCTCGTCCAGGGTCAGCGGGTACGGGTCGTAGGCGTTGCCCACGAAGCCGGTGACGCCGGGGGTGTTGCGGACGACGCCCCAGGACTCGTTCGTCAGGTCCATGCGCACCAGGACGTATCCGGGGAGCTTGTTCTGACGGATCGTCTTGCGCTCGCCGTTCTTGATCTGCGCGACCTCTTCCTGCGGCACCTCGGCCTGGAAGATGAAGTCCTCGACGTTCAGCGAGACGGCACGCTGCTCGAGGTTGGTCTTCACGCGGTTCTCGTAACCGGCGTACGTGTGGATGACGTACCACTCGCCGGGAAGGGTGCGGAGCTCTTCGCGCAGGGCCACGATCGGGTCGACCGGCTCGGCCTCCTCCTCGTCCTCTGCGGACTCGGCGGCCTCGGTGCCTTCTTCGGACTCGTCATCGGCGACGGCGTCGGCGGCCTCGGCGTCCTCGTCGGACTCGGCAGCGGCTTCGTCACCGGCCTCGGCGTCATCGGCCTCGGCAGACTCGGTGTCGGTCTCGACGTGCAGCGCCGACTCCTCGGCGGGTACGCCCGCGGCGGCGTCAGCAGCCTCGGCCTGGTCCGGGTCCTCGGCGTCCGCCGCCTCGACGATGTCGAGCTGGTCCTCCACGGACTCCTCGGAATCCATGCGCGGCTCAACGGCGTCGTTCAGGTTCGGGTCAGACACGGTGGCTGCTTCTTCCTGGATACAGAGGGGTGGAACGCGCGAAACGGGCGCCGGGTACGGCGCCCTTCGCTCTCGGCTCAGCCATCGGCTCAGCCGAAGACGTACTTGACGGCCTGGTTGAGCCCATAGTCAATCACGGTCACAAGACCGATCATGATGACGACGAAGACAATCACCACGGTGGTGTACGTCGTGAGCTGATTGCGAGTCGGCCAGACGACCTTGCGGAGTTCCGCGACGATCTGGCGGTAGAAGAGCGCGAGACGGCCGAAGGGGCCCTTCTTGCCGCGCTTGCCGCCCTTGCGGGCCTTCTTCTTGGACTCCGGCGCCTCGTCCTGGGCATCAGGCATGTCGATGGAGCCCACGGCGTCCGTCACTCGTCCTCACCTGATTCCGGGTCGTGGCCGTGCCGCGCCCGGTATGAGCCGCACGGCGGTGCAATGCAGTACGTACATGCGCACACATCCGAGAGGAGTGTGTAGCAGGGCCGGAGGGACTTGAACCCCCAACCGCTGGTTTTGGAGACCAGTGCTCTACCAATTGAGCTACGACCCTTTGATTTCCCCCAACCTACCGCATCCGCCCGAGTGCACAGAGTGCGAGGAGAAGGTGCGGCCGGTGAGGGCCAACGAGCAGTGAGTGTACGTGCTCTGCGGCCCTCCGTCGAACAGAATCAGTTCCGGCGGTCGTGTAAACCCCTGTGCCGGGGGTGTTTCGGGTCTGGAACGATGGGGCAATGAGCGCTTCCACTTCTCCCACCGAGCGCAGGGTTTCCGCCCGCGTCGGCGCGATCTCCGAGTCCGCGACCCTCGCCGTCGACGCCAAGGCGAAGGCCCTCAAGGCCGCGGGTCGGCCGGTGATCGGTTTCGGCGCGGGTGAGCCCGACTTCCCGACGCCCGACTACGTCGTCGAAGCCGCCGTCGAGGCCTGCAAGAACCCGAAGTACCACCGCTACACCCCGGCCGGCGGACTTCCCGAGCTCAAGGCCGCGATCGCCGCGAAGACACTGCGCGACTCCGGCTACGAGGTCGACGCCTCGCAGGTCCTGGTGACGAACGGCGGCAAGCAGGCGATCTACGAGGCCTTCGCCGCGATCCTCGACCCGGGCGACGAGGTCATCGTCCCGGCTCCCTACTGGACGACGTACCCGGAGTCGATCCGTCTCGCGGGCGGCGTACCGGTCGACGTCGTGGCCGACGAGACCACCGGCTACCGCGTCTCCGTGGAGCAGCTGGAGGCCGCGCGCACCGAGCGCACCAAGGTCGTCCTCTTCGTGTCGCCGTCCAACCCGACGGGCGCCGTCTACAGCGAGGCCGACGCCGAGGCGATCGGCCGCTGGGCCGTCGAGCACGGCCTGTGGGTCATGACAGACGAGATCTACGAACACCTCGTCTACGGAGACGCGAAGTTCACCTCGCTCCCCGCGATCCTGCCCGAGCTGCGCGACAAGTGCATCGTGGTCAACGGCGTGGCCAAGACGTACGCGATGACCGGCTGGCGCGTGGGCTGGATCGTCGGCCCGAAGGATGTCGTGAAGGCCGCGACGAACCTCCAGTCGCACGCCACGTCGAACGTCTCCAATGTCGCGCAGGTGGCGGCCATCGCGGCGGTCTCCGGCGATCTGACCGCCGTCGAGAAGATGCGCGAGGCCTTCGACCGGCGCCGCAAGACCATGGTGCGGATGCTGAACGACATCGAGGGCGTCTTCTGCCCCGAGCCGGAGGGCGCCTTCTACGCGTACCCCTCCGTGAAGGGCCTCATCGGCAAGGAGATCCGCGGCAAGCGCCCGCAGAACTCCGTGGAGCTCGCCGCGCTGATCCTGGAGGAGGCCGAGGTCGCGGTCGTTCCTGGCGAGGCCTTCGGGACGCCGGGTTACCTGCGCCTTTCGTACGCCCTGGGTGACGAGGACCTCGTCGAGGGCGTCTCGCGGGTCCAGAAGCTCCTGGCCGAGGCCCGCGACTGATTTCTCCGGCCTTCCCGCTCTCCGGGCCGTCTCCCCTCTCCGGGAGACGGCCCGTTTCTTCGTTCGGGGGAGACCTCGAAGGGGGAAAGTGGCTTCCGGGACGCCCCGTACGTACGGCAAGATCCTTGAATGGAGCGTGTACGTGACGTAAGAGAGCTGCCCAAGGCTCACCTGCATCTGCACTTCACCGGGTCGATGCGGCCCACGACCCTGCTGGAACTCGCCGACAAGTACGGGGTGCGGCTGCCCCCGGCGCTGACCGGGGGTGAGCCTCCGCAGCTCCGGGCGACCGATGAACGCGGGTGGTTCCGCTTCCAGCGGCTCTACGACATGGCGCGGTCCTGCCTGCGGGAGCCCGAGGACATCCAGCGGCTGGTGCGGGAGGCAGCCGAGGAGGACATACGGGACGGGTCGGGGTGGCTGGAGATCCAGGTCGACCCGACGTCGTACGCGCCGAGGCTCGGTGGGCTCATCCCGGCCCTGGAAATCATCCTGGACGCCGTCGAGAGCGCCTCGCGGGACACCGGCCTCGGAATGCGCGTGCTCGTCGCCGCGAACCGCATGAAGCACCCTCTGGACGCCCGCACGCTGGCCCGGCTCGCGGTGCGGTACGCCGATCGCGGCGTCGTCGGCTTCGGGCTCTCCAATGACGAACGCCGGGGCATGGCGCGGGACTTCGACCGCGCCTTCGCGATCGCTCGGGACGGCGGCCTGCTCGCCGCCCCGCACGGCGGTGAGCTCAGCGGGCCCGCCTCGGTGCGGGACTGCCTGGACGACCTGCACGCGGGGCGGATCGGGCACGGGGTGCGGGCGGCCGAGGACCCGCGGCTCCTGAAGCGGCTGGCCGAGCGGGGCGTGACCTGCGAGGTGTGCCCGGCGTCGAACGTGGCGCTGGGTGTCTACGAGAAGCCCGAGGACGTACCGCTGCGCACCTTGTTCGACGCCGGGGTGCCGATGGCTCTCGGGGCCGACGATCCGCTGCTCTTCGGGTCACGGCTGGCCGCGCAGTACGAGATCGTGCGCAAGCACCACGCCTTCGACGACAGCGACCTGGCGGAGCTCGCCCGGCAGTCGGTGCGGGGCTCGGCCGCCCCCGTCGACGTACGGGAGAAGCTCCTGGCGGGGATCGAGGAGTGGCTCAGCGGCTGATGCCCGCGAGGAGGGTGCGGGCGAGGGCCGCGGCGAACTCGTCGACGGGCTGCGGGGGTTGCTTGCCGATCATCGAGTCGTAGGCGAAGGCACGCTGGGCACAGGCGCCCAGCAGGAGCGAGGCGGCCGCGAACGTGTCGGCTCCGGGGTCGATGCGGCCTGCGTCGCGTTCGGCGCGCAGGTAGGCGTCGAGGGCCTCGATGGGCATGTGCGGGCCCGTGCCCATCTCCTGCATGGAGTCCGCGTGACGGCGCATGAGCTTGGGCTCGGCGTAGAGGGACGCGGCGATCGGGAAGCTCTGGGCGTAGAAGTGGCTGGCCAGGCGGGCGATCTCGGCGAGGTTCTCCTCCACGGGGCGCTCCCCCGGGTCCTCGGCGAGGCGGCGCAGGAGCGGGCCGAGGCGGGGCAACCGCTCCTGGAGGACGGCCACGAACAGCTCCTCCTTGCTCGCGAAGTGCTTGTAGAGCGCGGCTTCGGAGCAGCCCGCCGCCTTGGCGATCTCCTTGGTGGTGGCACGAGCGAGACCGATGGTGAGCATGAGGTCGTGCGCCGCGTCGAGGATGCGGGCCCGGGTGGGCTTCTGCTGCATGTGCCGTCCAACCAACCTTGACGAATGGGTGAGTGGATACTCACTCTAGGGGTGAGTGAATACTTACCCACCTTGGGAGGGTGTGCGATGAAGCTCACGGTGTTCGGTGCGACCGGAGGCGTCGGCGGGCAGATCGTTCGGCAGGCGCTCGCCGCGGGTCACGAGGTCACGGCCGTCGTACGTGATCCAGCACGGCTGAGCGTGACGGGAGAGGACCTCGAAGTGTTCCGGGCCGACCTGAGCGACCCGGAGTCCCTGCGGGCGGCGGTGGCCGGGCGGGACGCGGTCCTCTCGGGTCTTGGGGCGCGCAAGAAGGCGGACGCGGGGATCACGGCCACGCTCACGCGGTCCGTGGTGCACGCCATGGAG
Organism: Streptomyces sp. NPDC032198; assembly: GCF_040636975.1. Taxonomy (NCBI): domain Bacteria; kingdom Bacillati; phylum Actinomycetota; class Actinomycetes; order Kitasatosporales; family Streptomycetaceae; genus Streptomyces; species Streptomyces sp. NPDC032198. The sequence continues at coordinate 155,700 of NZ_JBEZVL010000010.1, read as the reverse complement.
GCCGAGGGGGTGCGCAGGCTGGTTGTGGTGAGCGCGGCGCCGGTCGGACCTCCGGCCGAGCGCGAGCCGGTGATCGACCGGATCATGGGGTCCCTGGTCAGCAAGATCCTTAAGCCCGTGTACGACGATCTGCGGGCCATGGAGGCGGAGCTGGCGAGCAGCGCGACGGACTGGACGTCCGTGCGTCCGCCGAGGCTCCAGGACAAGCCGGTGACGGGCGGCTACCGCAAGGTGGTCGGGGGCACACCGGTCAGCGGGCGGTTCATCGGCAGGGCCGACGTGGCGCACGCGATGCTGGCGGCGGTCGAGGACGCGTCGACGGTGAAGCAGGGCGTGGGCGTCGCCTACTAGCGGCCCGGCCCACCAGGGGCTCAGGGGCGCAGAGGCCCAGGGGCCGCTCAGAGGCTGACGCCCACCGTCACCGGCTCGTTGACCAGCGTGACCCCGAAGGCGTCCCGTACTCCGGCGACGACCTCGCGGGCGAGGGCCAGCAGGTCCTCCGTGGTCGCGCCGCCGCGGTTGGTCAGGGCGAGCGTGTGCTTGGTGGAGATGCGGGCCGGGCCCTCTCCGTAGCCCTTGGTGAAGCCCGCCTTGTCGATGAGCCAGGCGGCGGAGGTCTTCACGCGGCCGTCCTCCGCCGGGAAGGCGGGGGGCGCCACGTCCGCACCGAGACGGTCCACCACGCGCGCGTGGAAGGCGGTGAACTCCTCCTCGGTGAGGATCGGGTTGGTGAAGAAGGAGCCGGCCGACCAGCTGTCGTGGTCCTCGGGGTCGAGCACCATGCCCTTGCCGGCGCGCAGCTTCAGGACGGTCTCGCGGGCGACGGCCGCGGGAACCCGGTCACCGGCCTCGACGCCGAGCGTGCGGGCCGTCTCCGGGTACTTGAGGGGGGCGCTCATCCCCTGGGCGTCCTCCAGCGCGAAGCGGACACGCAGGACCACGAAGCGGTCGGGTTCGGCCTTGAAACGGCTGTGACGGTACGAGAAGTCGCACTCGGCGTTCGTGACGGTGACCGTCTCGTGCGTCTTCCGGTCGTACGCGATCACTTCGGTGATGGTCGACGAGACCTCCTGGCCGTACGCCCCCACGTTCTGGATCGGCGTCGCGCCCGCGGAGCCCGGGATCCCGGCGAGGCACTCGATGCCCGCGAGACCGGCCTCCACGACGCGGGCCACGGCGTCGGTCCACACCTCACCGGCCGCCAGCTCAAGGCTCGTGCCGTCGAGTTCGAAGCCCTTCGTGGCGATGCACAGAGCGGTGCCGTCGAAGCCCTTGTCTCCGATGACCAGGTTCGAGCCGCCGCCGATGAGCAGCAGCGGGGTCCCGGAGTCGTCGGCTTCGCGGACGGCGTCGATCACCTCGGCGTCGGTCGTCGCGGTGATCAGACGGGCCGCGGGACCGCCGAGCCGGAAGGTGGTCAGCGGGGCGAGGGGAGCATCGTGGAGTTCCTGCACGTGCTCAAGGGTACGGTCCGGGCCCGACAGTCCGGGGACAGGAGGTGAGAGCGGGCGGGGCCGGTACGGCGTCGGCCTGACGCGGTGCGCCGCAAGAGGGCGGACGCGTAAGAGGCGCCCGCTATTGCGGGCGCCTCTTACGCGCGTGTACCTGCATGTTCTGCCTGCGCGGTGGTTCTGCTTGCGCGGTGGTTCAGCGGTCAGGCGAGCTGGACCACGGCGCGGGACATCCCCAGCACCTTCTGGCCCGCGCTCATCGCCACCAGGTCCACCCGGACCCGGTTGTCGTCGAGCTTCTGGGCGACCTTGGCGCTGACCTCGATCAGCGCGCCCTTGCCGTCGTTCGGGACCACGACGGGCTTGGTGAAGCGCACCCCGTACTCGACGACTGCGGCGGGGTCTCCCACCCAGTCCGTCACGACACGGATCGCCTCGGCCATGGTGAACATGCCGTGCGCGATGACGTCGGGAAGGCCGACCTCGACCGCGAACTTCTCGTTCCAGTGGATCGGGTTGAAGTCGCCGGAGGCGCCCGCGTAGCGGACGAGCGTGGCACGCGTCACAGGGAAGCTCTGGGCCGTCAGCTCGGTGCCGACCTCGACGCTGTCGTACGAAATCTTGGCGGTCATCGCGTCACGCTCCCTCTGCCGCGGGCTCCGCCGCACGCGCGACGAGCTTGGTCCAGGCGGTCACGACGTGCTCGCCGGCCTCGTCGTGGACCTCACCGCGGATGTCCAGGATGTCGTTGCCCGCCAGCGACTTGATGCCGTCGATGGTCGAGGTGACCGTGAGCCGGTCCCCCGCACGCACCGGGCGGGTGTACGCGAACTTCTGGTCGCCGTGCACGACGCGGCTGTAGTCGAGCCCCAGCTGCGGGTCCTCGATCACCTTGCCCGCGGCCTTGAACGAGATGGCGAACACAAAAGTCGGCGGAGCGATCACATCAGGGTGACCGAGCGCCTTGGCGGCCTCCGTGTCGGCGTACGCGGGGTTGGCGTCGCCCACCGACTCGGCGAACTCACGGATCTTCTCCCGGCCGACCTCATAGGGATCGGTGGGCGGGTAGGACCGCCCCACGAAGGACTGGTCGAGCGCCATGGACTCGGTACCTCCTGCAGGTATGGGTAAACGACGCGAGGCCGCCCCCAGAAATCGGGGACGGCCTCGTGTACGAGCCTGTATCTAGCGCGTTTCGCGGTGCGCAGTGTGCGCGTTGCAGCGCGGGCAGTGCTTCTTCATCTCAAGACGGTCCGGGTCGTTACGCCGGTTCTTCTTGGTGATGTAGTTCCGCTCCTTGCACTCCACGCAGGCCAGCGTGATCTTCGGGCGGACGTCTGTGGCAGCCACGTGAGTGCTCCTTGACGGACGGATGGACGGATGAACGCAAAAAAATAGTAGCCGATCGAAGGTCCGACCCCACAATCGGCTACCAAATCAGTAGCGGTGACCGGACTTGAACCGGTGACACAGCGATTATGAGCCGCTTGCTCTACCGACTGAGCTACACCGCTGCGATGCCGGATCACCTCACCCGAGGGTGAGGATCAACCAACATCAGAGCCCCAATGCGGAATCGAACCGCAGACCTTCTCCTTACCATGGAGACGCTCTACCGACTGAGCTATTGGGGCGAGCGATGAAGACATTACACGCTCGGTCGCCGATCGCCCAAATCCGTTTCGACGGGGCTGTCCGGGGGCATCTCGGCAGGCGTCCCGGGCGCCTCACGACGTCACTTCGGCGCCTCGCGCCACACCGGTTCGGCCCCTCCCGCGACACCGACCGGACGTCTCCCGCGACACCGGCCGGGCGTCTCCCGCCACGCGGGTCCAGTGCTTCGTGGCGAGGCTTCTTCTGAGGCTCACACCACGCCGGTACGACTATTCCGCTCCTCCTCGAAGAGGGCCGGTCGTCGTCCTAGGCTCGACCCACCCTGCGTGATCTTGGACGTCTCGGCCCCGGTCGCCTCCATCCCGGACGACGCCATGCCCCGCAGCCGCCCCCGAACCTCAGGAGCGCGATGCCCGACAGCCAGCCGCAGCCCCACTCCTCCGGGTCATCCGGCTCTTCCGGCTCCTCAGGTGACGACGCCGACGCCTCCGCGCTGCTCCTCTGCGGCGCCCGGCTGACCGACGGCCGGACCGTGGACGTGCGGCTCGGCTCCGGGCGCATCGAAGCGGTCGGCACGGCGGGCAGCCTGACCGCGCACTCCACGCGCGTGGACCTCGGCGGCTACCTCCTGCTGCCGGCCACGGCCGAACCGCACGCGCACAGCGACACGGCACTGTCCGCGGACGCGGAGGGCCCGGTCTCGTACGAAGTCGCCGACGTCCAGCGCAGGGCCACCGAGGCCGCCCTGCTGCAGCTCGGACACGGCGCGACGGCGCTGCGCTCGCATGTGCGGATCGGCGACGTCCCGGGGCTCACGTCGATGGAGGCGGTGCTGCAGGCACGGCGTTCGCTGCGCGGCCTGGTCGACCTGGCGACCGTGGCAGTGCCGCGCCTGCTGACCGGGGTGGCCGGTGCCGACGGGCTCGCGATGCTGCGGGACGCGGTCAAGATGGGCGCCTCCGTGGTGGGCGGCTGCCCCGATCTGGACCCCGACCCGACCGGGTACGTGGAGACCGTGCTGGAGGTCGCCGCCGAGCACGGCTGCCCCGTCGACCTGCATACGGACGGCGGTGATCCGGCGCGGCTCGGGCGGCTCGCGGCGATGGCGGGCGGGCTGCGGCCCGGGGTAACGATCGGGCCGTGCGGCGGGCTCGGGCGGCTGCCGTCGGACATCGCCGCACGCACCGCGGAACAGCTGGCGGCGGCCGGCGTGACGGTGGTGTGCCTGCCGCAGGGTGGCTGCGGAAGCGTGGAGCGGCGGGGCGCGGTGGCGCCGGTGCGGCTGCTGCGGGCGGCCGGGGTGCGGGTCGCCGCGGGCAGCGGGGCCATGCGGGACGTGGCGAATCCCGTGGGGCGCGGGGATCCGCTGGAGGCCGCCTATCTGCTGGCCTCGCGGTGCGGGCTGCGCCCCGAGGACGCGTACGGCACGGTCAGCTCGGGGGCGCGGGCCGCGATGGGGCTTCCCCAGGTCCGGGTGGAGGCGGGCTTCCCCGCCGAATTGCTCGCGGTGCGCGGTGATCATCTCGCGGGGGCGCTCTCGCTCGCGTACAGCCGCATCGTGGTGCACCGGGGGCGCGTGGTGGCACGGACGAGCGCGGTGCGGGAGTACTGCGACTCGGCGGCCGCCGTGGCGCTCGACCTGCCGCGGCAGGGCCGCTCGAAGGGGAGCGGCCCGGGTCGGACGAAGGGCGCGGAACCCTCCTGAGGGCGGGCGGCGCGACCAGACGTGCCCCCGCGTGCGCGGGGCGATCTTGCGGGGGCTGTCGTACGGTCGGAGACATGCGCATTGTCATCGCTGGTGGTCATGGTCAGATCGCGCTGCGGCTCGAGCGGTTGCTCGCCGCGCGGGGTGACGAGGTCGTCGGGCTCGTCCGCAGAAGCGGGCAGGAAGGCGATCTGCGGGCCGCGGGCGCCGAGGCGGCGCTGTGCGACCTGGAGTCGGCGTCCGTCGACGAGGTCGCCGGTCTCCTGGAAGGCGCCGACGCGGCCGTCTTCGCGGCGGGCGCGGGACCGGGCAGCGGCGCCGACCGCAAGAACACCGTGGACCGCGACGCCGCCGTGCTCTTCGCGGACGCGGCGGAGCGGGCGGGCGTGCGGCGCTACGTAGTCGTGTCGTCGATGGGCGCGGATCCCGCGCACCAGGGCGACGAGATCTTCGACGCCTATCTGCGCGCCAAGGGCGAGGCCGACGCCTCCGTACGCGGCCGCAAGGCCCTGGACTGGACGATCCTGCGCCCCGGCATGCTGACGGACGACGCGGGCACCGGTCTCGTGCGCCTGGAGGCGTCGACCGGGCGCGGGCCGATCCCGCGTGACGACGTGGCCGCGGTCCTCGCCGAGCTCGTCGATTCGTCGGCGACGGCGGGCCTGACGCTGGAGCTGGTCAGCGGGTCCACGCCGGTGTCCGTGGCGGTCAAGTCCGTTGCGGGGAACTGACGTCCGTACGGCGAAGTCGGTCTTCTGAGGGATGTCCCGCGCGTGGGGCGGTGCTTGGCTGGAGCTGCCGCCTACGTGAGGAACGCCATGCCTGCTTCCGATGTGCCTGCCGCGCACGAAGCCCTCTTGCGGCAGATGTACGCCGTCTTCAGTACCGAAGAGCGCGATGCGTTCATCCCCCGCTCCTTGGCACCCGACGTGGACTGGCCGAATCTCCTGGACAACACCCGCGCTCGCGGCATCGCGGCGGTCCGCGCCTACTGGGCACGGCAGTTCGCGGTGATGCACCCCTTGGTGCACCTGGAGCGGCTGCGGCTCGACGACGACGGGCGGCGGGTCGTGGCGACCGTGCGGCCCGGGCTGCGGGACGAGACCGGCGACCACTGGGCGCCGACGACGGTCGAGCACGTCTACACGTTCCGGGCCGACGGCCTGGTGAGCCGGATGGACGTCCGCCACCCATAACCGGCCGACGCAAGGCCCTGAGCAGCCCTGAGAGCGCCTCAGAAGAGCGGAAGCTGGCCGGGGAAGTCCGGGACCGTGTAGCCGTCCAGAGCGGGCTGTGCGGCCCCGAGCATCGCCTGCCTGCGCGAGCCGGGACAGGAGACGAGGTCGCCGCTGCCACGCTGACCCGGCGGATCGTGGCGCGCGAACCGCCCCCCGACGACCGCGATTTCCCGACGGCACTCGGGACAGTTCCTGCGGCGCGAGGACCCTGATGACACTGAGGACGCTGAGGACGCTGAGGACGCTGATGACATGGACGGCATGGCCTCAGCGTACGAAAAGACCCCCTCCGACTTGCGTTTCCGCAAGACCGGAGAGGGTCTCCTTCGTGTGGCGGCGCCAGGATTCGAACCTGGGAAGGCTGAGCCGGCAGATTTACAGTCTGCTCCCTTTGGCCGCTCGGGCACACCGCCTGGGTTGCTGCCTGGATGCGTCCGCTTTGGGGCGGCGCTCCGTGGCAACGACGTAAACGATACCTGATGGACAGGGGTGCTTCGCCACCCGATTGATCGGCCCCCGGCGCGGGGGCGGTGGCTAGGCTTTGCGGATGCGGCCAGGGACCGACGGCCGTGCACCAGCTGAGTACGCAGACCCCGATACAAGGAGCCACAGGACATGGCCGACTCCAGTTTCGACATCGTCTCGAAGGTCGAGCGGCAGGAGGTCGACAACGCCCTCAACCAGGCCGCCAAGGAGATCTCGCAGCGCTACGACTTCAAGGGCACGGGTGCCTCGATCGCCTGGTCCGGCGAGAAGATCCTGATGGAGGCGAACGGCGAGGAGCGGGTCAAGGCGATCCTCGACATCTTCCAGTCCAAGCTGATCAAGCGCGGCATCTCGCTGAAGTCGCTCGACGCGGGCGAGCCGCAGTTGTCCGGCAAGGAGTACAAGATCTTCGCCTCGATCGAGGAGGGCATCTCCCAGGAGAACGCGAAGAAGGTTGCCAAGATCATCCGCGATGAGGGCCCCAAGGGCGTCAAGGCGCAGGTCCAGGGCGACGAGCTGCGGGTCAGCTCGAAGAGCCGCGACGACCTGCAGGCCGTACAGGCGCTGATCAAGGGGCAGGACTTCGACTTCGACGTGCAGTTCGCGAACTACCGGTAGTCGCCAGTAAGTACTGGTTGTTGCTCGTCGTGCGACGCCGAAGGGCGGGCACCCGGTTCGGGTGCCCGCCCTTGCTGCTGGCCGCAGATCGGGGGATCGCCGCCTGAGGCGGCGTGCGTGGCTCAGCGGCGTGAGTGGCCGAAGAGGATGCGGTAGGCGACGAGCAGGACGAGTGAGCCGCCGATGGCCGCCGCCCAGGTCGCTCCGTCGTAGACGTCGGTGGCTATCGGGCGGTCGAGGTAGCGGGCGGAGAGCCAGCCGCCGATGAAGGCGCCCGCGATGCCGATGAGGGTCGTGCCGATGAAGCCGCCCGGGTCGCGGCCCGGCAGCAGGATTTTGGCGACGACACCGGCCACGAGCCCCAGAACGATCCAGCTGATGATGCCCATGCGGTGAACCTGCCCCTCTACGTGCTGTTGTCCTTGAGGACGTCACGGGAGCGGGGCGCGGTTGCGGTGATCAGCGTGATGCGGCGTATGACACACGAGGGCCGCACCGCGGTGCGGCACGGCCCGGGAGGTGCGTCAGCGCGTCGCGAACGGCTGGTCCGTACGCACGATTTCGCGGCCCAGCGGCATCAACGACACCGGGATCAGCTTGAAGTTGGCGACGCCCAGCGGGATGCCGATGATCGTGACGCACAGGAGGAAGCCCGTGACGATGTGGCCGAGCGCGAGCCACCAGCCCGCGAGGATCAGCCACAGGACGTTCACGACGCAGGACGGCGCGCCCGCGTCGCGGCGCTCAACTGTCGTGTAGCCGAAGGGCCACAGGGCATAGCGGCCGATGCGGAAACTGGCGACTCCAAACGGGATGCCGATGATCGTGACGCACAGGAGCACCCCGGCCAGGAGATAGCCGAGGAACATCCAGAAGCCGCACAGGACTAGCCAGATGACGTTGAGGATTGTCTTCACTGTTGGCGACCTGCCATCTGCTCGAGCCGGGCAATGCGCTCCGCCATCGGCGGATGCGTGGAGAACATCTTGGACATGCCCTGCCCGGGACGGAAAGGGTTCGCAATCATCATGTGGCTTGCCGTCTCGATGCGTGGCTCGGGGGGCAGCGGAAGCTGCTTGGTGCCCGCGTCGAGTTTGCGCAGGGCGCTCGCGAGGGCCAGTGGGTCCCCCGTGAGCTGTGCGCCGGACGCGTCGGCCTCGTACTCCCTGGAGCGGCTGATCGCGAGCTGGATGACGGAGGCGGCCAGCGGACCCAGGAGCATGATCAGCAGCATGCCGAAGATGCCGGGGCCTTCGTTGTCGTTCGACCGGCCGACCGGGATCAGCCAGGCGAAGTTGACCAGGAACATGATCACCGAGGCGAGTGCGCCGGCGACCGATGAGATCAGGATGTCGCGGTTGTAGACGTGGCTCAGCTCGTGGCCGATGACTCCGCGCAGCTCACGCTCGTCCAGGAGGCGCAGGATGCCGTCGGTGCAGCACACCGCCGCGTTGCGCGGATTGCGGCCGGTCGCGAAGGCGTTCGGCGCCTCGGTGGGCGAGATGTAGAGCCGGGGCATGGGCTGACGTGCCTGGGTGGAGAGCTCGCGGACCATGCGATAGAGCTCGGGGGCCTCGAATTCGCTCACCGGGCGCGCGCGCATGGCGCGCAGGGCGAGCTTGTCGCTGTTCCAGTACGCGTACGCGTTGGTGCCGAGCGCCACGAAGAGCGCGACGATCAAGCCCGTACGTCCGAAGAAACTGCCGATGACGAGGATGAGAGCGGACAGTCCCCCGAGGAGTACGGCGGTCTTCAGCCCGTTGTGCCGGCGGTGCACGGTGCGCCCTCCTGTGGTGCGTGGGGGAACCCTCTGTCTGCTGGTGCTTCCACTCTTCAGTGGACCCTCCCGTACTGGTCAACGCCAGGCGGGGAGCACTAGTTCCCTTGTGCGCGCAGGAGCGGTGTGGGCCGCTCGGGTGATGCCCGAACGGCCCACACGGAGAAGGTGACGCGTCAGAAAAGGCCGGTGTCGGAGAACCTCAGGACGAGTTGCGGCGCTCCGGAGAGCGCGATGCCGAGGACCGCGGTCAGGGCGATGGCGGCCGTGAGGGGGGCCGGGACGCGGTGCTTGACCGGGTCGCCCTCGGGGGCGCGGAACAGCAGCGCGGTCCACTGGAGGTAGTAGAAGAGCGCGATCACCACGTTCACGGCCATCACCACGGCGAGCCAGCCGAGGCCCGCGTCGACCGCCGCCGAGAAGACGGTGACCTTCGCGAAGAGGCCGATGATGCCCGGCGGCAGGCCCGCGAGGCAGAGCAGGAAGAAACCGAGCACCAGGGCCGCGAGCGGGCTCCGGGCGTAGAGGCCGCGGTAGTCGCTGACGCGGTTCAGGCGCTGCGTACGGCCGACAAGGGCGGCGACGGCGAAGGCGCCGAGGTTCACGGCCGCGTACATCAGGGCGTACGCGACGGTGGAGCCGACGGCCTTCTCCGCCTCCGCGGGGTTGTCGGCGTATCCGGCCGCCGCGATCGGCACGAGCAGGTATCCCGCCTGGCCGACGGAGGACCAGGCGAGCAGGCGTACCGCGCTGTACGCGCGCGTGGTCTGCTGGCGCAGCGCCGCCACGTTGCCCGCGGTCATGGTGAGGGCGGCGAGCACGGCGAGTGCCGGGCCCCACACGTCCGCGTACGAGGGGAACGCGACGACGGTGACGAGGATCAGGCCGGTGAAGCCGACCGCCTTGCCGACCACGGAGAGATACGCGGCGATCGGCAGCGGCGCGCCCACGTAGGTGTCGGGCACCCAGAAGTGGAAGGGCACGGCGGCCACCTTGAAGGCGAAGCCGACGAGGGTGAGGGCAACGCCGGTCTGGGCGAGCGTGTCCAGCTGCCCGTCGACGTGCTGGAGCTCCTCGGCGATCTCCGTGAGGTGCAGGGTGCCGGTCGCGGCGTACACGAAGCTGACGCCCATCAGGGTCACGGCGGTCGCGGTGACGGAGGAGAGGAAGAACTTCAGGGCCGCTTCGGAGGACCGCTTGTCGCCGTGCCGCAGGCCGACGAGCGCGAAGGCGGGCAGGGAGGCGACCTCCAGGGCGACGATGAGCGTCGCGAGGTCGCGCGAGGCGGGCAGCAGCGCGGCGCCCGCCGCGGAGGAGAGCAGCAGGAACCAGAACTCCCCTTCGGGGAGTTCCTTGTCGGTGCCGTGCGCGTCCTTGAGCGTGCTCATCGAGAGCAGCGCGGCCAGCAGGGCGCCGCCGAGGACGAGCAGTTGGATGACGAGCGTGAAGCGGTCCGCGGTGTAGCTGCAGGCGTCGGCGCCGCCGGTCAGGCAGAACGTCGACCGGTCGTCGTTCAGGATCGGCAGCAGGGAGAGCGCGGCAGCGGCAAGGCCCGCCACGGAGATCCAGCCGAGCAGCGCCTTCTTGTTGTCGCCCACGAACAGGTCGGCGACGAGCACGAGGAGGCCGACGACCGCCGCGATGGTGGGCGGGGCGATCGCGAGCCAGTCGACGGACTGGACGACGCCGGCGGCGCTTTCGGCGGCCACGGTCACGACTTGCCTCCTGAGAGGAGCTGCTGCACGGCCGGGTCGGTGAGGCCGAGCAGAGCGGCGGGCCAGAGCCCGGCGAGGACGGTGAGGGCGACGAGCGGCGTCCAGGCGGCGAACTCATAGCCCTGGACGTCGGCGAGCGCCGGGGTTTCGTTCTTGGCGGCCCCCTGGGGCCCCTGAGCCACCGGGCCCATGCAGACGCGGCGTACGACGATGAGCATGTACGCGGCGGTGAGCAGGGTGCCGATGGCGGCGATCGCCATGAAGGTGAGGAAGGCCGGGCGGCTGAGGTCGTCGGCGGGCTTGAACGCGCCGAACAGGGCGAGCATCTCGCCCCAGAACCCGGCGAGGCCAGGAAGCCCGAGCGAGGCGACCGCGCCGAACGCGAGGAGACCGCCGAGGCGGGGCGCCTTGCCGTAGAGCGCGGCGCCCGATTCCTGCGCGAGGGTGTCGAGGTCGCTGGTGCCGGTGCGGTCCTTCAGCGCGCCGACGAGGAAGAACAGCAGGCCGGTGATGAGGCCGTGCGCGATGTTGGCGAAGAGCGCGCCGTTCACGCCGGTCGGGCTCATCGTCGAGATGCCGAGCAGGACGAAGCCCATGTGGCCCACGGACGAATAGGCGATGAGGCGCTTGAGGTCGCCCTTCGCGCCCTGCTTGGCGAGGGCGAGGCAGGCGAGCGAGCCGTAGATGATCCCGACGACCGCGAAGGCCGCGAGGTACGGCGCGAAGGTGTGCATTCCGTCGGGCGCGATGGGCAGCAGGATCCGGACGAATCCGTACGTTCCCATCTTCAGCAGCACGCCGGCCAGCAGGACCGAGCCGACGGTGGGCGCGGCGGTGTGCGCGTCCGGGAGCCAGCTGTGCAGCGGCCACATCGGCGTCTTGACCGCGAGTCCGATCCCGATCGCCAGAACGGCGATGACCTGCACGGATGTGGTCAGGCCCCGGCCGTTGTCAGTGGCGAGTGCCACCATGTCGAATGTGCCGGACTTGAGGCCGATGAGGAGGAGACCGAGCAGCATCACGACGGAGCCGAGCAGCGTGTAGAGGATGAACTTCCAGGCCGCTTGCGTGCGTTCGGCGCCGCCCCAGCGTGCGATGAGGAAGTACATCGGGATGAGGACCATCTCGAACGCCAGGAAGAACAGCAGCAGATCGAGGACGGCGAAGGTCGCGAGGGTGCCGGCCTCGAGCACGAGGATCAGCGCGACAAATGCCTTGGGAGACGGGCCCGCAGGCATTTTGAAGTAGGAGTACAGCGCGCAGAGGAAGGTCAGGAGCGCGGTCAGGACCAGGAGGGGGAGCGAGATGCCGTCGATGCCGAGGTGGATGCGCACGTCGAGTGCGGGGATCCAGCTGATATCGGTCGTGGCCTGCATTTTTGACGGGTGGTCATGGTCGAAGCCGAGCGCCAGGATGATCGCGGCGATCAGGATCACGCCCGTCACGATCACGCCGTGGCGGAGCGCTGCCTGGTCGGGTGACTTCCCCTTCAGTCCGGGCGGGGCCGGGAGCAGGGCGGCCACGGCGCCGATGAGCGGGCCGACCACGATCAACGCGAGAAGAAGCTGCATCACGGATTCACTGATATCGATCACGGCTGCTCACGCTCCGGCGGTGGCGACGAGGACGGCGGCGACAGCCAGGACGACGGTGCCTGCGAGCAGCGCGCTCAGGTAGGTCTGCACATTGCCCGTCTGCGCGCGGCGGACGGCTGCGCCGAGCCAGCGGGGTGCGGTGCCCGCGCCGCGTACGTAGGTGTCGACGACCTCGCGGTCGAGGAACCGGACGAGGCGTGCGGCGGCCTGGACGGGGCGCACGAACAGGGCGGTGTACACAGCGTCGAGGTGGAAGCCGACGGCGGCGTGCCGGTGCAGCGGGCCGAGCAGCAGGCGGCCGGGGTCGGCCGGGTCGTGGGCGGCGGCCACATCTCCGTAGGCGGGGGTGTGCGTGGCGATGGCCTCGGCCTCGACGACGCCTCCGTCGGCTCCCGCGTCGGCGGCGACCGCGCCCATCGGGTGCCGGGCGGCGAGCGCCGTCGTGTGGCGCCACGCGCCGTACGTGACGAGTCCGCCGACGAGGGCGAATCCCGTGCCGAGTACGGAGGTGGTGAGGGTCGGGGTGAGCGAGTGGCCGTCGAACCAGTCCGGCAGGACGCCGACGGTGAGGCCGAAGGCGAGTGAGGGGACGGCGAGCACCCAGAGCACAGCGGTCATCGTGAGGGGCTGCCTGCCGTGGTCGGGGGCTTCGGGGCCCCTGCCGTTGAAGGCCAGCAGCCACAGGCGCGTCGCGTAGGCGGCGGTGAGGAGGGCGGTCAGCAGGCCAGCGATCAGGACGATCCAGCCCGCGGCGGTGGGGGCGGTCTCGGAGTGGCCGGTGGCCGCGTGCTCGGCGGCGCCCAGGACGGCTTCCTTGGAGAAGAAGCCGCTGAACGGCGGGATCGCGGCGAGCGCGAGGAGCGCCACGGTCATCGTCCAGAAGGCGTCGGGGACCCGGTCGCGCAGACCCTTCATGCGGGACATCGCGGCGAGGGAGTTGGTGCCGGCGGCGTGGATGATCACGCCCGCGCCGAGGAAGAGGAGCGCCTTGAACGCGCCGTGCGAGAGGAGGTGGAAGACGGCGGCGCCGCGGTCGCCGACGGCGAGGGCGCCGGTCAGATAGCCGAGCTGACCGATCGTCGAGTAGGCGAGAACGCGCTTGATGTCGTCCTGGGCGAGCGCCGCGAGGGCCGAGCCGGCCATCGTGACGGCGGCCATGACGGCGAGGACGACCAGGGCCGCCGACGAGGCGGCGAAGACCGGGAGGAGCCGAGCCACGAAGTAGACACCGGCGGCGACCATCGTCGCGGCGTGGATGAGCGCGGAGACGGGCGTGGGGCCCGCCATCGCGTCGGGCAGCCAGGTGTGCAGCGGGAACTGCGCCGACTTGCCCGCCACACCGGCCAGGAGCAGCAGGGCGATCAGCGTCGGGTGGTCGAGGCCGCCGTCCGCGACCTTCGCGAGGATCGTCGTGATGCGGAACGACCCGGCGTCGACGGCGAGCGCGAACAGGCCGATCAGGAAGGGGACGTCGCCGAGCTTGGTGACGAGGAAGGCCTTGAGGGAGGCCGCGCGGGCTTCGGGCGTCTCCCAGTAGTGGCCGACGAGGAAGTACGAGCAGATGCCCATGATCTCCCAGCCGACCAGGAGCACCATCAGGTCGCCGGAGTAGACGACGAGCAGCATCGCGGAGGTGAAGAGGGAGACGAGAGCGGCGTACGAGGGGTAGCGCGGGTCGTCGCGCAGGTAACCCGTCGAGTAGATCTGCACGCAGGAGGCGACGACGCCGACGAGTACGGCGACGAGGGCGGCGAAGCCGTCGATGTGCAGGGCGAGTTCGACGGGGACCGAGCCGGTCGGGGTGAGCTCGGTCGCGGAGTCGATGTCGGCGCCGCCGCCGTGGCGGGCGGCGACCAGGACGGCGATGACCAGCGCCGCCAGGGTGGGCAGCACCGCGAGGGGGCGTACGAGACCCGGGACGGTGCGGCCGAGCAGCAGGCCGGCGAGCGCGCCGAGGAACGGCAGGAGGGGGACGAGTACGGCGAGGGTGATCGTGGTCACGCGGTGGCCTCAGCCTTCTGCGACTTCTTCGGCTTCTCTGCCGTCTCCGCCGGGGCGGGTTCTTCGGCGACGGCGCCCTCGGCGTCGTCATCGGGGGCATCGGGGTCGTCCGGGCGCTCGGCGGTGTCGCGGAGGTCGTCGATGGCGGAGGAGCCGCGGTTGCGGTAGACCGCCAGGACGATCGCGAGGCCGATGCCGATCTCCGCCGCGGCGATGGCGATGGTGAAGAGGGTCAGGGCCTGGCCGGAGTGGAGGGCGTCGCGGAGCCAGACGTCGAAGGCGACCAGGTTGAGGTTGACGGCGTTGAGCATGAGCTCGACGGACATCAGGACCAGGATCGCGTTGCGGCGGGCGAGGACTCCGTACAGGCCTACGCAGAAGAGGAGGACGGCCAGGACGGCGGGATAGGCGAGGTGCATCAGCGCTGCTCCTTGTCGCTGGGGGCACCGGTCGTGGCGCTGTCGCCGGGGGCGCCGGTCGTCGGGGTGTCGCCAGGAGTGCCGGGGGCGCCGGTCAGGCGGGTCATGCGGGCGTTCCTGCGGGAGAGGACGATCGCGCCGACCAGGGCGGCGAGGAGCAGGACCGAGAGGGCCTCGAAGGGCAGCACCCAGTGCTGGAAGAGGAACTTTCCGGTCACGGCGGTGGAGCCCTGGGCCTCGTCGGCGGCGCGGTCGAGGTCGATCCAGGTCGTCCGGAAGGCGTCGACGACGACCCAGACCAGGGCGGCGGCGGCGAGGACGGCCACCGCGAGCGCGACCGGACGGTTGCCCGAATCGGCGTCCGGGGAGCGGCCGATGGGGGCCCGGGTGAGCATCAGTCCGAACAGGAGGAGGACGACGACGGAGCCGACGTAGATCAGTACCTGCACCCAGGCGATGAACTCGGCGGTGAGCAGGAGGTACTCGACGGCCAGGCCGCCGAGTGTCGCCACCAGCCACAGGGCGGCGTGCACCAGCTGCTTGGTGGTGACGGTGACGATCGCCGAGCCGAGGGTGACGAGGCCGACCAGGAGGAAGGCGATCTCCACTCCCGTCGGGGAGAGGAAGCCCTGGGGGGCGTTGGCCGCCAGCGGGGCGTTGGTCGCCAGGGCGGCGGTGGCTGCGAGGGTCACGCGTCTCCCTCCGGTGCGGACGGCGCTTCCGGGGACGGCGCTTCGGGGGACGGCGCTTCCGGGGTCGCGGCGGCGGCTTCGGCTGCCTGAGCTGCTTCGGCTTCCTGGGCCGCGGCCAGCTTCTCCGCTGCCTTGCGGGCGGTGACGATTTCCTTGGGGTCCTCGGCCGCGGGGTCCAGGGCGGGCGGGGCCGGGACCGTCCACATCCAGTCGCGGAGCTTGTCGCGCTCGTGGGTGAGTTCGTGGATGTCGGTCTCGGCGTACTCGAACTCCGGGGACCAGAACAGTGCGTCGAAGGGGCAGACCTCGATGCAGATACCGCAGTACATGCAGAGGGAGAAGTCGATGGCGAAGCGGTCGAGGACGTTGCGGCTGCGCTCGCGGCCGCCCTCGACTGCCGGCGGGACCGTCTCCTTGTGGGAGTCGATGTAGATGCACCAGTCCGGGCACTCACGGGCGCAGAGCATGCAGACCGTGCAGTTCTCCTCGAAGAGCCCGATGACGCCGCGGGTGCGGGGCGGGAGTTCGGGCTGGTGCTCCGGGTACTGCTCGGTGACGGTTTTCTTCGTCATCGTGCGGAGGGTGACGGCGAGGCCCTTGGCCAGGCCGGATCCGGGGATCGGGGCCACTAGTTGATCGCCACCTTCACGATGCCGGTGAGCGCGATCTGCGCGAGTGCGAGTGGGACGAGGAGGGTCCAGGAAAGCTTCTGGAGCTGGTCCTCGCGGAGACGGGGGTAACTGACGCGGAGCCAGATCACCACGAAGGCCAGCAGTCCGGTCTTCAGGAGGGTCCAGACCCAGCCGAGGCCGTCGGCACCCCACGGGCCGTGCCAGCCGCCGAGGAACAGGACGGTGGTGAGGCCGCAGAGGACGACGATTCCGGCGTACTCGGCGAGGAGGAACAGGGCGAAGCGCAGGCCCGTGTACTCGGTGTACGCGCCGAAGATGATCTCCGAGTCGGCGACCGGCATGTCGAAGGGCGGGCGCTGGAGTTCGGCGAGACCCGCGACGAAGAACACGAGGGCGCCGACGATCTGCCAGGGCAGCCACCACCACTCGAAGGCGTTGAGGATGCCGGGCAGGGACACCGTCCCGGCCGCCATCGCGACCGAGGCCGCGGCGAGCAGCATCGGGAGTTCGTACGCCAGGAGCTGGGCGGCGGTGCGCAGGCCGCCGAGGAGGGAGAACTTGTTGGCGCTGGCCCAGCCCGCCATGAGCGAGCCGAGTACGCCGACGCCCATCACCGCGAGCACGAAGAAGATGCCCGCGTCGACGAGTTGGCCGACGGCGCCTTCGCTCGGGCCGATGGGGATGGCGATCAGGACGAGGAGGTACGGCAGCAGGGCGACGGCGGGGGCGAGCTGGAAGATGCGGCGGTCGGCCTCGGCCGGTACGACGTCTTCCTTCTGGGCGAACTTGACTCCGTCGGCGACGAGCTGGGCCCAGCCGTGGAATCCGCCCGCGTGCATGGGGCCGAGGCGGCCCTGCATATGGGCCATCACCTTGTGCTCGGTCTGGCCGATGACCAGGGGCAGGACCATGAAGACGGCGAAGACGATGAGGAGACGCAGGGCGACGTCGAGCGCGTCGGTCACTCCGAGCCTCCTGGGCGGTTGTCCTCTGTGTCGGCTGTGTCGGCTGTGTCGGCTGTGTCGGCCGTTTCAGGTGTGCTGTCGGTGTTGTCGGTGCCTTCGGCGCTGGTGTCGCCGGTGTCGGTGTCGGGGGTCTTGGGCGGCTCCCGGGTTTCCCGTACCGGCTTGTCGGGGGTCTCGAATGCCGGGCGGGCCTGATGCCATGGGGCGTCGGAAGCGGCTTCGGGAGCCGCTTCCGGCTTCGCCTCGGGCGACTTCGCCTCGGGCGACTTCGCCTCGGGCGCCGGCTCCCCCGCCGGTCGCTGCGACGCCGAGCCCTGGCTCACGCTGCGCGCCCGGCGCGGAGTCGGAGCCGGAGCCTCGGGCTGCGCCCCCTCCGCCTGGCCGGCAGCCGCCGCGCTCGCCTGGCTCGTCGAGCCCTCCCCCGCCGTGCGGGTCCGGCGGGCCGGGCGGTCGCCTGCCGCGCGGGCGGCGCCGCGGGCCGGGCGGGCCGGGGCCGCCGGGAGCTGGCCCTTCAGGGGGCCCCATTCGTTCGGGTCGGGTACGCCGGGAGGCAGCATCTGGCGGCGCTTGGGCCCGCCGTGCTCCGACTCCCCCGGCTCCTTCGCGCCGGGCCACGCCTTGGCGACCCGGGCCGCCAGGACGAAGTCCTTGCGGAGGGGGTGGCCTTCGAAGGTGTCCGGGAGGAGCAGCGGCACCAGGTGCGGGTGGCCCTCGAAAGCGACGCCGAACATCTCGTGCGTCTCGCGCTCGTGCCACGCCGCGCCCGCGTAGACGTCGACCGCGGTCGGCAGCACCGGGGCGTCGTGCGGAACGGTCGTACGGATGAGGAGACGGCGTACCGGAGAGAGGGCGACGACATGGGCCGAGACGTGGAAGCCCGTGCCCGGTTCGTCGACGGCGCTCAGCCAGTCGAAGTAGGTGCAGGTCAGGGTCGTGCGCGCGGTTTCGAGCGCCGCGATCCACGAGCTCGGCGGGACGTCGACCGTCAAGAGGTCGTACGACTCGTCGGCCGTGGCTTCCGCGCCGAAGAGCTCCTCGACGGGGCTCGGCAGCCAGCCGGTCATGCCTTCCCCTCCCCCGGCGTCGAGGCGTCCGGCGTCGCGGCGTCCGGCGTCGAGGCATCCGGCGTCGAGGCGTCCGGCGCCACCGGCGGCTTCACGAGCCCGCTCTGGAGAGCCGCCGCCGAAGGCCGGCTGCCGCTGCCCTTCCCGCCGCCGTTGCCGTACCGCTCGCTCAGCGACTCCGACGCGATCTTCTCCTGGAGCTTGAGGATGCCCTGGAGGAGCGCCTCGGGCCGGGGCGGGCAGCCGGGTACGTACACATCGACCGGAATGATCTGGTCGACGCCCTTGGTCACCGCGTACGAATCCCAGTACGGGCCACCGCAGTTGGAGCAGGCGCCGAAGGAGATGACGTACTTGGGCTCGGGCATCTGCTCGTACAGGCGCTTCACGGCCGGGGCCATCTTGTCCGTGACCGTGCCGGAGACGACCATCAGGTCGGCCTGGCGCGGCCCCGGCGCGAACGGGATCACGCCGAGCCGGATGAAGTCGTGCCGGGCCATGGAGGCGGCGATGAATTCGATGGCGCAACAGGCGAGGCCGAAGTTGAAGACCCACAACGAGTACCGGCGGCCCCAGTTGAGGACCACCTTCATAGGCTCGGGGGCCAGGCGCGAGAGCACGCCGAGCTTCTCCGGCTCGGGTCGCAGCACCGGCTCCGGCAGATCTACCGAGGCGGAAGCGGAAGCGGGGGTCACGTCCATGTGAGGACGCCCTTCTTGTATGCGTACAGCAGGCCCACGGTCAGGAAGCCGAGGAAGATGAACATCTCCACCAGCGTCGTCGCACCGTAGCCGGGCGCGGCGAAAACCGTCGCCCATGGAAAGAGGAAGATCGAGTCGACGGCGAAGATGACGTAGAGGAACGCGTAGACGTAGTAGCGGACCTGGGTGTGGGCCCAGCCGTCGCCGACCGGGTCGACGCCGCACTCGTACGTCAGGAGCTTCTCGGGTGTCGGCACGACGGGCCGCAACAGCCGCCCCGCGCCGAAGGCTACGGCGACGAACAGCACGCCGACGACGGCGAGCAGTCCGACGACGGAGTACGACTGGTAGTAGCTCGCCGCGACATTCGTCACGTGCACGTCAGCCCCTCACTCCCTGTTCTCTCCGACCGCGGATCACCGGTCACCGACCGCGCCATCATTGACGTCATCGATCACCCCATCAATCACGTCATCGATCACGTCATCGATCACGTCATTGCCACCGACTGCTGAACACTGATCACTGTTCGACGATCTGTACGCACGGGAGTCTAGGGCCTGCTAAAGACGAGGTAAGCAGAGCGTCACGCATCGGCAAGTACTCGCCGCATCGATCGACGGATCCATCGACGGATCGATCGACGGGTGGGGTTATCCCCCGGACGTCCTGGCGGCCCTCCTCATGGCATCGCGGCGGCGAGCCGTGCACCCTGACGCTTATGACCGCACGCGCCACGTCCTCGATCACCTCCCAGGGCTCCCCGGGCTCCCCGGGCTTCCCGGGCACCCCGGCCTCCCCGCCGCCGCCACCCGCGCGCTTCGCGGCGTACGACCGGCAGACCTGGAAGGAGATCGCGTATCTCCTCGCCAACCTGCCGATCGGCGTGGCCGGTTTCGTCTACGTGGTCGTGACGCTCGCGGCCGGCGGCGGTCTCGCCGTGACGGTCGTCGGGCTGCCGCTGCTCGCGGGCGCGCTGATCGGCGCGCGCCAGATCGGCAGGGTGGAGCGGGCGCGGGCCAGGAAGCTGCTCGGTCTGCGGATCGACGAGCCGAGCCCGATGCCGAAGCAGCGGGGGCACGGTTTCTTCAGCTGGCTGTGGTCGAGTCTTAAGGATCCGGTCGGCTGGCGCACGATGCTGTACTCGTTCATGCGGCTGCCCTGGGGCGTGGTGACCTTCGCCGTCGCCCTGATCGGTCTCTTCGTGCTGTGGCCCGTGCTCCCCTACATCGTGCGCGGCCTGACCAACGCCGACCGCGTGATGGCGCGCGGGCTGCTCTCGCCCTCCGACGAACTGGAGCGGCGCATCGTGGAGTTGGAGTCGGACCGCGGTGTCGTCGTCGACACCGCCGCGGCCGACCTGCGCCGCATCGAGCGCGACCTGCACGACGGGGCGCAGGCCCGCCTGGTCGCCCTCGCCATGGGGCTCGGTCTGGCCAAGGAGAAGCTCCTGGAGGGCCAGGCCGACGACACGGTGGCGGCGATGGTCGACGAGGCGCACGGCGAGGTGAAGCTCGCCCTCCAGGAACTGCGCGACCTGGCCCGCGGCATCCACCCGGCGGTCCTGACCGACCGCGGCCTGGACGCGGCCCTTTCCTCGGTGGCCTCGCGGTGCACGGTCCCGGTGAAGGTGACCGCCGATCTGCCGGCCCGCCCGGCCGCCGCGATCGAGGGCATCGCGTACTTCACGGTCTCCGAGCTGCTGCAGAACGTCAGCAAGCACAGCGGGGCCCGTTCGGCCTCCGTGGAGGTGTGGCGTGCCGACCAGCGGCTGCTCATCCAGGTGTGGGACGACGGCAGGGGCGGCGCGAGCCTGGACGGGGGCACGGGCATGGCGGGGCTCGCGGACCGGCTCGGCGCGGTCGACGGCCTGTTCGTGATCGAGTCGCCGGAGGGCGGCCCCACGACGATCACGGCGGAGCTGCCGTGGCGGGACCGTGACAGGGACGGGGAGAGGGACCGGGACCAGGCGGCCCGGGGGTAGGGAAAACCCCCGGTCGAAGACACCTACGCACCACATGGTCCGGATCAGCTTCGGCCAGCACTCTTGAGGTACGACGCCGAAGCAGACCCCACACATCACGCGGACCGAGCAGAAACGGACGACACCGATGGCCACGGAGTACGGACAGGAGTACGGACGCATGGACCGTTCGGAGTTCCGGGGATCCGACCTCGACGAGCGACGCCACCGTGTCCCCACCGGGCTGCGCGCGCCGATCGAGGCCCGCGCCTGGAAGGAGTTCGGCTATGTGCTCCTCAGCCTGCCGATCAGCATCGTCACCTTCACGTTCGCGGTCACGATGCTGTCGCTCGGCGCCGGCCTGCTGATCACGTTCATCGGCATCCCGGTGCTCGCCGCCGGGCTCGCCGCCTGCCGCGGCATCGGCTCGCTGGAGCGGGTGCGGGCGCGGGCGCTGCTCGGCGTGGAGGTGGCGAACCCGGAGCCGCTGCGGCCCAAGAACGGCGGCGGGATGATGGCGTGGATGGGGGCCGTGCTCAAGAGCGGTGTCTCCTGGCGGCACGTCCTCTACGCCATCCTCCACATGCCCTGGGCGATCTTCTCCTTCACCGTTTCGGTGGTCTTCTGGACGTACGGCTGGGCGATGCTCACGTACCCGCTGTGGCAGTGGCTCTTCCCGGTCTACGGCGGCCAGGACGGCATCCAGCTCTACGGCGACGACGGCCACCGCATCTACCTGGACAACCCCTTCGAGATCGGCGCCACCGCCCTCACCGGCCTGCTGATCACGCTGGCCACCCCCTGGATCATCCGGGCCCTGACCACCGTCGACCGCGTCATGGTGGCCGGTCTGCTCGGCCCGTCGAGCCTGGCCACGCGCGTCGTCGAGCTGGAGTCGGACCGCGGTGTCGTGGTCGACACGGCAGCGGCCGACCTGCGCCGCATCGAGCGCGACCTGCACGACGGGGCGCAGGCCCGCCTGGTCGCCCTCGCCATGGACCTGGGCCTGGCCAAGGAGAAGCTGACGGAGGACCCGGAGGCCGCGGCGCGCATGGTGGGCGAGGCGCACGGCGAGGTGAAGGTGGCCCTCCAGGAGCTGCGTGACCTGGCCCGCGGCATCCACCCGGCGGTCCTCACCGACCGCGGCCTGGACGCGGCCCTTTCCTCGCTCGCCGCCCGGTGCACGGTTCCGGTCCAGGTCGAGGTGGATCTGCCCGCGCGGCCGGCCGCCGCGATCGAGGGCATCGCGTACTTCACGGTCTCCGAGCTCCTGCAGAACATCAGCAAGCACGCGCGGGCGTCCCGTGGCTCGGTCGACGTCTGGCGGGTCGAGGACCGGCTGATGCTCCAGGTCACCGACGACGGCGCCGGGGGCGCGGACGTGACCGCCGGTTCCGGCCTTGCCGGGCTCGCCGAGCGGCTCGACGCGGTCGACGGGATCCTGGTCGTGGATTCGCCGGCGGGCGGGCCCACGACGGTGACGGCCGAGCTGCCCTGGCGGGCGTAGCCGCGGACCACCGGCAGGCGTAGCCGTCGGTCTCCGGCAGGCGTAGCCGCGGACCTCTCCTCCGCTCACCTCCTCCGCTCACCCATCCGGTCGCCCGCAGCACGGGGCGGCCGGATGGGTGCTGTCCGTGCCCGCTCCTCCGGCCGCCAGGAGCGAACAAGGGCAAGCGGTTGTCCGCGAACGCCGTAACGCCCCTTCGTACGCGCGATACTGAGGTGCCGGGGGACATCCAGAATCAAATATGCCGGGGGGCCGTGAACGTGGAGGACAAAGTGCGGGTCGTCATCGCCGAGGATTCGGTGCTGCTCAGGGAGGGCCTGACCCGGTTGCTGACCGACCGCGGGCACGACGTCGTCGCGGGGGTCGGCGACGCGGACGCGCTGATCAAGACGATCAACGAATTCTCCGCCGCGGGCGAGTTGCCCGACGTGGTCGTCGCCGACGTGCGGATGCCTCCGACGCACACCGACGAGGGGGTGCGTGCCGCGGTGCATCTGCGCCACCAGTTCCCGGGACTCGGGGTGCTCGTCCTGTCGCAGTACGTCGAGGAGCAGTACGCCACCGAGCTGCTCGCCGGGTCCAGCCGTGGCGTCGGCTATCTGCTCAAGGACCGCGTCGCCGAGGTGCGCGAGTTCGTGGACGCCGTGGTGCGCGTCGCGCAGGGCGGCACCGCGCTCGACCCGGAGGTCGTGGCGCAGCTGCTCGGCCGCAGCCGCAAGCAGGATGTCCTCGCGGGGCTTACTCCACGCGAGCGCGAGGTACTCGGTCTGATGGCCGAGGGGCGGACGAACTCCGCGGTGGCCCGGCAGTTGGTGGTGAGCGACGGTGCGGTCGAGAAGCACGTCAGCAACATCTTCCTGAAGCTGGGGCTCTCGCAGAGTGACGGGGATCACCGGCGCGTGCTGGCGGTCCTCACCTACCTCAACTCGTAGCAACCTGACACTCTGTCAGCTATTTGGCAGCACGGAAAACCCATGGCAGCAGCATGAGTACGGAGAACGGTCCTAGAACCAAAGGATGAGTGGGGGACGTCTTCCATGACGGCCGGGGGGTGCGGCACATCATGACAAAACGGGGCATTGAAGCGTCTCAAAAGCACGTCCGTCATGCGATCAACCCCAGGAAGGTGACCCTTACAGACGTAGGGTGGGCCTTGGGAAGGCCGGTCGCCCAGCCCTTCCCGCTCAGCCGCCCGAGGGAGGTCCAGTTCAGTGACCAGCCAGGTCAGTAGCCCAGCCGAGCAGGCCGATGGGGCAGTCGTCGGAGAGCAGCGCAAGCCTGCTGGTGAGAAGGATGTACGCCGTCTGGACCGGGTGATCATTCGCTTCGCGGGTGACTCCGGTGACGGTATGCAGCTCACCGGTGACCGGTTCACATCGGAGACGGCGTCCTTCGGGAACGACCTCTCGACACTGCCGAACTTCCCCGCCGAGATCCGTGCTCCAGCCGGGACCCTGCCGGGCGTCTCCTCCTTTCAGCTGCATTTCGCCGATCACGACATCCTCACGCCGGGCGACGCGCCGAACGTGCTCGTCGCGATGAATCCGGCGGCACTGAAGGCGAACATCGCCGACGTGCCGCGCGGGGCGGAGATCATCGTCAACACGGACGAGTTCTCCAAACGGGCGATGCAGAAGGTCGGCTACGGGGTCTCGCCGCTGGAAGACGGTTCGATGGACGGTTACAGCGTCCATCCGGTGCCGCTGACGACGCTGACGGTCGAGGCGCTCAAGGAGTTCGACCTCTCGCGCAAGGACGCCGGCCGCAGCAAGAACATGTTCGCGCTCGGCCTGCTGTCGTGGATGTACCACCGCCCGACCGAGGGCACCGAGAAGTTCCTGCGCACGAAGTTCGCCAAGAAGCCGGACATCGCCGAGGCGAACATCGCCGCCTTCCACGCGGGCTGGAACTTCGGCGAGACGACGGAGGACTTCGCCGTCTCGTACGAGGTGGCCCCGGCCGCCCACGCCTTCCCGGCCGGCACGTACCGCAACATCTCCGGGAATCTGGCCCTCTCCTACGGGCTGATCGCCGCGGGCCGGCAGGCGGACCTGCCGCTCTACCTGGGCTCGTATCCGATCACTCCGGCCTCCGACATCCTGCACGAGCTGTCCAAGCACAAGAACTTCGGTGTGCGGACCTTCCAGGCCGAGGACGAGATCGCGGGGATCGGCGCCGCACTGGGTGCGGCGTTCGGCGGCTCCCTCGCGGTGACGACGACCTCGGGGCCCGGTGTGGCGCTGAAGTCGGAGACCATCGGGCTCGCGGTGTCGCTGGAACTGCCGCTGCTGATCGTGGACATCCAGCGCGGCGGCCCTTCCACCGGTCTGCCGACCAAGACCGAGCAGGCGGATCTGCTGCAGGCGATGTTCGGGCGCAACGGCGAGGCACCGGTGCCGATCGTGGCACCCAAGACCCCGGCGGACTGCTTCGACGCGGCGCTGGAGGCGGCCCGCATCGCGGTCACCTACCGCACACCGGTGTTCCTGCTGTCCGACGGCTATCTGGCCAACGGCTCCGAGCCGTGGCGCATCCCGGACACCGATGAACTCCCGGACCTGCGCGTCCAGTTCGCCTCGGGGACCAACCACACCGAGGACGATGGCACCGAGGTCTTTTGGCCGTACAAGCGCGACCCGCAGACCCTGGCCCGTCCGTGGGCGATCCCGGGCACGCCCGGCCTGGAGCACCGCATCGGCGGTATCGAGAAGCAGGACGGCACCGGCAACATCTCCTACGACCCCGCCAACCACGACTTCATGGTCCGCACCCGCCAGGCCAAGATCGACGGCATCCAGGTCCCGGATCTGGAGGTCGACGACGCGACCGGCGACGCCAAGTTGCTGGTCCTGGGCTGGGGTTCGACCTACGGGCCCATCACCGCGGCGGTACGCCGCCTGCGGGCGGTCGGCGAGAGCGTGGCGCAGGCCCATCTGCGCCACCTCAACCCCTTCCCGCGGAATCTGGGCGAGGTCCTGAAGCGTTACGACAAGGTGGTGATTCCCGAGATGAACCTCGGGCAGCTCGCCACTCTCCTCCGCGCCAAGTACCTCGTGGACGCGGTCTCGTACAACCAGGTCAATGGAATGCCGTTCAAGGCCGAGCAGCTCGCCACGGCTCTCAAGGAGGCCATCAATGGCTGACACGAAGACCGAAGGCACCGGGAGCACGATCGAAGCGCTTTCCCTGGTCCCCAAGGCCGAGGCCAAGCAGTCCATGAAGGACTTCAAGTCCGACCAGGAGGTGCGCTGGTGCCCCGGCTGCGGTGACTACGCCGTCCTGGCCGCCGTGCAGGGCTTCATGCCCGAACTCGGCCTGGCCAAGGAGAACATCGTCTTCGTCTCCGGCATCGGCTGCTCCTCCCGCTTCCCGTACTACATGAACACCTACGGGATGCACTCCATCCACGGCCGCGCCCCCGCCATCGCCACCGGACTCGCCTCCTCCAGGCGGGACCTGAGCGTCTGGGTGGTCACCGGCGACGGCGACGCACTGTCCATCGGCGGCAACCACCTCATCCACGCCCTGCGCCGCAACGTCAACCTGAAGATCCTGCTCTTCAACAACCGCATCTACGGCCTTACCAAAGGCCAGTACTCACCGACCTCCGAAGTCGGCAAGATCACCAAATCCACGCCAATGGGCTCCCTCGACGCACCCTTCAACCCGGTGTCCCTCGCGATCGGCGCCGAGGCCAGCTTCGTGGCCCGCACCGTGGATTCGGACCGCAAACACCTCACCTCGGTACTGCGCGAGGCCGCCGAGCACCCCGGCACCGCCCTGGTGGAGATCTACCAGAACTGCAACATCTTCAACGACGGCGCCTTCGAAGTCCTCAAGGACAAGCAGCAGGCCGAGGAAGCCGTCATCCGCCTGGAACACGGACAGCCCATCCGCTTCGGCCCACCCCTGGAAAACGGCCTGGGCTCCAAGGGCGTCGTGCGCGATGCGGCCACCGGAGATCTCAAAGTCGTCCCGGTCACTTCCGAGACCGAGTCTCAGATCCTGGTCCACGACGCGCACTCCACCTCGCCCACGCTCGCGTTCGCACTGTCCCGCCTCGCCGACCCCGACACCCTGCACCACACCCCGATCGGCGTCTTCCGCGACGTCGAACGCCCGGTCTACGACACCCTGATGTCCGACCAGCTCGACACCGCCATCGAGCAGAACGGCAAGGGCGACCTGGCCGCGCTCCTGGCGGGCGGCGACACCTGGACCGTCGTCGGCTGACCCGGCACGCCCCTCGCTCAACTCGCCCGACCCGAAGCCCGGTTCAGAGTCCCGAACTCAGGACCGGGCTTCGTCGTACGCCTGGCGCGCTTCCTGTACGTCCGCGAGGCGCCGCTCGGTCCATTCGGCGAGCACCCGGACCTGCGCGCCGGCCTCGCGGCCGAGGTCGGTGAGCGAGTAGTCGACGCGCGGCGGAATGACCGGCTTGGCGTCGCGGTGCACGAGGCCGTCGCGCTCCAGGGTCTGCAGGGTCTGCGTCAGCATCTTCTCGCTGACCCTGCCGAGCGCCCGGCGCAGCTCGCTGAAGCGGTACGAGCGCTCGTCCAGGGCGATCAGGACGAGCACGCCCCAGCGGCTCGTGACGTGCTCCAGGACGAGGCGCTGCGGGCACATTCCCTCGTCCCCGAGATTCCAGTTACTTACTGTCATGCCAGTACCTTACTTCAAAGTGGGTACTTTCCAATAGTTAGCGCCCAACGTAAGCTCATCGTCACAACCACACCAAAGGGAGATTCAAGACATGAGCATCGTTGTCACCGGAGCCACCGGACAGCTCGGCCGTCTCGTCATCGACGGACTGCTCGACGCGCAGGTACCCGCCGGGCAGATAGCCGCCGTCGTCCGCGACAAGGAGAAGGCCGCCACTCTCGCCGCACGCGGTGTCGAGCTGCGCATCGCGGACTACAGCGCGCCCGAGACCCTCGCCGGCGCCTTCGCCGCGGGGGACCGGGTCCTGCTGATCTCCGGCAGCGAGGTCGGGCAGCGCGTGGCGCAGCACGCGGCGGTGATCGACGCCGCGCGCGCCGCGGGCGTCGCGCTCCTCGCGTACACCGGGGTCCTGGGCGGGCCCGACGCCGACTTCGACCTCGCGGCCGAGCACAAGGTGACCGAGCAGCTCATCCTCGACTCCGGCCTTCCTTACACCTTCCTGCGCAACGGCTGGTACCACGAGAACTACACCGCCAACCTCGCCCCCGTCCTGGAGCACGGCGCCGTCGTCGCCTCCGCGGGCGACGGCCGGGTCGGTTCCGCCTCGCGCGCCGACTACGCGGCGGCCGCCGTCGCCGTACTGACCGGCGAGGGCCACGAGGGCAAGGCGTACGAGCTGAGCGGCGACGTGGCGTGGAGCCTGGCCGAGTACGCCGCCGAGGTCGCACGGCAGAGCGGCAAGGACATCTCGTACGCGAACGTCCCCGCCGAGCAGAACCTCGCGATCCTGACCGGCGCCGGGCTCCCCGAGCAGTTCGCCGCGATCCTCGTCGACGTGGACGCGGCGATCCAGCGGGGTCTGCTCGCCGGCGGGAGCGGCGAGCTGTCCCGCCTGATCGGGCGCCCGACGACGCCTGTCGCGGACGCGATCTCGGCGGCCCTGAAGGGCTGAAGGCTCACAGGCTGGCGGGCCGAAGCCGCAGGTCGTGAGGGTGCGCGGGGAGCGTGCCTGACGTCATGACCGTTTTCGTGAGACGGGCATGACACGAGGGTGTCCGGGCCGCTACCTTCTTGGGTGCAGCGTGGGGCTGCCTGGTACCAAGGAGGGGCCGTGGACGCTGCCGCAGCTGAGCAGTCGAAGAGCGAGCAGCGCATAGGCCTGCTGAACGGTTTCGCGGCCTACGGGATGTGGGGCCTCGTGCCCCTGTTCTGGCCGCTGCTCAAGCCGGCCGGGGCGGGCGAGATCCTCGCGCACCGGATGGCCTGGTCCCTCGTCGTGGTCGGCGTCGCGCTGCTGGCCGTGCGGCGCTGGGCCTGGGCGGGCGAGCTGATCCGCCAGCCGCGCAAGCTGGGCCTGGTGACGATCGCCGCGGCGGTCATCACGGTCAACTGGGGCGTCTACATCTGGGCCGTGAACTCCGGCCACGTCGTGGAGGCCTCCCTCGGCTACTTCATCAACCCCCTGGTCACCATCGCCATGGGCGTCCTGCTTCTCGGCGAACGGCTGCGGCCCGTGCAGTGGACGGCCGTCGCCGTCGGCCTCGCGGCGGTCCTCGTCCTCGCCTTCGGGTACGGGCAGCCGCCGTGGATCTCGCTCTGCCTCGCCTTCTCCTTCGCCACGTACGGCCTGGTGAAGAAGAAGGTCGGTCTCAGCGGTCTGGAGTCCCTCGCCGCCGAGACCGCGATCCAGTTCCTGCCCGCGGTCGGGTTCCTCGTGTGGCTCGGGGTGCGGGGCGACGCCACGTTCGGCGCGGAGGGCGGCTTCGGGCACGGGGCGCTGCTCGCGGCGACCGGTGTGGTCACCGCCATTCCCCTGGTCTGCTTCGGGGCCGCGGCGATCCGGGTGCCGCTCGCGACGCTCGGGATGCTGCAGTACCTCGCGCCCGTCTTCCAGTTCCTGCTCGGCATCCTGTACTTCCATGAGGCGATGCCGCCCGAGCGGTGGGCCGGGTTCGGTCTTGTGTGGCTGGCGCTGACGTTGCTGACGTGGGACGCGGTGCGGGGGGCTCGGCGCACCGCGGTTCGGCTTGCCGCTGCGCGGGCTTCCGCGGTTCCTGTCGCGGGGCGGGAGACCGAGCCGATGACTCCCGCCGCCGGGCGGGAAGCGGAGTCCTCGGTCTGACGTTGCCTGCGGGTGCGTTGGAGGTGGGCGCGCAGTTCCCGCGCCCCTTCGGGCGCTGGTCGCTCAGTTCCAGGCTCCTGATGCCGCAGCTGCCTTTGCGTAGACGCTGAAGTCTCGGGGCTCCCGGCCCAGGACATCTCGTACGCCCGTCACCGGCGCCGCGTTGTAGCCGGTCTTCAGCCAGTCGAGGACATCGGCGAGGGCGCGGGCGATGTCGGCCGGGACGTCGGCCGCGGTCAGCTCCGCCACGTACGCCTCCGGGGTGATGTGCTCGAAGCGCATCGGCCGCCCCGAGGCCTCCGCCAGCTCCGCTACCGCGTCGGGGAAGCTCAGCGCGCGGGGTCCTGACAGCTCGTACGTACGGCCCGTGTGCCCCTCCTCGGTGAGCAGGGCCGCGGCCACCTCCACGATGTCCTCCACGTCGATGAACGGCTCCGGCACGTCGCCGACGGGCAGCGCGAGGCGGCCTTCGAGCAGGGCCGTGGCGAAGATGTCCTCGTCGAAGTTCTGCGAGAAGTTGTTCGGGCGGATCACCGTCCAGTCGACGTCCGCCGCGCGCACCACGCGCTCGGCCTCCGCCATGGACGGCTCGAAGGAGTCCTTGAACACCTCGACGCCCCGCCCGGACAGAACCACGAAGCGGCGTACGCCCGCTGCCACGGCCGTGTCCACGAAGTCGGCGATCGGCTCGGGTTCGGGCGGGCCTACGAGGTAGAGGGCGGTCACGCCCTCAAGGACCGGGGCCCAGGTGGAGCGGTCGTTCCAGTCGAAGCGGGTCTCGCCGGAGCGCGAGGCCGCGCGCACGGTGTGACCCGCGTCCCTGAGCAGGGGCACCAGGCGGCGGCCGGTCTTGCCGGTGGCGCCGAGCACGAGGATGAGGGCGTCGGGCTGCGTCTGCTTCTTCGGGTTCGTGGTCATGGGTCAAGCCAACTCCCCCTGCCCGGAGGGCGACATGGGAGCCCGTCTCGCGTGCATGGGAGTACGTCTACGGGGGCTCGGGCTCCGTTTACGGTGGAGGGCATGGACGCTCTGGGGGATCTGCTGCGAGGGGTACGCGCGGACGGCGCGCTGTTCGGCCGCACGGTGCTGAACGGGCCGTGGGAAGTGGTCCGCGCCGAGGGGGCGGCCCTGACGCTGATCACGGTGATGCGCGGCACGGCTCTGATCACCGCCGCGTCGGGCGAGCCGGAGATCCTGGAAGAGGGAGGGGCGGCCGTGGTCTGCACGACGGCACCGTTCACGCTCTCGGCGCCTTCCGCGGCCGAATCCGGGGCTTCCGCGGCCGAACCCGGGGCGGAGTGCGAACTCATCACCGGTGCGTACCAGCTGGACGGCGCGGTGGGCCGGCGGCTCATCAGCATGCTGCCGCCGCTCCTCGTCGTCCCGTCCAGCGAGGACTGCACGCCCATCCTGGAGCTCATCGCCTCGGAGGTGGCCGCCGACCGGCCGGGGCGCCAGTACGTGATGGACCGGATGCTCGACTGGATGCTGGCCTGCACCCTGCGCGACTGGTTCGAACTGCCGGACGCCTGCCCGCCCGACTGGTACATCGCCCTCGGCGACGAGGTGGTCGGCCCCGCGCTGCACGCCATGCACGACGAGCCGTCGCGGCCCTGGACGGTGGCGTCGCTCGCCGCGCGCGCCCAGGTGTCGCGCGCGCTGTTCGCCCGCAACTTCGCCGAACTCGTCGGCAGGCCCCCGATGGCGTACCTCACCGAGTGGCGCATGACGCTCGCCGCCGAGCTGCTCGCCGAGCCGGGCGCGACGGTGGCCGCCGTGGCCGGGCAGGTGGGATACGCCGACGGATTCGGCTTCAGCGACGCCTTCAAGCGAATCCGCGGAATCGCACCGAGCGGCTACCGCGCCTCACTGGGCACGCGGCGCCCGGCCTCCGGACCACTCAGGGCAGCGGGCTGACCGCTGGCCCCGCGGAATTCTCCAGCCGGGCAGCTGCCACGACAAGAACTCACAGCAGGAGCCGCGTCACCATCTCGTCGATGAGGCGCTCGGGCCGATGCGGGGCCAGCAGCTCGGGGAGGGTCAGCTCGTCCAGCATGAGCCCGGACATGGCCAGGTAGAGCAGCACCATGCCCATGCCGTCGCCCGGCAGCCCGTGGTCGAGGTGGAAGCTGATGTTGCCCTCCATCTCGGCGCTGAAGAAGCGCGTCAGCTCGGCGTGCAGCTCGGGGTTCCTGGTGGCCATCAGGCGGAGCTCCAGCATGGCCAGATGGGAGCTGCGGTCGGCCCGCATCCGTTCGACGATCCCCTGCATGAAGGTCTTCACCAGCTCGTGCGACGGCTCCGCCTCCAGGTCCTTGGCCACATCCGACGGATCGGGCGTCAGACGCTCGCGGGTGCGCCCCATGATCTGGCCCAGCATGTCGCCGCGGTTGGTGAAGTAGTTCGACGCCGTGCCCGTGGGGACACCCGCCTCGGTGTCGAGGGCGCGGAGGGTCAGTCCGCGTGACCCCTCGCGGGCGAGCACCTCGATGGCGGCGTCGAGCAGGGCGATGCGGCGGGCGGGGTTCTGACGCATGGCGTTCTCCTGGGACAGGAATCAGGGACGGGGGGCTGGGGGCGGGATTCGGTTCGGCGGTCCATTGACACCACTGCAAATGAAGTACTAAGTTCTGACCACTTCATCCACAGTACATCGAGTGCAGCGCCTTCCGCCTTCCCTGCCGCCACCCCTCGGCATCCACAGCCACCGAAAGAGCCCGCATGCGAAAGCTCACGTACTACGTCGCCGCCACCCTCGACGGCTACATCGCAGGCCCTGAAGGGCAGTTCGACTTCTTCCCCTTCGAGGGCGAGGTCCGGGACACGGTCCTCGCCGAGTACCCCGAGACCCTGCCCACGGTGGCCCGTGAACCGTTCGGCATCGCCGAGGCCCCCAACAGACAGTTCGACACCGTCCTCATGGGGCGCAGCACCTACGAGGCAGGCCTGCCGCAGGGCCTGACCAGCCCCTACGCGCACCTGAAGCAGTACGTCGTCTCCAGCACCCTGAGCGGCCTCGACCCGGAGGTGGAGTTCGTCGCCGACGACCCGGCCGGGCTCGTGCGCGCCCTGAAGAAGCAGGACGGCCTGGGCATCTGGCTGTGCGGCGGCGGAAAGCTGGCCTCGGCGCTGCTCGACGAGATCGACGTACTGATCATCAAGCGCAATCCGATCGTCATCGGCTCCGGAATCCCCCTGTTCGACGGGCCGTTCAACCTGGCCGGCTTCACCCTGTCGGCCAACCGGTCCTTCGACACCGGCGTCTCCATGACCACGTTCCACCGGAAGTGACCTCCGGCGGTGACCGCCCTGCGGAACACGCCGACCGATATGCGCTCTTGACGCGCGGTCAACCTCACACGCACCATCAGGCACGCCAATTCCGCGCGGCAAGCGCGGATTTGGCGTACCCCCACGCAACGATCCAACAGAACACGGAGCCCCCCACATGAAGCTCTCCGTTCCCGGACGCACCGCGGCAGTCGCCGTCATAGTCGTCACCGGACTCCTCACCACCAGCGCGATATCCTCCGCGGCCCCCTCCCCCAAGGCGGCCGCTCCCGACATATCCGTGGCCAACGTCCAGGGCCACCTCTCGCAGCTGCAGAACATCGCCTCGTCCAACGGCGGCAACCGCGCCCACGGCAGCGCGGGCTACAAGGCCTCCGTCGACTACGTGAAGGGCAAGCTGGACGAGGCCGGATTCACCACCTCGCTCCAGGAGTTCACCTCCGGCGGCAAGACCGGCTACAACCTGATCGCGGACTGGCCCGGCGGCGACGCCGACCAGGTGGTCATGGCGGGCTCGCACCTCGACAGCGTCGATGCGGGCCCCGGCATCAACGACAACGGATCCGGTTCGGCGGCGGTCGTGGAGACGGCGCTCACCGTGGCCAAGGAGAAGTACAAGCCCACCAAGCACCTGCGGTTCGCCTGGTGGGGCGCCGAGGAGCTGGGGCTGGTCGGCTCCTCGCACTACGTCGACAAGCTGCCCGCCGACGAGCGTTCGAAGATCAAGGACTACCTGAACTTCGACATGATCGGCTCCCCGAACCCGGGCTACTTCGTCTACGACGACGACCCTGCCATCGAGAAGACCTTCAAGGACTTCTACGGCGGCCTCGACCTCGCCACGGAGCCCGACGAGGAGGGCGACGGCCGTTCGGACCACGCGCCGTTCAAGGACGCGGGCATCCCGGTCGGCGGGCTCTTCAGCGGCGCCGACTACAAGAAGACCGCCGAGCAGGCCCAGAACTGGGGCGGCACGGCCGGTGAGCCGTTCGACAAGTGCTACCACTCCGCCTGCGACACGGAGTCGAACATCGACGGCACCGCGCTGAACCACAACAGCGACGCGGTGGCGTACGCGGTGTGGGGCCTCTCCGCCTAGGCCGCCGCTCGACACTCGGCTGGCCGGCCCGCCGGCCGAGCGGCCCAGCGGGCCGCACGCCCATAACCCCCTGGACGCAATTACCTGCGCGTGCATATAGTGCATGCGCAGGTAATTGCACGGCCTTCGACGGCCGTGCGCCGACCACGCCATACCCAGGGGGCCCACCATGACCCGTAAGTTCCTCTTCGTACTCGGCAGCTCCCGGCCCGAGGGCAACACCGAGATCCTGGCCCGCCGGGCCGCCGAACAGCTCCCCGCCAACTTCGAGCAGCGCTGGCTGAACCTCGCCGATCATCCGCTGCCCGACTTCGAGGACCTCCGGCACGACAGCGACCACACCCGCCCGTCGGGCAACAGTGCCGCGGTCCTGCTCGACGCGACCGTCGAAGCGACGGACATCGTCATCGCCTCGCCCCTGTACTGGTACTCGGTCTCGGCCACCACCAAGCGCTACCTCGACTACTGGTCGGGCTGGCTGCGCACGCCCGGCGTCGACTTCAAGGCCACGCTGGCCGGGCGCACCCTGTGGGGCGTGACGGCGCTCGCCGACGAGGAGCCGGTCGTCGCCGATCCGCTCGTGGGCACCCTGCGCAACTCCGCCGCGTATCTCGGGATGCGTTTCGGCGGCGTACTGCTCGGCAACGGCAGCAAGCCCGGCGACGTCCTGCACGACGAGCGGGCGCTGACCGAGGCCAAGTCGTTCTTCGCCCAGGAGCCGCAGCTCGCGCGCTTCCCGTACGAGAGCTGACGCTGCCGTACGAGAGCTGACGCCGCCCGCGCCCCGGCCGCTACGCCGTGATGTCCTTCGCCCCGAACCGCGCCCACGCCGCCGAGCCGAACACGGCGGCGTACAGGCCCTGGAGGCCGAGGTTCTTGACCAGCTCGTCCCAGTAGACGGGGTCGCGCAGCAGGTCGGCGAAGGACAGCCAGTAGTGCGAGAAGAAGTACGGCTGGATGGCGTGCAGTTGCGGGATCTGGTCGAGGATCTGGATCGTGATCAGCAGCCCGACCGTCGTCGCCATCGCCGCGATGCCGCTGCTGGTCAGCGTCGACACGAACAGGCCGAGCGCCGCCATGCCGACCAGTGACGCGGCGACCACGAGGGCGATGAGCAGGGCCCGCAGCAGTCCTTCGCCGAAGCTGATCCGGGTGCCGGAGATCGTGGTGACCTCGCCGACCGGGAAGAGCAGCGCCCCGACGGCGAGCGCGGAGACCGCCACGACGAGCGTCGCGACCAGGCAGAACGTCATCGTCGTCGCGTACTTGGTGAGCAGCAGGCGCGTACGGCCCGCCGGGGCGACGAGCAGATAGCGCAGTGTTCCCGCGCTGGACTCGCCCGCGATGGAGTCGCCCGCGACGACGCCGACCGCCATGGGCAGGAAGAAGGGGAGGGTCGCGGCGAGCGCGGTGAAGACCAGGAACAGGCCGTTGTTGGTGATCTGCGCGATGAACGCCGGGCCTCCCCCGTCGCCGCCCCCACCGACCGACGAGCCGTCGCTGGTCTCGACCTTGACGGCGATGCCCACCAGGATCGGCACGGCGGCGAGCACACCGAGCAGGGCCAGCGTGCGCCAGCGGCGGAAGGTGATGCCGAGCTCACTGCGGAAGAGCCCGAAGGTCCAGATCCGCCGGACCTCACGGCCCTCGCCGCCCGCCCGTACGTCATGGCCGTCGTATACGTCATGCCCGTCGTGTACGTCGACGACCTCAGCCCGCGACATCGAATCCCTCCCCCGTCAGCGCCACGAACGCGTCCTCCAGCGAGGCCCGTTCGACACCGAACCCCCGTACCCGTACGCCCGCCCCGACCAGGGCGGCGTTCAGTTCCGCCAGGTCCGTGCCGGTCTCCGCGCCCGGCGGTTCGCCCGTCACGCGGTCCTCCGTCACGACGAGATCGGTCACGCCGAGCTCCTTCAGGACGCGCACCGCGTCGCCCGTGTCCGGCGTCGTCACGACGAGCCGCCCCCGCGCACCCGCGGCGAGTTCGGCGACCGGTCCCTGGGTGATCAGGCGGCCCTGCGCCATCACCGCTGCATGCGTACAGACCTGCTCGATCTCGTCCAGGAGGTGCGAGGAGAGGAAGACGGTCGTGCCCTCCGACGCCAACTCCCGCACCAGCGCCCGGATCTCGCGCATGCCCTGCGGATCGAGGCCGTTGGTCGGCTCGTCGAGCACGAGGAGCCTGCGCGGCTGGAGCAGCGCGGCCGCGAGGCCGAGGCGCTGTTTCATGCCGAGTGAGTACGCCTTCGCCTTCTTGCCCGCGGCGGCCGTGAGACCCACCCGGTCCAGGGCCGATTCGGCGCGGGCGCGGCGCGTGCGCGGATCGGCGGTCGGGTCCGCGGCATCGTACCGCAGGAGGTTGTCGCGGCCGGAGAGGAAGCCGTAGAGGGCCGGACCCTCGATGAGCGCGCCCACATGTGGCAGCACGGTGCGCGTTTCGCGCGGCATGGCGCGGCCCAGGACGCGCGCCCGGCCGGAAGTCGGCTCGATCAGGCCCATCAGCATCCGGATGGTGGTCGTCTTGCCCGAGCCGTTCGGCCCGAGGAACCCGAAGACGCTGCCCGCGGGAACGGTGAGGCTCAGCCGGTCCACGGCCAGCTGCTTGCCGTACCGCTTGGTGAGCGCGGAGGTCTCGATCACGCTCTCCGCCGCCCCGCCGCCGGTGCTGGTGCTCGGCACCGCGCCCTCCCCCGCTCGAAGTCGTGCCGACGGGTCCGAGGTGCCTGTCCGGCACCTCGGGCCCGCCGCTCAATCGCTCAGCCGCGGCCCTACTTCGCCGCGTTCGCCGCCTTCACGAGGGCGTCCTTGGTGACCGCGCCCGCGTAGACCTTGCCGTCCTCGGTGATGAGGGCGTTGATCAGCCGTGTCTTGAAGACCGTGCCCGAGCCGAAGTCGCCCGACACCTTGTCGCCGAGCGAGTCGAGGAACCGCTGCGCGTCCGGCGGGACGTCGCCGGAGCCGCCCGACAGGATGCCCTGGCCGCCCGGCAGTTCGAGCTCGGCGATGGAGTTCCAGCCCTTGCCGATGACGTTCAGACCGTTCAGGTCCTCCTCGCCCTTGAACTCCTTGCCTCCCTTGAAGTCCTTGCCGCCGTCCTTGAAGCCGTGCTTCCCGGCCTTGGCGTCGCCTTCCTCCGTGACCTTCGCGCCCTTGGGCGGCGTGAAGTCGAAGGTGGAAGCGGCCGGCTTGCCGAAGTCGACCTTGGTGAAGCCCGCGTCGACGACCGCGCTGCCGCCGCCGGACGGGGTGAGTGTGAACTTCAGCGGCGTACCGGTCTTGGAGTCGACCGCGACCGTGATCTGGCCGACCGTCGAACCGGACTGCTTGGGCTTGATGACCAGGCGGTAGGCGTCACGGCCCGCGACCTGCGCGGTGCCGTCCACCTTCACCGACGTCGTGTCGTCGGCTGCCTTCAGCGCTTCCTCGGCCAGTTCCTTGGGTGTGGACGGGACACCCTTGGGGAGATCCTCGGGGGCGTCCTTCTTGCCGGATTCCCCGGCCTTGCCCGCCGACTTGGAGTGGTACGCCTCGTTCGACTTGCTGTCGTACGCCCACACGTCGTCGCCGTTGTGGATCAGGCTGTACTCCGCCGCGTCGTC
Organism: Streptomyces sp. NPDC032198; assembly: GCF_040636975.1. Taxonomy (NCBI): domain Bacteria; kingdom Bacillati; phylum Actinomycetota; class Actinomycetes; order Kitasatosporales; family Streptomycetaceae; genus Streptomyces; species Streptomyces sp. NPDC032198. The sequence goes on along the minus strand of NZ_JBEZVL010000010.1, from coordinate 118,781 downwards.
CAGGACGGACAGCTTCTGCTTGTCGGGGCCGTCGGCGGCGACGCGCAGCGTGTGCGTGCCGGACGCCAGCTCCATCAGCTTGGACTGCGGGTCCGCGGCCGATCCCTTGCCGTCCCCGCCGCCGCCCGAGCCGCTGCCCGGAGCGAGGCCGCCCGCCATGTCGCCGCCGAAGGACGGAAGGCCGAGGTCGGTGCTGATCTTCACAGTGCCCGAGAGCTGCTCCGTGTCCGACGCGGCGATCTTCTCGATGAGTTCCTGTGCGGTGACGTCGGGCAGCTTGGGGTCGCCCGACGTGGCGAGCGCCGGGACGAGCCCGATGGTCGCCGCCGCCACCCCCGCCACCGCGACGGGAACCACGTAACGCGTCGCCTTGCGGCGGCCGGCGCGCAGCTCTCCGGTCTCGCTGGTGTCCTGCTCCGGTTCGTACGGTGCCATTGTGTGCCCTACCTCCGTGGTCGGCGGCGGCCTTCCCAGTACGTGCGTGCGTCCACCCCGCGCCGCCATTCTCACCCGAATAGGTCAGGAGTGGTTGTTCTTGCTGGGCCTTGCTTGCCTCTATACGACCAAATCGGCCAGCGAGAAGCGTCAGACCCCGGGATCAACTCCACGTACTGCTGTGGGATGACACAGAGCGGTGGCGCCTCCCCCATCCCGTAGGGGAGACGCCACATCGAAGTCAGGGCTCAGCGCTGCACGAACACGTAATCCGCCTGGTACGGCACCTCAGCGATGGCGCCCGCCTCGCAGGTGCCCGCCGGTGCGACCCCGCCCACCGTGTTCAGGCGCAGGATCTCCGCGGTGCCGGCGAGCAGCCCGCGGTGCTTACCGGTCTGCGTTGCCGCCAGGTCGAGTTCGGGGATGTTCTTGTCGCCGTTCGGGGTCTTGGAGATCAGCTTGCCGGTGACCTGGCTGCGGTCGGGGGCGGTCCAGCGCGGGGTGCCCGAGTTGGGGGCGACGAAGTCGTGCGCGATGTCGCCGCCGAGCCCGGCGCGCACGTCACGCTGCGCGAAGGCGAACGTGCCGGAGCCGTCCTCGGCCTTCTTGCACTCGTAGATCTGGCTGCCCTGGATGACGGACGCCTGGAAGTTGGCCGCCGCGTTGCGGAAGTCGAAGTCGGTGGTCACCTTGTGGAGCTGGCCGCGGACCGCGCCGCCGGGGAACTCGGCGGTGTGCAGGTTGGCGTAGAAGCTGTTCGGGTCGGTCTTCAGCTGCTCCAGGAGCGCCGCGTCGTCGACCTTGACGGTGCCGGTGACACGGTGGTGCTTGCTCTTGGCCAGCAGCTTGGTGAAGTCGACCTTGATGCCGCCGTTGGCGCCCTTGGCACCCTGGTGGATGTGGAGGGCGGTCGGCTTGGCGGTGCCGCGCCACTTGACGGTGACCGACACCTTGTCGCCCTTGACCTTGACGAATTCGAGCGCCCGGCCGTCCTTGTCGCCGACCGCGGGGCCGCCCTGCACGGGCACCTCGTTCGCGCCGTTCATGCTGGCCGCGAAGAGGGCCCCGCCGCGGCCCGTGGCGGCGCCGCTCTGCACCTCGACGGACCGGCCGCCGTGCGCCGAGTGTGCGCCGTGCTGCCCGCCGCTGCCACTGGAGGCCCCACTGCCGCTCCCACTGCTGGCGAACGCCGGAATCACGGCCGCCGCGACCCCCGCCGCGGCGGCGGCCGCGACGCCGGAGACGAGCAAGGTCTTGCGTCGGCCCGCGAAGGCCCGGTCTGTGCGGGTGAGGCTGCTGGTCCTGGTGCTGATGCGGGTGCTGAAAGTACCCATGATCGGAAAACTCCCCCATACCTGAGCTGACGCCCCCTGCGTCAGCTTCCGGGCATGAGTACGGAGTGGATCCGAGTCTGGACTCAATCCAAACTGGATGGGCCGACGTGACCTGCGTCACATCACCCCGGCGAGGCTTCAGCCCGCCCTGTGCACGACCAGATCGCAGAGCTCGACCAGCGACGTCTTCGCGTCGCAGTCCCGCAGCGGCGCGAGCGTGTCCCGCGCCTCCTCCGCGAACCGCACGGTGTCCTTGCGCGCCTGCTCCAGGGCCGGGTGGGCCCGCAGCCGCGCCAGCGCCTCGGCGTGCCGCGCGTCGTCCGTCAGGTCCGATTCCAGGAGCTCGCTCAGGGCGATGTCCTCGGGCAGCCCGAGCTTCTCCACCCGCTCGCGCAGACGCAGGACCGGCAGCGTGGGGATGCCCTCGCGCAGGTCGGTGCCGGGGGTCTTGCCGGACTCGTGTGAGTCGGAGGCGATGTCCAGTACGTCGTCGGCGAGCTGGAAGGCGACACCGAGCCGCTCGCCGTACTGGGTCAGGACGTCCACGACGGTCTCGTCGGCGCCGGACATCATGGCGCCGAAACGGCAGGCCACGGCGACGAGCGAGCCGGTCTTGCCGCCGAGCACGTCGAGGTAGTGGTCGATCGGGTCGCGGCCCTCGGTCGGGCCCGCCGTCTCCAGGATCTGGCCGGTGACCAGGCGTTCGAACGCCTCCGCCTGGATGCGGACGGCGTCCGGGCCGAGGTCGGCCAGGATGTACGAGGCGCGGGCGAACAGGAAGTCACCCGTGAGGACGGCCACGGAGTTGCCCCAGCGCTGGTTGGCACTGTCCACCCCGCGGCGCACGTCCGCCTCGTCCATCACGTCGTCGTGGTAGAGCGTCGCGAGGTGCGTGAGCTCGACGACGACGGCGGAGGGCACGACGCCCGGCGCATACGGATCGCCGAACTGCGAGGCGAGCATCACGAGGAGCGGCCTGAACCGCTTGCCGCCCGCGCGCACCAGATGCTGCGCGGCCTCCGTGATGAAGGGGACCCCGCTTTTGGTGGCGTCGAGCAGACCTTCCTCGACGGCCGCCAATCCGGCCTGGACATCGGCTTCGAGAGCCTGGTCCCGCACGCTGAGGCCGAAGGGCCCGACGACGGTCACGAGGGGTTCTCCTGTCTGCTGACGATCACAAGTCGGTCACTCGGTCGATCATCACTCGGTCGATCTTTGCGCGATGACGGGGTCGATGACACGGTTTGTCGATGTGTCGCTGCCATCACTCAAGTCAGCGTATCCGGTCGCCTTTCGATCACAGTGGGCACCCGCCTGTGCAATGCCGCCCAGGCGGTGCGTGATGACCACCGGTATGTTCTTGATCAGCTGATACGACCCAGAAGACCCCATCGCCCCGTAATCCCCGTAAACCCCGAAAGCGCCATGAACAACGGAACTACCGGGAGCACAACCCTTGTCCCGCACTGAGGCCGACACCGAACCGCCCGCGGAGCCGCCGACGGAGCCGCCGCCCGGCGACGACCACGCCTTCTTCGGGCAGCCGCGCGGGCTGCTCACCCTGTCGGGCCTCGAAGTCTGGGAGCGTTTCTCGTTCCTGGGCATGCAGGCCATCCTCGTCCTGTATTTCGCGGACTCCGTCGCGAACGACGGAATGGGCATGGATTCCGGGACCGCCGCCTCGGTGTCGGCGGCGTACGGAACGCTCGTCTATCTCGTGTCGGTGGCCGGCGGCTGGCTCGCCGACCGCATCCTCGGCTCGTACCGCGCGGTCCTGTGGGGCGGCATCCTCATCGCCTGCGGGCACTACTCGATGGCCGTGCCGACGGCGACGATGACCTGGGTGGGCCTCGGCCTGATCAGCGCGGGCACCGGCCTGCTCAAGCCGAACGTCGCCTCGATGGTCGGCAAGCTCTACCGCACGGACGACGACCGCCGCGACGCGGGCTTCGCGCTGTACTACATGGGCATCAACATCGGCGCCTTCGCGGGCCCGCTGATCACCGGCTGGCTCGGCGACCACAAGGGCTGGCACTGGGGCTTCTCGGCGGCAGCGATCGGTATGACCTTCGGCCTGATCCAGTACGTCCTGGGGCGCCGTCACCTCGCCGGACGCAAGGCCTCGGCGGAATTCGCCCTGCCCAAGGACGCGATGCGCAGGGCGGTGCTGCTCATCGTCGTGGGCATCGTCGTCTTCGCCGCCCTCGCGGCGCTGCTGGCCGCCGTCGGCTGGCTGACGATGGACCGCTTCGTCGACCTGCTGACCGTCATCTCGGTGATCGCGCCGATCGTCTACTTCGCGGTCATGTTCCGCAGCCCGCGGGTGACGTCCGAGGAGCGCGGCCGGCTCAGGCCGTACGTGGTGCTCTTCCTCGCCTCGGTCGTCTTCAACTTCATCCTCTTCCAGGCGTACTCGACGATGATCCTGCTCGCGTCGACGAACGCCGAGACGTCGATCCTCGGCTTCACCTTCCCCGCGAGCTGGTACGCCTCCGCGCTCGGCGCCTTCGAGGTCGCGCTCGCCCCCGTCGTCGCCATGGTCTGGGCCCGGATGGGCCACCGCCAGCCGCACGCCTCCAACAAGATCGCGTTCGGCGTGATCCTGGGCGGCCTGTCGTTCCTGCTGATGGTCCTGCCGACCTCGGGGCACGGCGACGGCACGTACAAGATGGCGGTCTGGTGGATCGTCGGCTCCTACCTGCTGCTCGGGCTCGGCGACATCCTCGTGGAGACCTCGGGCATGTCGGCCACGACGAAGCTCGCCCCGAAGGCCTTCGCCAGCCAGACCATGGCCCTCTGGTTCCTCTCCCTCGCCCTCGCCAACGGCATCCAGGCCCAGATCGTGAAGCTGTACGGCGAGGTCTCCAATCCGGCGTACTTCGGCGTGAACGGCGCGATCGCGGTGGCCGCGGGCGTCGCCGTCATCCTGCTCGCGCCATGGCTGCGCCGCACCATGCACCCCGTCCACTGAGGACACTGAGGTTCCCCCCATGCAGATTCGCTCTTCCTTCCCGTACGAGACCACCCGTGAGGACGTCCAAGTACCCCTCCCGGACGGAACCAGGCTCTACGCGCGCATCTGGCGCCCGGTGACGGACGAACCGGTCCCCGCGCTCCTGGAGTACCTCCCCTACCGCCTGAGCGACTGGACGGCGCCGCGCGACTGGCAGCGCCACCCCTGGTACGCGGGCCACGGCTACGTCTCCGTGCGCGTGGACGTGCGGGGCCACGGCAACTCGGAGGGCATGCCGGGCGACGAGTACTCCCCGGTCGAGCTGGCCGACGGGGTCGAGGTCGTCAACTGGCTCGCCGAGCAGCCCTGGTGCTCCGGCAAGGTCGGCATGTTCGGCATCTCCTGGGGCGGCTTCAACTCCCTCCAGATCGCGGCCCTCGCGCCCGAGCCGCTCAAGGCGATCGTCACGGTCTGCTCCGCGGACGACCGCTATGACAACGACGTGCACTACATGGGTGGTTCCGTCCTGGCGGTGGACATGCACGCATGGGCGGCGACGATGCTCGCCTTCGTCTCGCGCCCCCCGGACCCGCTGTTCGTCGGCGACCGCTGGCGGGAGATGTGGCTGAGCCGCCTCGAAGCCGTGGACCCCTTCATCCACACCTGGCTCGACCACCAGACGCGGGACGCGTACTGGCAGCACGGCAGTGTCTGCGAGGACTACTCGGCGATCGGCGCGGCGGTTCTCGCGGTGGGCGGCTTCCACGACCCCTACCGGGACACGGTCCTGCGCCTGGTCGAACATCTGCCGGGTGACGTACGGGGGTTGATCGGGCCGTGGTCGCACCAGTACCCGGACCGGGGTCTCCCGCCGGGCCCGGCGATCGGTTTCCTCCAGGAGACCCTGCGCTGGTGGGACCACCATCTCAAGGGCATCGACACGGGCGTGATGGCCGAGCCGAAGCTGCGCTCCTGGATCAGCGACTCGCATCCGCCGGCGACGGTGTACGCGGAGCTGCCGGGCGGCTGGGTCGGCGACCCCTCCTGGCCGTCCCCGAACGTCACGCCGACCCCGTACGCCCTCCAGGGCGCCCCGCTGATCGTGAACTCCCCCCAGCACACCGGGCTGGACGCAGGCCGCTACTTCCCCTTCGGCAACGACGCGGACCTGCCGCCGGACCAGCGGGACGAGGACGCGAAGTCGGCGTGCTTCGAGTTCGAGGTCCCCTCGGCCGTACGCATCCTGGGCCGCCCCAAGGTGACCCTGCGCCTGACGATGGACGCCCCGTCCGGCCAGGCGATCGCGCGTGTGTGCGACGTGGCCCCGGACGGTTCGTCGACCCTGGTCACGCGTGGCGTCCTCAACCTCTCCGCCCGCAATGGCCGGGACCGGGTGGACCCGTGGCCGGTGGGCCAGACGCAGGACGTCACCTTCGAACTGAACGCGATCGGCCACACGTTCCCGGCGGGCCACCGGATCCGGCTCGCGGTGTCGTCCGCGTACTGGCCGTGGATCTGGCCGCAGGCGGACTCGGCGGGCTTCGTCCTTGACCCGGCGGGCAGCGCGCTGGAGCTCCCGGTGCGAGCGGGCGACTTGGACCCCTCCATCACCTTCGCCGCTCCGGAGCAGTCGGAGCCGCTCGCGGTGGTCTACCCGGCGACGCTGGACGAGCTGCGTCCCGAACGCCTGGTCGTACGCGATGTGGCGAAGGGCGAATGGCGGATGGAGGTGGACCCGCGCTACGGCGGTACGCGGGTCTATCCGGACGGCCTGGAATTCACCGAGGACGCGGTGGAGACGTACACGATCAACGAGTCGGACCCGCTCTCCGCCCGCACCCGCTCCGACTGGCTGATCCGTCTGCACCGCCCCGAGCTGGGATGGGACACGAGGATCGAGTCCCGCTCCGAGATCACCTGCGACGCGACGGACTTCATCACGTCGAACGAGGTGGTGTGCAAGGACGGCGACGAGGTCGTCTTCCACCGGACGTGGGAGAAGCGGATTCCGCGGACGGCAGGCTAGTACCCGGCGGGCCAGTACCCGGCGGGCCAGTGCCCAGCGGGCTAGAGCCCGGCGCGCTCGCGGGGCTGCTCCGCCGCCGCGAGCAGCCGTTCGAGCACGACGGCCACCCCGTCGTCCTCATTGGACGACGTCACCTCATCGGCGGCCGACTTGAGGTCGGGGTGGGCGTTGGCCATGGCGACGCCACGGGCCGCCCAGACGAACATCGGCACGTCGTTGGGCATGTCCCCGAAGGCGATGGTGTCCTCGGAGGTCATCCCGAGCCGCTCGGCGGCGAGGGCGAGACCGGTCGCCTTGGTCACCCCGCGCGGCTGGAGTTCGACGGTGCCGGGCCCTGACATGGTGACGGTGGCGAGCGGCCCGACGGCATCACGGGCGACGGCGGCCAACTCGTCGTCGGTCAGCTCGGGGTGGCGCAGCAGCACCTTGCTGATGGGCTCGGCCCAGAGCGCGTCGCGCCCCCGGACGCGCACGGCGGGCAGGGTGGGGTGCGGCATCAGATACCCGGGCTCGATGAGGGTGAGCCCGTCCACGCCGTCCTGGTCCACGGCGGCGTAGACCTGCCCGACCTCGGCCTCGATCTTCCCGAGCGCGGCCTCGGCGAGCTCGCGGTCGAGCGTCACGGACCAGATCATGCGGTCGGCCCCGGAGTCGTACAACTGCGCCCCCTGCCCGCAGACGGCGAGGCCACCGGTCCCCAGATCGTCGAGGAGCGGCTTCACCCGGGGCGCGGGCCGCCCGGTCACCACCAGGTGACGCGCCCCCGCCACGGCTGTCGCCGACAGCACGGCCAACGACCGGTCGGAGACGGTGTCGTCGCCGCGCAGCAGCGTTCCGTCCAGGTCAGTGGCGATGAGTGAATATGCGAGGGGGGCAGCCATGATCCAGAGAATACGGATCCCGGGCGCTGCCCATAGCAACGTTCACAAGAGCTGTGACGCGCGGGAGTGCGCTGGTCGCACAACCGGCGCTCGCGGGATTCACCGGGACGTGTCTACGCGGGCCGTCCTTACGGTAGTACTCGGCCTGGACACCGGACCCGGAGAAGCCATGACGAACGAGCCACCCACGCCCCTCACGCGCCGCGCACCCCTGCAGAGATCAGCCTTCATGATGCGGCTGGACGACGGCATGCTCGAATACTTCGGAGAGATCGTCGACGCAGCAGTGACCCGCTTCGGCATCTCCCGCGCGGAGGCCGTGGCCCGGGTCAACGAGAGGTACGGGCACCTGGAGATCTCCCCGTACCCGGACCTCATGGGGCATGAGATGCCCGAGTTCTGGGCCTACGGCCTCTACTACAAGCCCGACGCGCAGGGCCGCCGACCCACGGGCGACGAGGAATCCGACACGGTCATCGACTTCGCGGCCCTGGAGCGCTGGCCCGCGCCCCCGCCGGACTCTCCGGCCTGGACGTACGCATCTGGTGACCAACCCCCGCCCGACCCCCTTCCTCGCCAGCAAACCTAGTAACTTCGCCCCCGCACGGAGACTTGGACATGGACCCGACTCCCGGTGATCCGGACCGGGTTCGCAATCTCGCCAAGAATCTGTCGGAAGGCCGCGGACAGCATTGTCAACGACGGGATCAATCTCGCAGCCAGCAACCGCGCGATGGACTTCGGCAAGGGCGGGTTCTATGTGATTAACAACCCACGCCAGGCCATGGAGTGGGCAAGGCAGCTTGCTGACAAGAAGGGGGGGGCGCCATGCACAGCTACGAGATGGTCGAGGGCCCATGCTGAAGAACGTGCGGCCGTTCGTGTCCGGCATGAGGACAGAAGAATTTCTTACGGGTCTCGATGACGAGATGCTCGAGTACTTCCGCGAGATGGCGGAAGTACTGGTGGACCGATTCGGAATTACGCGGGCAGAGGCCGTTGCGAGGATCAATGAAAGGTATGCGGGGAAGGTCATCGAAGGAATGGCCCAGGACCTCATGGGGCATGAGATGCCCGAGTTCTGGGCCTGTGGCATCTATTTCCTTCCCGATGAGGAGGGGCGGCAGCCATCAGGCGACGGAAACGAGGACGTCGACCTCTCCGCCTTCGAGATCCGCCCGGCTCCGCCGAAGGACTCCGCCGCCTGGACCCTGCCGAGCGATGACTGAGCCCGCCGCCTCCGGGGCGGCGTTCGACGCGGTCCGGCCGGACACGACGGCCTAGCGGCGAGCCATGGACATCACAGGGCACTCGAGCGACTTCATCGTGGATATGACATTTCCCGTCGCCGTACGGCAGTTCGTCGCCCGTCGGCGCCAACAGTGGCCCGGCCTCTTCCTCCGCGGGGAGCCGGTCGGGGCATCGTCCGCCGACTGGGAACTCCCGGCCGCCGATGCCGGCGATGATTACCCGGACATCATCACCTTCTCGTCGGGCCAGGAGATGGAAGACTTCTGGGGCGCGAACGGCTACGCCCTCGACGGCACGGGCGAAGGCCCCTTCTCGGTCTTCTACCGGCTCCACGCCCAGCCGCTGCGTGCCGGACAGGTGACCGGAGTCCGGTGCACCGCCCCCGAGACCGCGACAGCCCTCGAGGGCGCGGGACTTCTCCTCGGCGCGTACTTCTCCGTCAGTCTCGTCACGCCGGAGGACCCGGCCACCGACCCGTTCTCGGGGCGCGTCCTTGCCGATTTCCTGGAGTCGTTCGGCTCGCCCTCCCCGTGATCGCCGTTCCGCACCCAGGGCCGGCCCCCCTCACCCGTGCGCCCGCGCCAGATGCCCCGCAAGACGCGGCGAGGCGAACTCCGTGCCGCACACGAAACGCATCACCGGGCCGTACGACGCCGCCGCCGGGAGCCCCGTGAAGTACAGGCCCGGGATCGACGAGACGTAGCCCGCGCCCAGCTTCGGGGTGCCGCGACTCGCCGCCAGGCGGGCGCGGAGGGCGGGGTCCAGGAAGTCCATCGCCGCGATGTCGACCCGATAGCCCGTCGCCGCGATGACGTGGTCGGCGGAGAGCTCCCGGATGCGGCCGCCCAGGGTCTCGAGCCGCAGGACCGGGCTGCCCTCCCGGACGTCCGCCGAGACGAGGCGGCGGACCTCGCGCGTCTCGACCTTGCCCTCGTAGCGGTCGCGCAGCCACCACGCGCCCAGCGGGCCGAGGATGCGGCGGACCAGGAAGTGGCGTGCCTGCGGGGGCAGATAGCGGTAGGGGTGGGGGTAGTAGCTGATCGCGTGGAGCGACCAGGCGCGGCCGAAGGGGGACTCGGGGCGCAGCTTCGGCTGCTTCCACGGAGGGGAGCCGAAGGCCACCGATCCCTTGCCGCGCGCCACCACCCGTACGGTCGCGCCCGCTTCGGCGGCGAGCGCGGCCGTCTCCAGGGCCGACTGTCCCGCGCCGACCACGATCAGCTCACGCCCCGCGAACCGCGACAGGTCGCTGTGCTGTGAGCTGTGCGAGACGGGCCCCGAGGGGGTCGGCCCGTCCGGTGCCGCCGCGACGAGCGGGGGCGGCAGCTGCGCGAGCCCCGAGAGCCCGGTGGCGACCACCACCGCGCGAGCCGTGAACTGCTCGCCGGAGTCCAGCTTCAGGTCGAACCCCGCCGTGCCCTTGCGCTCCACCGACACCACCCGCACCTGCTCCAGGTCGGGCACCAGCTTGTCCTTGAACCACTCCCCGTAGGCGACGAAGGTCTCGATGGGGATGATGTCCTCGTCGGTGACCAGACGCGGTATGCCCGCCGCGTCGCAGTAGTCGACGAGGGTGTGGCCGCGCTGCGGGGCGTCGATGTTCGAGGCCACCGGGGTCGATTTCAGGAGCATGCCCGCGGGCATGTGCGCGCGCCAGCTCACCATCGGGTCGCCGAAGACCCGTACCGGAATGCCCCGGGCCCGCAGATGGGCCGCGGTGGAAAGGCCGAACGGCCCCGCCCCGATGACTGCTACTGGATGGATCACGAAGTCCCTCCCCAGGACGTCACTTTCCGCGTGTGCCTGCTTCGTGGGCCTAACCCGTGCTGCTGCCGCGGCGATTCGTCCGCCACAACTGATAGAGATGCTTCGCCCCTGGCCGCACGAAACGCGCGAGCATCGTGAAGAACGGCTTCATGTCGTCCGCCGCGAGCCACGCCAGTTCCGTGCCGCTCGCGTGCGGGGGCGCGTGCGGTGTGGTGTAGCCGCTGCGGCGGTAGGCGAGGAGGGCGGGCAGGTCGATGTTCTCCACGATGTACCGATTCCCGGCGCGCTGTTCCCCCTCCGGAACCGGGCGCCCTGTCAGGTGCAGGTGCATCGCGCGGACGACGTCGATCCCGGACTCGTTCTCGAAGAGCCGGAACTGCGCGCCCATGCGGGGGTTGAAGTCGAGCAGTTTGTACTGGCCGTCGCGCCGGTCGAAGCGCAGGTCCAGGTCGATGACGCCGGTGAAGCCGATCTGCTTGATGAAACGTGCGGCGAGGTCCCCGAGTTCCGGATTGTCGACGACGTACGCATGCGCAGTCATCCCCGCGTGCGGCGGCCAGGAGCGCACCTTGACGCCCGTGAACAGTGCGCGCGGCGCCGAGTCCGCGTCGAAGTACGCGTGCACGATCCAGTCCTCGGCCTGCTCCCGGGGCAGATACTCCTGGAGAATCACGCCGGGCCGCTCGCCCCAGTCACGGGCGAGGCCGAGCAGGCCCTCCATGGTCTCTATGCGCGTCGTTCCGTTCACCGCGGGCCGGGTGCGGCGCGTGAACGCCTCGCGGTTCTTGGCGACCACCGGGAAGACCGCCGTGGCGGCGAACTCCTTGATGTCCCCGTAGCTCTCGGGGAAGGACGCGGCGGGCGAGGCGACGCCGTGCTTCACGCACAGCTCGTGCAGGCCCTGCTTGCTGGCGAGGCGGCGGGGCAACTCGGGGTCCACGCGCGGGAAGAGGAACCCGGCGGCGCTCAGCTGCTCCTGATGCTCGGCGATCAGGACGGCCGCTTCCTCGTCGGTCGGTATCAGGACCGTGGGTCTGCCGATCCGGCGCGCGATGCGCAGCATCCCGTCGACGAGCCGCTCCGGCTCCTCCGCCCCGGTGGTCGGCCAGGGAAACGCGCCGGTGAGATGGCGGGAGGCCGCGGCCGGTGTGAAACGGTCCTCCGTGATCGCGTACATGGGCACGCCGAGCCGGCCGAGGCTGCGGATCGCGCCGACGCCGCCATGATGCAGCGGATAGCTGCCGAACTTCACGATCAGGCCGGGCACCTCACGGTCGACCGCGAAGGGCACGCTGTCGTTCCTCATGGCCACGGGTCCCCCCACGTGTCCCTCCGTATGACCCGGACCCACCCCGTCCGCGTCCCCCAAAGGACGCTAAGCCGGAACTGACCAGTCCAGCAAGGTTTATCCGGACATTGCGAACTCTTTAGACACTGCCCCAATCGAAGGTTCCCACGTAACGTGTGGCACACCCATATGGAAAGCGAGGCAGGTACGCATGTCCGAGCACACCCCGCTCGACCCGGCCGGGAGCGACCCTTCCGTCCACTCCGTAGGCGACCCCTTCGCTCTCGCGGAGGGCGATCCCTTCGGGCCGCACAACCTCCCGTACGGCGTGTTCTCCCTGGCCGAAGGCCCTGGGGACACCGGCGGGAGCTCCGACGGGGCCACGGAGCGCCGCGTCGGCGTGCGGCTCGGCGATCATGTCCTGGACGCGGGCGCCGCTGCCGCCGCACTCGGCTCGCCCTATGTCTCGCTGCTCGCCGGGGCCACGCTGAACCCGCTGCTCGCCGCGGGGCGCACGGCGTGGTCCGACGTACGTCGCGCGCTCACCGCGTGGGTCACGATCCCGGCGCACCGCGAGGTCGTGCGCCCCCTGCTGTACCCCCTGTCCGAGGTCACGCTGCACCTGCCCTTCGAGGTCGCGGACTATGTGGACTTCTATGCCTCCGAGCACCACGCGACTCACCTGGGACAGATCTTCCGTCCGGACGCACCGGCCCCGCTGACCCCCAACTGGAAGCACCTGCCCATCGGTTACCACGGCCGGTCCGGCACCGTTGTTGTCTCCGGGACTGAAGTGGTACGCCCGTCGGGGCAGCGCAAGGCTCCGGCGGAGACGGCCCCGGTCTTCGGGCCCTCCGTCCGCCTCGACATCGAGGCCGAGGTCGGCTTCGTCGTGGGTACGCCGTCGGAGCTGGGCACTCCGGTGCCGCTCGCGGACTTCCGGGAGCATGTCTTCGGGCTGAGCCTCCTCAACGACTGGTCGGCGCGGGACATCCAGGCCTGGGAGTACGTTCCGCTCGGACCGTTCCTCGGCAAGTCCTTCGCCACCTCCGTCTCCGCGTGGATCACCCCCCTGGAAGCCCTGGACGCGGCGCGGGTCGCCCCTCCGGAGCGCACGCACGAGCTCCTCCCCTACCTGGACGACTCGGCGGAGTCCGTCGCGGACGAGCCCGGCGGCTACGACCTGCGCATCACCGTGACCCTCAACGGCCACGTCATCTCCGAGCCGCCCTTCTCCACCGTCTACTGGACGGCCGCCCAGCAGCTGGCCCACATGACGGCGAACGGGGCGTCCCTGCGCACGGGTGACCTGTACGGCTCGGGCACCGTGAGCGGGTCTTCGGAGGGGCAGTACGGCTCCCTGATCGAGATCACCTGGAACGGCCGCGATCCCCTCGAACTCCCCGACGGCAAGCGGACGTTCCTCGAGGACGGCGACGAGGTCACGCTCACCGCGTGGGCCCCGGGCCCGGACGGCACCCGGGTCGGCCTGGGCGAGGTCTCCGGCAGGGTCACCCCGGCGCGTTGAGGCTGCTGGCCGGGGGTGGAGTCACCCCCGGCCACCTACCGCGCGGATCGCCCGCGGCGCCATCGTGGCTGGTCGCGCCGTTCCCCGCGCCCCTTTGGGGCGCTGCCCTCTCGGCGCGCCTGCCAGGCTGCTCAAGGCTCTCAGAACTCGTCCGGGGGCTCCGGCCACTCCTCGTCCTGGGGCTCCGGGGCGTGCGGAGCCTGCGCGGGCACCGACGTGGCCGTCCCTCCCAGCTCCGCCAGGACCTCCAGTACTCCCTCTCCGTACGTCGCCAGTTTCTTCTCGCCCAGGCCGCTGACGCCGCCGAGCTCCGCCAGGGACGAGGGGCGCAGCGTGGCGATCTCCCGCAGCGTGGCGTCGTGGAAGATCACGTACGCCGGGAGGCCCAGCTCCTTGGCCTGCGCACCGCGCCACGCCCGCAGCGCCTCGAACACCGGCACCGCTTCCTCCGGCAGCTCCGCGACCGCTGCCGCGGCCTTCGCCTTCCGCTCCCCCTTGGCGGCCTTCGCCGCGGCGGGCCGCTTGGGCTCCTTGCGCAACCGCACCTCCCGCTCCCGGCCGAGGACGGAACCGCTCTCCTCGGTCAGGACAAGCGTGCCGTACTCCCCCTCGACCGCGAGGAGACCCTGCGCCAGCAACTGCCGCACCACGCCTCGCCATTCGGCCTCCGCCAGCTCCTCGCCGATGCCGAAGACCGAGAGCTGGTCGTGGTCGAACTGGATGATCTTCGCGGTCTTCCTGCCGAGCAGGATGTCGATGATCTGGCCCGCGCCGAACTTCTGGCCGCGCTCGCGCTGGAGCCGCACGATCGTGGAGAGGACCTTCTGGGCCGGGACCGTGCCGTCCCAGGTCTCCGGGGGCGTGAGGCAGGTGTCGCAGTTGCCGCAGGACGAGCCGTCCGCGTCCTGGCCGAAGTACGTGAGGAGCTGGGCCCTGCGGCACTGGGCCGTCTCGCACAGCGCCAGCATCGAGTCCAGGTGCGAGGCAGCCCGGCGGCGGAACGCCTCGTCCCCCTCGCTGCCCTGGATCATCTTCCGCTGCTGGACGACGTCCTGCAGGCCGTACGCCATCCAGGCCGTCGACGGGAGTCCGTCACGGCCGGCGCGGCCCGTCTCCTGGTAGTACCCCTCGACCGACTTCGGCAGGTCGAGGTGGGCGACGAACCGGACGTCCGGCTTGTCGATGCCCATGCCGAAGGCGATCGTGGCGCAGACGACCAGGCCCTCCTCCCGGAGGAAGCGCGACTGGTGGGTGGCGCGCGTCACGCCGTCCAGACCCGCGTGGTACGGCACGGCCTCGATGCCGTTGCGGCACAGGAACTCGGCGGTCTTCTCGACCGAATTGCGCGAGAGGCAGTACACGATGCCCGCGTCGCCCGCGTGCTCCTCCTTGAGGAAGGAGAGGAGCTGCTTCTTCGGCTCGGCCTTCGGCACGATGCGGTACTGGATGTTGGGCCGGTCGAAGCTCGCCACGAAGTGCTTCGCGTCCGGCATGCCGAGCCGCTCGGTGATCTCGCGGTGCGTGGCGTGCGTCGCCGTCGCCGTCAGGGCGATCCGCGGCACGTCCGGCCAGCGCTCGCCGAGGAGGGAGAGCGCCAGATAGTCGGGCCGGAAGTCGTGGCCCCACTGCGCGACACAGTGCGCCTCGTCGATCGCGAAGACGGAGATCTTGGCGCGGGACAGCAGATCGAGCGTCCCCTCAAGGCGCAGCCGCTCCGGCGCGAGATAGAGCACGTCGAGCTCCCCCGCGAGGAACTCGGCCTCCATCACGCGCCGCGCGTCGAAGTCCTGCGTGGAGTTGATGAACCCGGCCCGCACGCCGAGTGCGCGCAGCGCGTCCACCTGGTCCTGCATGAGCGCGATGAGGGGCGAGACGACCACGCCGGTGCCGGGCCGCACCAGGGCCGGGATCTGATAGCACAGGGACTTGCCGCCACCGGTGGGCATCAGGACGACGGAGTCCCCGCCCGCGACCACGTGCTCGATGATCGCTTCCTGCTCACCGCGGAAGGCGTCATACCCGAAGACGCGGTGCAGCGTCCGCAGCGCGTCACTCTCCGCCACCGCGCCGGGTACGGCCACCGCGTTCGGTACGGCCACCTCACTCATGCCATCGTTCCCATCCATCGCCCTGCCCCCGCACGTCGCGCTTCGACCACTGCCCCCACGATAGGGCTCCGCACCGACATCCCTTGAAGTTATCCACAGGCCGCCGCCCGGCACCCCTGTCGGACGGGGTGCCGGGCGGCGGCGAGTAGAACAGGTGGACCAGCGGAGCGGACGGACTAGCGGACGAAGACCCCCGCCTGGTTCGCCAGATCCAGGAAGTACTGCGGGGCCACGCCCAGCACCAGCGTCACCGCGACACCCACGCCGATCGCCGTCATGGTCAGCGGCGAGGGCACGGCGACGGTCGGGCCGTCGGCCTTCGGCTCGCTGAAGAACATGAGCACGATCACGCGGATGTAGAAGAACGCCGCGATCGCGGACGAGATCACACCGACCACGACAAGCGCACCGGCGCCGCCCTCGGCCGCCGCCTTGAACACCGCGAACTTTCCGGAGAACCCGGAGGTCAGCGGAATGCCGGCGAAGGCGAGCAGGAACACCGCGAAGACCGCGGCGACCAGCGGCGAGCGCCGGCCGAGCCCCGCCCACTTCGACAGGTGCGTGGCCTCTCCGCCCGCGTCCCGCACCAGCGTGACCACCGCGAACGCGCCGATCGTCACGAAGGAGTAGGCCCCGAGATAGAAGAGGACCGACGAGATGCCGTCCGGGGTCATGGCGATGACACCGGCGAGGATGAAGCCCGCGTGGGCGATCGAGGAGTACGCGAGGAGCCGCTTGATGTCGGTCTGCGTGATCGCGACGATCGCGCCGGCCAGCATCGTGAGGACCACGACACCCCACATCACGGGGCGCCAGTCCCAGCGCAGGCCCGGCAGGACCACGTAGAGGAGCCGGAGCAGCGCGCCGAAGGCGGCCACCTTGGTCGCCGAGGCCATGAAGCCGGTGACGGGGGTGGGTGCGCCCTCGTACACATCGGGGGTCCACATGTGGAACGGCACCGCGCCGACCTTGAAGAGCAGACCCATGACGATCATCGCGGCGCCGATCAGGAGCAGCGCGTCGTTGCCCATGGTGTCCGCGAGCGCCGGGTTGACCGTCTGGACGCTGCCGTCGATGACCTTCGCGATGGTGCCGTACGACACCGAGCCCGCGTACCCGTACAGCAGGGCGATCCCGAAGAGCAGGAACGCCGAGGAGAACGAGCCGAGCAGGAAGTACTTGACGGCGGCTTCCTGCGACATCAGGCGCTTGCGGCGGGCGAGCGCGCAGAGGAGGTAGAGCGGCAGCGAGAAGACCTCGAGGGCGATGAAGAGCGTCAGGAGGTCGTTCGCCGACGGGAAGACGAGCATCCCGCCGATCGCGAAGAGCGCCAGCGGGAACACCTCGGTGGTGGTGAACCCGGCCTTCGTGGCGGCCTGTTCGCTCTCGCTGCCCGGCACGGAACCGGCCTGCGCGGCGAACGAGTCGACGCGCTTGCCGTGCGCCACCGGATCGAGCCGCCGCTCCGCGAAGGTGAAGATCGCGACGAGGCCCGCCAGGAGGATCGTGCCCTGCAGGAAGAGCGCGGGTCCGTCGACCGCGATCGCGCCCATGGCCGCGATGTGCGCCTTCGTCGTGCCGTACCCGGTGGCGGCGAGGCCGACGACCGCGGCGAAGGCCGCGGTGAGGGCGACGACCGCCACGAACACCTGCGCGTAGTAACGGGACTTCCGCGGCACGAAGGCCTCGATGAGGATCCCGAGGACCGCCGCGCCGATGACGATCAACGTAGGTGACAGCTGCCCGTACTCGATCGTGGGAGTGTCGATCTTGTCGATCTGATCTTGCGGCGCCGCGGCCGACGCCATTGTCCACAGGCTGTGGACGGCTGATGCGCTCACTTGGCCGCCTCCACGTCGGGCTTCGGGTCCTTCTGCTGTACGTCGGACATGGTGTGCTTGACCGCCGGGTTCACCAGCTCGGTGAGCGGCTTCGGGTAGACGCCGAGGCCGATCAGGAGCGCGATCAGCGGCGCGACGACCAAGAGCTCACGCACCCGCAGGTCCGGCATGGCCGAGACCTCCGGCTTCACCGGGCCCGTCATCGTCCGCTGGTAGAGGACGAGGGTGTAGAGCGCGGCGAGCACGATGCCGATGGTGGCGATGATCCCGGCCACCGGATAGCGCGCGAACGCGCCGACCAGGACCAGGAATTCACTCACGAACGGCGCGAGTCCCGGCAGCGAGAGCGTCGCGAGACCGCCGATCAGGAAGGTGCCCGCGAGCACCGGTGCGACCTTCTGCACCCCTCCGTAGTCCGCGATGAGCCGCGAACCGCGCCGCGAGATCAGGAATCCCGCCACCAGCATCAGGGCGGCCGTCGAGATCCCGTGGTTGACCATGTAGAGCGTCGCGCCGGACTGGCCCTGCGAGGTCATCGCGAAGATCCCGAGAATGATGAACCCGAAGTGCGAGATCGACGCGTACGCCACCAGGCGCTTGATGTCGCGCTGGCCGACCGCGAGCAGCGCGCCGTAGATGATGCTGATCAGCGCGAGCACGAGGATGGCCGGCGTCGCCCACTTGCTCGCCTCGGGGAAGAGCCCGAGGCAGAAGCGCAGCATCGCGAAGGTGCCGACCTTGTCGACGACCGCCGTGATCAGCACGGCGACCGGGGCCGTGGCCTCGCCCATCGCGTTCGGCAGCCAGGTGTGCAGCGGCCACAGCGGCGCCTTCACCGCGAAGGCGAAGAAGAAGCCGAGGAACAGCCACCGCTCGGTGCTCGTGGCCATCTCCAGCGAGCCGTTGGCCCGCGCCTCGGTGATCTCCTGGAGCGAGAAGTTCCCCGCCACCACATAGAGCCCGATCACGGCGGCCAGCATGATCAGGCCGCCGACGAGGTTGTAGAGGAGGAACTTCACGGCCGCGTACGAGCGTTGCGCCGACGCGTTCTCGTCGGTGCCCGCGTGGGCACGGTCCCCGAAGCCGCCGATGAGGAAGTACATCGGGATGAGCATGGCTTCGAAGAAGATGTAGAAGAGGAAGACGTCGGTGGCCTCGAACGACATGATCACCATCGCCTCGACGGCGAGGATCAGGGCGAAGAAGCCCTGGGTCGGCCGCCACCGCGACGACTTGGTTTCCAGAGGATCGGCGTCGTGCCAGCCCGCCAGGATGATGAAGGGCATCAGGAGGGCGGTGAGCGCGATGAGGGCGACACCGATGCCGTCCACGCCGAGCTCGTACCCCACCCCGAATTCCGCGATCCACGAACGCGACTCGGTCAGTTGATAGCGGGCCCCGTCGGGGTCGAACCGCACGAGCACGGTCACGGCGAGCGCGAGCGTGGCGAGCGACACGAGCAGCGCGAGCCACTTGGCGGCGGTGCGCCGGGCGGCCGGAACGGCTGCCGTGGCGATCGCGCCGACCGCGGGCAGGGCCGCCGTCGCTGTCAGCAGAGGAAAGGACATCGGTATCAGACCGCCCTCATCAGCAGGGTCGCGGCGATGAGTACCGCAACGCCGCCGAACATCGAGACCGCGTAGGAGCGGGCATAGCCGTTCTGCATCTTGCGCAGCCGCCCGGAGAGCCCGCCGACCGAGGCCGCCGTGCCGTTGACGACTCCGTCGACCAGGGTGTGGTCGACGTAGACCAGGGAGCGGGTGAGGTGCTCCCCGCCGCGGACCAGGACGACGTGGTTGAAGTCGTCCTGGAGGAGATCGCGGCGGGCCGCCCGGGTGAGCAGCGAACCGCGCGGGGCGGTGACCGGGACGGGGCGGCGGCCGTACTGGACGTAGGCCAGGGCCACACCGATGACCAGGACGACCATGGTGGCGGCCGTGACCGTGGTGGCGCTCAGCGGCGAGTCACCGTGGTCGTGCTGGGTGACCGGCTCCAGCCAGTGCATGAAGTGGTCGCCGATGCTGAAGAAGCCACCCGCGAAGACCGACCCGAAGGCGAGCACGATCATCGGGATCGTCATGGACCTGGGCGACTCGTGCGGGTGCGGCTCGTGGCCGTCCGCGTCGGGCTGCCAGCGCTTCTCACCGAAGAAGGTCATGATCATCACGCGTGTCATGTAGAACGCGGTGATCGCGGCGCCGAGCAGCGCGACCGAGCCGAGGATCCAGCCCTCCGTGCCGCCCTTGGCGAAGGCCGCCTCGATGATCTTGTCCTTGGAGAAGAAGCCGGACAGGCCGGGGAAGCCGATGATCGCCAGATAGCCGAGCCCGAAGGTCACGAAGGTGACCGGCATGTACTTCCGGAGGCCGCCGTACTTCCGCATGTCGACCTCGTCGTTCATGCCGTGCATGACCGAACCGGCCCCGAGGAAGAGCCCGGCCTTGAAGAAGCCGTGTGTCACCAGGTGCATGATCGCGAAGACGTAGCCGATGGGGCCGAGGCCCGCGGCCAGGATCATGTACCCGATCTGGGACATCGTCGATCCGGCGAGCGCCTTCTTGATGTCGTCCTTCGCGCAACCGACGATCGCACCGAAGAGCAGCGTGACCGCGCCCACGACGGTGACGACGAGTTGCGCGTCCGGTGCACCGTTGAAGATCGCGCCGGAGCGGACGATCAAGTACACGCCCGCGGTCACCATCGTCGCCGCGTGGATGAGGGCCGAGACCGGGGTCGGGCCCTCCATCGCGTCGCCGAGCCAGGACTGCAGCGGCACCTGGGCCGACTTGCCGCACGCCGCGAGCAGCAGCATCAGGCCGATGGCCGTCAGCTTGCCCTCCGACGTCTCACCCGTGGCCTCCAGGACGGGCCCGAAGGCGAACGTCCCGAAGGTGGTGAACATCAGCATGATGGCGATCGAGAGGCCCATGTCGCCGACCCTGTTGACCAGGAAGGCCTTCTTCGCGGCGGTGGCCGCGCTGGGCTTGTGCTGCCAGAAGCCGATCAGGAGGTACGAGGCGAGGCCGACGCCCTCCCATCCGACGTACAGAAGCAGGTAGTTGTCGGCGAGGACGAGGATGAGCATCGCCGCGAGGAACAGGTTCAGATAGCCGAAGAAGCGGCGGCGCCGCTCGTCGTGCTCCATGTACCCGATGGAGTAGATGTGGATCAGGGTGCCCACACCGGTGATCAGCAGGACGAACGTCATCGACAGCTGGTCGAGCTGGAAGGCGACGTCCGCCTGGAAACCCTCCACGGGGATCCAGCTGAACAGGTGCTGCGACAGGGAGCGCTCCTCGGCGCCCTTGCCCAGCATGTCGGCGAAGAGCATCACACCGACGACGAAGGAGGCGGCCGCGAGCAGCGTGCCGAGCCAGTGGCCGACACGGTCCAAACGCCGCCCGCCGCACAGCAGTACGGCCGCTCCGAGCAGAGGCGCCGCTACGAGCAGCGCGATCAGGTTCTCCACTTTTCAGCGACCCCTTACAGCTTCATCAGGCTGGCGTCGTCGACCGAGGCCGAGTGACGGGAGCGGAACAGGGACACGATGATCGCGAGGCCGACCACGACTTCCGCCGCGGCGACGACCATCGTGAAGAAGGCGATGATCTGGCCGTCGAGATTGCCGTGCAGCCGGGAGAAGGCCACGAAGGCGAGGTTGCACGCGTTGAGCATCAGCTCGATACACATGAAGACCACGATCGCGTTCCGCCTGATCAGCACGCCGGTGGCGCCGATCGAGAACAACAGCGCCGCGAGATACAGGTAGTTGACCGGATTCACTTCGACGCCTCCTCGGTCTTGGGCGACCGCTCCAGACGCTCCGCGGAACGCTGTTCGAGGGCCCGCAGATCATCGAGTGCCTCGTCCGACACATCGCGGATCTGGCCGCGCTCGCGCAGCGTCTTGTTGACCGTGAGCTCGGAGGGGGTGCCGTCGGGGAGGAGACCCGCGACGTCCACGGCGTTGTGCCGGGCGTAGACACCGGGGGCGGGCAGCGGCGGAAGGTGATTGGACCGCACGCGCTCCTCGGACATCTCCCGCTGCGTCTTGGCGCGCTCCGTGCGCTCGCGGTGGGTGAGCACCATCGCGCCGACCGTGGCGGTGATGAGCAGCGCGCCGGTGATCTCGAACGCGAAGACGTACTTCGTGAAGATGCTCTCGGCGAGGCCCTCCACGTTGCCGCCGGCGTTCGCCTTGCCGAGTCCGGCGAATTCGTTCACCGAGGCGTTCCCGATCCCCGCGAAGAGCAGGAGGGCGAAGCCGAAGCCACAGACGCCGGCCAGCCAGCGCTGACCCTTGATGGTCTCCTTCAGGGAGTCGGCGGCGGTGACACCTACGAGCATGACCACGAAGAGGAAGAGCATCATGATCGCGCCGGTGTAGACGACGACCTGGACGATGCCCAGGAAGTACGCCCCGTTGGCGAGGTAGAAGACCGCCAAGATGATCATGGTTCCGGCGAGACAGAGCGCGCTGTGCACGGCCTTCTTCATGAGGATCGTGCACAGGGCGCCGATCACGGCGACCGCGCCGAGCACCCAGAACTGGACGGCCTCACCGGTGGAGGTGGTGTAGGCGGCGAGCTGCGTCATCGGTTGATCACCTCCCCCGACGCGGGTTCGGAGTCCCCGAAGGTGGAGGCGGCCTCCTGGGGCGTCTCCCCCTTGGAGAGGGCCACTTGGGGCACCGTGCCCGGCGCGGCCTCCGTCACGAGACCGCGGTAGTAGTCCTGCTCGTCCGTGCCCGGGAAGATCGAGTGCGGTGACTCGACCATGCCTTCCTCCAGGCCCGCGAGCAGCTGCTCCTTGGTGTAGATGAGGTTCTCGCGGCTGCTGTCGGCCAGCTCGAACTCGTTCGTCATCGTCAACGCGCGCGTGGGGCACGCCTCGATGCACAGACCGCACAGGATGCAGCGGGCGTAATTGATCTGGTAGACGCGGCCGTACCGCTCGCCCGGGGAGTAGCGCTCCTCCTCGGTGTTGTCCGCGCCCTCCACATAGATCGCGTCCGCGGGGCAGGCCCAGGCGCAGAGCTCACAGCCGATGCACTTCTCCAGGCCGTCCGGATGGCGATTGAGCTGGTGCCTGCCGTGGAAGCGGGGAGCGGTGGTCTTCTCCTGCTCCGGATACTGCTCGGTCAGCCGCTTCTTGAACATGGCCTTGAAGGTCACGCCGAAGCCCGCGACGGGGTTCTGGAACCCCTGCTTCGATTGGTTCGACTCGTGTGGCTCCTGCTGCGGCTCTTTCTTCGACTCAGCCATCGGACGCCTCCTTTCCGTCACTTCGGGTTCCGTCACTTTGAGTATCCGGCCCACCACTGACAATCAACTCGCGCTCCTGGCGCGAGCGTCGTCGCGGTACGGGCGGCAGGCTCTGTCCGGGCAGGGGCGGGACCGGGAATCCGCCCGCCATCGGGTCGAAGGCGACCGGCTCCTCGCTCTCGGATCGTGCCGTCGCTTCCTTCTCGCGCTTGTCGCGGAAGATGTCGACGACGACGGAGAGCAACAGCAACGCGATGACTCCGCCGCCCACATAGAGCGCGATCGAGGTGAAGTCGTAGTTCTCGTTCCGCATCGCCTTGACCGTCGCCACGAGCATCAGCCAGACGACCGAGACCGGGATCAGGACCTTCCAGCCGAGCTTCATGAGCTGGTCGTAGCGGACGCGTGGCAGCGTGCCGCGCAGCCAGATGAAGAAGAACAGCAGCAGCTGGACCTTGATCACGAACCAGAGCATCGGCCACCAGCCGTGGTTCGCGCCCTCCCAGAAGGTGCTGACCGGATACGGGGCCCGCCAGCCGCCCAGGAAGAGGGTGACCGAGACCGCCGAGACGGTGACCATGTTGACGTACTCGGCGAGCATGAACAGCGCGAACTTGATCGACGAGTACTCGGTGTTGAAGCCGCCGACGAGGTCGCCCTCGGACTCCGGCATGTCGAACGGGGCGCGGTTGGTCTCACCGATCATCGTCACGATGTAGATCAGGAACGACACCGGGAGCAGCAGGACGTACCAGCGGTCCGCCTGCGCCTCCACGATCGCCGACGTCGACATCGACCCGGAGTAGAGGAACACCGAGGCGAACGCGGCGCCCATCGCGATCTCGTACGAGATCATCTGCGCGCAGGAACGCAGACCGCCGAGGAGCGGATAGGTCGAACCGGAGCTCCAGCCCGCCAGCACGATGCCGTAGATGCCGACCGAGGCGACCGCGAGGATGTAGAGCATCGCGATCGGCAGGTCGGTGAGCTGCATCGTCGTGCGCTGGCCGAAGATGGAGATCTCGTTGCCCGCGGGGCCGAAGGGGATCACCGCGATCGCCATGAAGGCCGGGATGGCCGCGACGATCGGCGCGAGGATGTACACCACCTTGTCCGCGCGCTTGACGATCAGGTCTTCCTTGAGCATCAGCTTGATGCCGTCCGCGAGGGACTGCAGCATGCCCCAGGGGCCGTGCCGGTTGGGGCCGATGCGCAGCTGCATCCAGGCGACGACCTTGCGCTCCCACACGATGGAGAAGAGCACCGTCACCATCAGGAACGCGAAGCAGAAGACCGCCTTGACGGCGACCAGCCACCACGGGTCGCGGCCGAACATGGACAGGTCTTCCGCCGCGAGCGGCACCACGTTGTGCATCATGACGTCACCTCCGGGGCCTCAGAGGGCTCCGGCAGGAGCGCCGGGCCGATGCGGACGAGGTCGCCGGGGCGCGCACCGGTGTCGGAAGTGACGCCTCCCCCGGTCGAGTTCAGCGGCAGCCACACCACGCGGTCGGGCATCTCGGTGACCTGGAGCGGCAGTTCGGCCGCCCCCGCGGAGCCGGTGACGGCCAGCATGTCGCCGTCCTTCACGCCGGCCTCGGCCGCGGTGGCCGCGGAGAGCCTGGCGACCGCGGCGTGCCGGGTGCCGGCCAGCGCCTCGTCGCCCTCCTGGAGGCGGCCCTGGTCGAGCAGCAGCCGGTGCCCCGCGAGAACGGCCTCTCCGGAGGCGGGCCTCGGCGGCTGAGCACCTGTCTCCAGGGGCTCGGCGGCGTGCGTTCCTTCCCAGCCGCCGAGCCGGTCCAGCTCACGCCGGGCCGTCGCCAGGTCGGGAAGACCGAGATGTACGTCCCCGGCGTCGGCCAGCATGTGCAGCACCCGCGCGTCCGTCGGCGCCAGTGTGCGCGTCATCTGGTCGGGCTTGAGGGCGGCGT
Source organism: Streptomyces sp. NPDC032198 (assembly GCF_040636975.1). NCBI lineage: Bacteria > Bacillati > Actinomycetota > Actinomycetes > Kitasatosporales > Streptomycetaceae > Streptomyces > Streptomyces sp. NPDC032198. The sequence goes on along the minus strand of NZ_JBEZVL010000010.1, from coordinate 94,175 downwards.
CGAACATCCGCGCCCTGCCCTCCCAGTTGAGGAACGTGCCGGGCTTCTCCGCGACCGCGGCCACGGGGAGCACGACGTCGGCGTTCGCGGTGACCTCACTGGGCCGCAGCTCCAGCGAGACCAGGAACCCGACCTCGGAGAGTGCTTCACGCGCGCGTGCCGGATCGGGAAGGTCGGCGACCTCCACACCCGCCACCAGGAGCGCGCCCAGTTCGCCGGTCGCCGCGGCCTCGATGATCTGGCCGGTGTCGCGGCCGTAGCGATGCGGGAGTTCGGCGACGCGCCAGGCGGCCGCGACCTCGTCCCGCGCGCGCGGGTCGGTGGACGGGCGCCCGCCGGGCAGCAGCGAGGGCAGCGCACCGGCCTCGATGGCGCCGCGCTCCCCCGCCCGGCGCGGAACCCACACCAGCCGCGCGCCGGTCGCGGACGCGGCCCGTACGGCTGCGGTGAGCCCGCCCGGTACGGCGGCGAGCCGCTCGCCGACCACGATCACCGCACCCGAAGCGCGCAGCGCCTCGGCCGCCGTGGCGCCGTCGCCCTCGAGGCCGGATCCGGCGGACAGCGCGTCGAGCCACTCCGTCTCGGTGCCGGGAGCCGCGGGCAACAGCGTGCCGCCCGCCTTCTCCAGGCCCCGCGTCTGATGCGTGGCGAGCGAGAACGTCCGCTGGCCGTACTTGCGCCAGGCCTTGCGAAGCCGCAGGAAGATCCCGGGCGCCTCCTCCTCGGCCTCGAATCCGACGAGCAGGACCGCCGGCGCCTTCTCCACTTCCGCGTACGTGACTCCGGCGCCGTCGAGATCCCGGCCCCGTCCCGCGACACGGGCGGCGAGGAAGTCGGCCTCCTCGCTGCTGTGCACGCGCGCGCGGAAGTCGATGTCGTTCGTGTCGAGCGCCACGCGCGCGTACTTGCTGTACGCGTAGGCGTCCTCCACGGTGAGGCGCCCGCCGGTCAGCACGCCGGCCCGGCCGCGCGCCGCGGCGAGCCCGTTGGCCGCGACTTCGAGAGCCTCGGGCCAGCTCGCGGTCTCCAGCTCACCCGTCTCCGCGTTGCGCACCAGCGGCGTGGTGAGCCGGTCCGGCTTCTGCGCGTAACGGAAGCCGAAGCGCCCCTTGTCGCAGAGCCACTCCTCGTTGACCTCGGGGTCGTCCGCCGCGAGCCGCCGCATGACCTTGCCGCGACGGTGGTCGGTGCGCGTCGCGCAGCCGCCCGCGCAGTGCTCGCACACCGACGGCGACGACACCAGGTCGAAGGGCCGGGAGCGGAAGCGATACGCCGCCGAGGTCAGCGCGCCGACCGGGCAGATCTGGATGGTGTTCCCGGAGAAGTACGACTCGAACGGGTCACCCTCGCCCGTGCCGACCTGCTGGAGCGCACCGCGCTCCAGCAGCTCGATCATCGGGTCGCCCGCGATCTGGTTGGAGAACCGGGTGCAGCGAGCGCAGAGCACGCACCGCTCGCGGTCGAGGAGGACCTGCGTCGAAATCGGCACCGGCTTCTCGAACGTCCGCTTCTTGCCCTCGAAGCGGGAGTCCGTGTCGCCGACCTGCATCGCCTGGTTCTGCAGCGGGCACTCGCCGCCCTTGTCGCAGACCGGGCAGTCCAGCGGGTGGTTGATGAGGAGCAGCTCCATCACACCGCGCTGGGCCTTCTCCGCGACCGGCGAGGAGAGCTGCGACTTCACGACCATGCCGTCGGTGCAGGTGATGGTGCAGGAGGCCATCGGCTTGCGCTGGCCCTCCACCTCGACGATGCACTGCCGGCAGGCGCCCGCGGGGTCGAGCAGCGGGTGGTCGCAGAACCGCGGGATCTCGATGCCGAGGAGCTCGGCGGCCCGGATGACCAGGGTCCCCTTGGGGACGCTGATCTCGATGCCGTCGATCGTCAGCGATACGAGGTCCTCCGGCGGAACCGCCGCCTCACCGCCCCCGGAGGGAGCGCGTTCGCCCGCGGCGGAGCCGCTATTCGAATTCAGTACTGTCATGCGTTCACCTCCGAATGTGCGGAGGGCCGGTCGGCCCAGAGAGTCGACTTCGCCGGGTCGAAGGGGCAGCCCTTGCCGGTGATGTGCTGCTCGTACTCCTCGCGGAAGTACTTGAGCGAGGAGAAGATCGGCGACGCGGCGCCGTCACCGAGGGCGCAGAAGGACTTGCCGTTGATGGTGTCGGCGATGTCGTTCAGCTTGTCCAGGTCGGACATGACGCCCTTGCCGGCCTCGATGTCGCGGAGCAACTGGACCAGCCAGTACGTTCCTTCGCGGCAGGGCGTGCACTTGCCGCAGGACTCGTGGGCGTAGAACTCGGTCCAGCGGGTGACCGCCCGCACCACGCACGTCGTCTCGTCGAAGCACTGCAGGGCCTTCGTGCCGAGCATCGACCCGGCGGCGCCCACTCCCTCGTAGTCCAGCGGGACATCGAGGTGCTCGTCGGTGAACATCGGCGTCGAGGAGCCGCCCGGCGTCCAGAACTTGAGCCGGTGGCCCGCCCTGATCCCGCCGCTCATGTCGAGCAACTGGCGCAGGGTGATGCCGAGCGGCGCCTCGTACTGGCCGGGGCTCGTGACGTGGCCGCTCAGCGAATAGAGCGTGAAGCCGGGGGACTTCTCGCTCCCCATCGACTTGAACCAGTCTTTTCCGCGATTCAGGATCGCGGGAACCGACGCGATGGACTCGACGTTATTGACAACAGTGGGGCATGCGTAGAGGCCCGCGACGGCCGGGAAAGGGGGACGCAGTCGCGGCTGGCCACGGCGGCCTTCGAGCGAGTCGAGCAGCGCGGTCTCCTCACCACAGATGTACGCGCCCGCACCCGCGTGCACGGTGAGTTCGAGATCGAGTCCGCTGCCCAGGATGTTCTCGCCCAGGAACCCCGCCTCTTTCGCCTCACGCACGGCCTCGTGCAACCGCCTGAGCACGGGGACGACTTCACCGCGCAGGTAGATGAAGGCATGCGAAGAACGGATCGCGTAACACGCGATCACGATCCCCTCGATGAGGGAATGCGGGTTCGCGAAGAGGAGCGGGATGTCCTTGCAGGTCCCCGGCTCCGATTCGTCGGCGTTGACAACTAGATAGTGCGGCTTTCCATCCCCTTGCGGAATGAACTGCCATTTCATTCCGGTGGGGAATCCCGCGCCGCCACGGCCGCGCAGACCGGAGTCCTTCACGTACGCGATGAGATCGTCCGGCGCCATGGCCAGGGCCTTGCGCAGGCCTTCGTACCCCTCGTGCCGTCGGTAGGTGTCCAGTGTCCAGGACTTCTCCTCGTCCCAGAACGCCGAAAGCACCGGCGCGAGCAGCTTCTCGGGGCTCGTCTCGTTGTCGATCTCGGCTGCCAAGGTCATCACTCCCCCTCCTCGGCGGTCGGTCCGGCCGGGTGGGCCGGGTCGGATGCCGAGGTCTCCTGCGGTGCGTCGTGCGAGCTGAGGTGCTCGGCCGGCGCCTCGTCCTGCGGACCGCCCGTGCGCGGGTGCACCACGCGCGGCTGAGCCACCTCGCCCTTGGCCAGGCGCAGTCCGATCAGCGAGGCCGGGCCCGCGCCACCGGTCGCCTCGACGGCGCCGGCGCGCTCGTCCGGGAAGCCCGCCAGGATCCGGGCCGTCTCCTTGTACGTGCACAAGGGGGCGCCGCGGGTCGGCTCGACCTGCACGCCCGCGCGCAGGTCGTCGACGAGCCGCTTGGCGGTGTCGGGAGTCTGGTTGTCGAAGAACTCCCAGTTGACCATCACGACGGGAGCGAAGTCACAGGCCGCGTTGCACTCGATGTGCTCCAGCGTGACCTTGCCGTCCTCTGTGGTCCCCTCGTTGCCGACACCCAGGTGCTCCTGCAGCGACTCGAAGATCGCGTCGCCGCCCATGACGGCGCACAGGGTGTTGGTGCAGACGCCGACCTGGTAGTCACCGGAGGGCTTGCGCCGGTACATCGTGTAGAAGGTCGCGACCGCGGTGACCTCGGCGGTGGTCAGGCCGAGCACGTCCGCGCAGAAGGCCATGCCCGTGCGCGTGACGTGACCTTCCTCCGACTGCACCAGGTGCAGCAGCGGAAGGAGCGCCGACCGGGAGTCCGGGTAGCGGGAGATGATCTCCTTGGCGTCCGCGTCGAGCCTGGCCCGTACGTCGGCCGGGTAGTCGGGGGCGGGGAGTTGGGGCATGCCCAGGCTGACGCCCGCACCCTGTTGGGAAGGAGTGGTGGTCACCGGTCGACGCCTCCCATCACGGGGTCGATGGACGCGACGGCGACGATGACGTCGGCGACCTGGCCGCCCTCGCACATCGCCGCCATGGCCTGCAGGTTGGTGAAGGACGGGTCGCGGAAGTGGACCCGGTAGGGGCGGGTGCCGCCGTCGGAGACGACATGCACGCCGAGCTCGCCCTTGGGCGACTCGACCGCGGTGTACGCCTGCCCGGCCGGGACCCGGAAGCCCTCGGTCACCAGCTTGAAGTGGTGGATCAGGGCCTCCATGGAGGTGCCCATGATCTTCTTGATGTGGTCGAGCGAGTTGCCGAGGCCGTCCGGGCCGAGCGCCAGTTGCGCGGGCCAGGCGATCTTCTTGTCACCCACCATGACCGGGCCGGGCGCGAGGCGGTCGAGGCACTGCTCGACGATGCGCAGCGACTGGCGCATCTCCTCCAGGCGGATCAGGAAGCGTCCGTAGGAGTCGCAGGTGTCGGCGGTCGGCACGTCGAACTCGTAGTTCTCGTACCCGCAGTAGGGCTGCGCCTTGCGCAGGTCGTGCGGCAGACCGGCCGAGCGCAGGACGGGTCCCGTGGCGCCGAGGGCCATGCAGCCCGCGAGGTCGAGGTAGCCGACGTCCTGCATACGGGCCTTGAAGATGGGGTTCCCGGTGGCGAGCTTGTCGTACTCGCCGAGGTTCTTCCGCATCTTCTTCACGAACTCGCGGATCTGGTCCACCGCGCCCGGAGGCAGGTCCTGGGCGAGTCCGCCGGGCCGGATGTACGCGTGGTTCATGCGCAGGCCGGTGATCAACTCGAAGATGTCTAGGACGAGTTCACGATCACGGAAGCCGTAGATCATGATCGTCGTCGCGCCCAGCTCCATGCCGCCGGTGGCGATGCACACCAGGTGCGACGAGAGCCGGTTGAGCTCCATCAGGAGCACGCGGATGACCGAGGCGCGGTCCGGGATCTGGTCCTCGATGCCGAGGAGCTTCTCGACCCCGAGGCAGTACGCCGCCTCGTTGAAGAACGGCGTCAGGTAGTCCATGCGCGTGACGAACGTCGTGCCCTGCGTCCACGTGCGGTATTCGAGGTTCTTCTCGATGCCCGTGTGCAGATAGCCGATGCCGCAGCGGGCCTCGGAGACGGTCTCGCCCTCGATCTCCAGGATGAGCCGGAGCACACCATGGGTGGAGGGGTGCTGCGGACCCATGTTGACGATGATGCGCTCGTCGTCGGACCGGGCGGCGGACTGGACGACCTCGTCCCAGTCGCCGCCGGTGACTGTATATACAGTCCCCTCGGTCGTCTCCCGAGCGGAAGCATGAGAAGTGGACATCAGCTGTACGACCTCCGCTGGTCCGGAGCCGGGATCTGGGCGCCCTTGTACTCGACGGGGATGCCGCCGAGGGGGTAGTCCTTGCGCTGCGGGAAGCCCTGCCAGTCGTCCGGCATCATGATCCGCGTCAGCGCCGGGTGACCGTCGAAGATCAGGCCGAAGAAGTCGTACGCCTCGCGCTCGTGCCAGTCGTTCGTCGGGTAGACGGGGACCAGCGAGGGGACGTGCGGATCGGCGTCAGGGGCACTGACTTCGAGCCGGATCAGGCGGTTGTGGGTGATCGAGCGCAGGTGGTAGACGGCGTGCAGCTCGCGGCCCTTGTCCTCGAGGAAGTGCACCCCCGAGACGCCCGTGCAGAGCTCGAAGCGCAGGGCCGGGTCGTCGCGCAGGGTCTGGGCGACCCGGACGAGGTGCTCGCGCGCGATGTGGAAGGTGAGCTCGTCGCGGTCGACGACCGTCTTCTCGATCGCGTTCTCGGGCAGGAGCCCCTGCTCCTCCAGGGCCCCTTCCAGCTCGTCCGCGACTTCGTCGAACCAGCCGCCGTACGGGCGCGCGGAGGCGCCCGGCAGGGTGACCGTGCGCACCAGGCCGCCGTAACCGGACGTGTCGCCGCCGTTGTTGGCGCCGAACATGCCCTTACGGACGCCGATGACCTTGCCGGCCTCGTCGCGGGGTGCGGGAACGCCGTTCCCGTTCAGGTGCTCGTCGTGCGCGTCGCTCACCGCAGCAGCCCCTTCATCTCGATGGTGGGGAGGGCCTTGAGGGCCGCCTCCTCCGCCTCGCGGGCCGCTTCCTCGGCGTTGACCCCGAGCTTGCCGCCCTGGATCTTCTGGTGAAGCTTGAGGATGGCGTCCATCAGCATCTCGGGCCGCGGCGGACAGCCGGGCAAATAGATGTCAACAGGGACAATGTGGTCCACGCCCTGCACAATCGCGTAATTGTTGAACATCCCGCCCGACGAAGCGCAAACCCCCATGGAAATGACCCACTTGGGGTTGGGCATCTGGTCATAGACCTGCCGCAGGACCGGCGCCATCTTCTGGCTCACACGTCCGGCCACGATCATCAGGTCGGCCTGGCGCGGTGAACCGCGGAAGACCTCCATGCCGAAGCGAGCCAGGTCATAACGCCCGGCTCCCGTCGTCATCATCTCGATGGCGCAGCACGCAAGGCCGAAGGTCGCGGGGAAGACGGATGACTTGCGCACCCAGCCCGCGGCTTGTTCGACGGTGGTCAGCAGAAAACCGCTCGGCAGTTTCTCTTCGAGTCCCATGCTCTTGGCCCCTCAGACCTTTAGTCCCATTCCAGGCCGCCACGCCGCCATACGTACGCGTACGCGACGAAGACGGTGAGCACGAAGAGCAGCATCTCCACGAGCCCGAAAATCCCCAGCGCGTCGAAGGTGACGGCCCAGGGGTAAAGGAAGACGATCTCGATGTCGAAGACGATGAAGAGCATCGCCGTCAGGTAGTACTTGATGGGGAATCGCCCGCCGCCGGCCGGAGTCGGCGTCGGCTCGATACCGCACTCATACGCCTCGAGCTTGGCGCGGTTGTACCGCTTTGGACCGATAAGCGTGGCCATGACCACGGAGAAGATCGCAAAGCCTGCCCCGAGGGCTCCCAGCACGAGGATGGGCGCATAGGCGTTCACGCTCCTCGCTCCTCTCAGTCGGCACTGACTGTTGGCGGTTGCACTGGACTGCGCCCCGCCCCCACGAAGATCGCGTACATGTGAAGCAGGTCACAAGCCCAACTGCCCCGCATCTTATGCCCGCCGGTCTGTGATCTGCGACACGGGGTGCGACAACGGCTTTGTGATCTCCACCACCTGACGAAGGATCATGAAGTCGGATGAGCGGTGATCTTCATACGCGAAGCGCCTGAGTGATCACCAGAGGTGACATCTCACCGAGTTACCCCTGGTCGGTAGGGGGTCGCCCTATCAAGCGATGGCCGCAATAAGCAAATTGGCGCTGGACGCGATGGCTTGATAGTGGCGGCTCGTTCACGCTTTGGCGGGAGAGGTGGGGACGAGAGTGGACGGCGGCGACCCAACGTCGGACAGCCGCGGACGAACCCCGGACGGCCACGAACGGCCACGAACGGCCGCGAACGGCCCACTGACGCGTGCACCGATTCACGAGCGACCGGAGCGACGCCTTCACGGGCGACCGGAGCGACGCCTTCGCGGTCGACCGGAGCGGCATCCGCCCGAGGGTGAATCGGCACCCCTTCGGCACGGGCCCGTCGTCGATCCACCGTCGATCCCTCGTCGATCCGTCACCGATCCCCCATACGGGCAACACCCCTGAATTCTTCGGGAGATCTCGGGAAGGTCTCGACGGGATCTCGGAGAGATCCCCCGGGCCTACGCCTGTGACCTGCGCCACACTGCCATGAGCAGCGAATAAACCGGGCTTGGCCAACCGGCTCAACCGGTGGTAGTCCACGGGCAATTCGGGCGTATCGCAGAAAACCCATGATCACAGGCGTGATCGCCGTTGTCCGCATTGCCCGTTACGGCGTCAATAAGAAGTGACACGCCCGGGATTCACGGCCCTCAGGGGCAACTGTGGCGCAGACCACGTTTCTTGATGGGAACCCTGACTCCCTGATAGCGGTTGTTCTCATGTCCCACACCGCTCACATACCCAGCCACCGGAAGCCCCGTCGTAGCGCCACGAAGCAGGCCCTGCGCGCCGGAGTTGCCGGTGGCGTCCTCAGCACCCTGGCAGTGGCCGCGGCAGCTGGCACGGCGACCGCAGCCGAGCCGGTGACCGAGACCATCGAAATGCCCACGCTCACCACGGATCTCTCCACGCAGATCGCGCAGTCCGCGGAAGCCACCCAGCAGACCGCCGACAGCTACGAGCTCCGTGCCGAGCAGGACGCGGCCGCCGTGAAGGCCGCCAAGCAGGCCAAGGAAGACCAGGCGCAGGCCGAAGCCAAGGCGAAGGCCAAGGCGAAGGCCGAGGCCGCCGCCAAGAAGAAGGCGGAGGAGGAGCGCGCCTCGCGTTCGTCCGAGCGCACGACGCTCAGCGCCGCCGGCGGCTCCAGCGCCTCCACCGCCGATGCGCCCGCCCCGGCCAGCGGCAGTGTCGGCTCGGTCATCAGCTTCCTCAAGGCCCAGCTCGGTGACGCGTACGTCATGGGTGCCTCCGGACCCAACGCCTGGGACTGCTCCAGCCTCGTCCAGGCCGCGTTCAAGCAGGCGGGCGTGGACCTTCCGCGCGTCTCGCAGGACCAGTCGGTCGCCGGTACGCCGGTCTCGCTCTCCAACGTCCAGGTGGGCGACATCCTTTACTGGGGTGGCGCCGGCTCCGCGTACCACGTGGGTGTGTACATCGGTAACGGCCAGTACCTCGACGCCGCCAACCCCGGCAAGGGCGTTGTCATCCAGGACCTGTCGGGCTACCCCGCCGACGGCGCCGTGCGCGTCCTCTAAGGGCCCTCACAGCCACCCAGAAGGGCCGGGAACCCCCCAGTGGGGTTCCCGGCCCTTCTGCGCGCGTTGCGGGGCTTCAGCTCTTCGGCGAGAGCTCGCCCATCTCGGACCAGCTGCTGCCCGGGATCTCGGTGTGGATGATCTCGGGGGTGGAGGCGATCAATTCGGACATCGACTCCATACCGGCCTTGAAGTGGTCGGACCCGACGTGCGCCGCGCCCGCCTCCTGCGAGGCGAAGCCCTCCAGGAGGACGAACTGGTTGGGGTCGTCGACGCTGCGGGACCAGTCGTAGAAGAGGTTGCCCTCCTCGGCGCGCGTGGCCCGGGTGAACTCGGCGGTCCGCTCCAGCCAGCTGTCGGCGTACTCGGGGCGGACGGTGAACTTGACGGCGATGAAAATCATGCGGCCAGCCTCGTACCATCCACGGGGTAAGGGCAAATCGGACAGAGCGTCACGCCTTCGGTGCCACCTTGCTCAGGCCGTTGATGATGCGGTCCATCGCGTCGCCGCCCGTCGGGTCGGTGAGGTTGGCCAGCATCTTCAGCGTGAAGCGCATCAGCATCGGGTGCGTCAGGCCGCGCTGCGTGGCGATCTTCATGACCTTCGGATTGCCGATGAGCTTCACGAAGGCGCGGCCCAGCGTGTAGTAGCCGCCGTACGTGTCCTTGAGGACCTTCGGGTAGCGGTGGAGGGCCAGTTCACGCTGGCCGGGGGTCTGGCGGGCGTGCGCCTGGACGATGACGTCCGCCGCGATCTGCCCGGACTCCATGGCGTACGCGATGCCCTCGCCGTTGAAGGGGTTCACCATGCCGCCCGCGTCGCCCACCAGGAGCAGGCCCTTGGTGTAGTGCGGCTGGCGGTTGAAGGCCATCGGCAGGGCGGCGCCGCGGATCGGCATCGTCATGTTGTCCGGGGTGTAGCCCCAGTCCTCCGGCATCGAGGCGCACCAGGCCTTCAACACCTCGCGCCAGTCCAGCTCCTTGAAGGCGGCGGAGGAGTCGAGGATGCCGAGCCCGACGTTCGACGTGCCGTCACCCATGCCGAAGATCCAGCCGTAGCCGGGAAGGAGCCGGTCCTCGGCGCCGCGGCGGTCCCACAGCTCCAGCCAGGACTCCAGGTAGTCGTCGTCGTGGCGGGGAGAGGTGAAGTACGTGCGGACGGCGACGCCCATCGGGCGGTCGTCGCGGCGGTGCAGACCCATCGCGAGGGACAGCCGCGTCGAGTTGCCGTCGGCGGCGACCACCAGCGGGGCGTGGAAGGTGACCGGCGTCTTCTCCTCGCCGACCTTGGCGTGCACACCGGTGATGCGGCCCGTGCGGTCGTCGACGATCGGGGCGCCGACGTTGCAGCGCTCGTGCAGCCGGGCGCCCGCCTTCTGGGCCTGGCGTGCGAGCTGCTCGTCGAAGTCGTCGCGCTTACGGACCAGGCCGTAGTTCGGGTAGGCGGCGAGTTCCGGCCAGTCGAGCTGGAGCCGCACACCGCCCCCGATGATGCGCAGGCCCTTGTTGCGCAGCCAGCCCGCCTCCTCGGAGATGTCGATCCCCATGGACACGAGCTGTTTGGTGGCGCGCGGCGTCAGGCCGTCGCCGCAGACCTTCTCCCTGGGAAAAGCGGTCTTTTCCAGGAGGAGTACGTCAAGTCCGGCCTTCGCCAGGTAATAGGCGGTCGTGGAACCGGCTGGCCCGGCCCCGACGACGATCACATCAGCGGTGTGTTCGGTGAGGGGCTGGGGTTCGGTCACGGCGGGTTCTCCCCAAGGCTCGAAATCTGTGTGCCGGCGGGCACGTGTTATGGGCAGTCTATGCAGCGGTACTGATCAGCCAGCCGAAGGGCCACCCGTGACAAAGCAGGCACTGCCGACCAAGACCCTGCCCGCCGTACACCTGCGCGTTCCGACCCACGAGGACGCCTTCGTCTGGCACCGGCTCTTCGACGACCCGGATGTCATGGAGTTCCACGGGGGCGTGTCGGCCGAGCTCTCGGTGTACGAGGAGCTGACCGCCCGGCAGCGCAGACACGACGCCGAACACGGCTTCTGCTTCTGGACGTTGCTCGACGCGGACGGTGAGCCGATCGGCTTCACCGGGGCGCAGCCCTGGCCGCACGAGTGGGGACCCAAGGGCGAGATCGAGATCGGCTGGCGGCTCGGCCGGGCCGCCTGGGGCAAGGGGTACGCGACCGCCGCCGCGCGGGCGACCCTGGACCGGGTGCGCGCGGCGGGCGTACGGGACGTGGTGGCGATGGTCGACGCCCGCAACGCCCGGTCCGTGGCGGTGACCCGGCGGCTCGGCATGGAGCTGGCGCAGACCCTGCCGGTCCCGGGGTCGGAGCGAGAGGCGCACCGCTTCCGGCTGACGCTGTAGCGGGTCTACTCTGCGGGTACCGCAGGGGGTGACAACCGTGCCCATTACGCCCGATGCAGCCGATGTGCCCGGGACGGATGACGTGCGCGTGCCGCGGCTGATCGGTCTGATGGCCGTGGACGCGCGCGAGTCGGCGGCGAAGCACGGCGTGCTGCTCGCGGCGCCGGACCGCCCCGACTTCCCTCTGGTCGTCCTCGATCACGTGGTCCGGCAGTACCCCCTCCCCGGCATGTGGATCCCGCGCGACGCCGTCGTCACCGTCTGGTTCGAGCTCGGCCCCGGCGAGGGCGAGGGCGGCGCGGGCGTACGCGAGCCCCGCCGCCCGGGACCTCCGGACGGCGGGCTGCGACAGGAACTGGACGAGCCGGACAACGAGGTCGGCGCCGTGCTCTGACGCCGACCGCGGTGGCGCCCGCCTTTGTGGCGCCACCCGGAGTCTCAGTCGTTGAGCCGCCAGTGTTCGAGCGCGATCCCGTGGATCTTCTCGCCCTCGCCCACGGGCCAGAAGTCCGCGCGCCAGGAGAGCTGGATGGCGTACTCGGTGCCGTTGTCCGCGACGTAACTCTGGTCCAGCGCGTGGATCTCGCGGCCCGCCCTGTCGGTGTAGGTGTACTCCCAGATCGCGCCGCTGCGCCCCTGGAAGGTGTTCGGTTCGAGCCGCACCCGCTGGTAGTCCGACTTCTTCGGGTCCTTCTTCGCGTCCTTCTCGATGGACGTGAAGTTCTCGTACGAGGTGTACGGGGCGTTCGGGACGACGCCGACGAGGAACTGCTCCGGGCCGGGCGACCCGGCGTACACGATCTGGCCGGGGCGGTCCTCGCCCTGGCGGTTCCAGCCCTCGGGCACGGCGAACTCGAAGCCGTTCACGTCGGACACCCGGTCGTAGCCCGCGGGCAGTTCGGATTCGGGTGCGCCGTCCACGGTGTCCGGGCTCGCGCTCGGCTCCTCCGGAGAGGTATCGAAGGGGCTGTCCGAGGGGGACGGCGACGGCGGCTGCGTCGGGTCCTGGCTCTGGCTCACGGCGGGCTTGTCGTCCTTGCCCCCGGCCTTGTCGGCCGTGCCGTCGTTGTTGTCCTGCCAGAGCAGGACGCCCGCCGCGATACCGCTGCCGATGACGAAGGCCGCGGTGAGGGTGGCGACCCAGAGGGCGGTACGGCGCTCGGGTGCGGCAGGGGGCTGCGGGCCCAGCTGGTAGGCGTGCGGGTCGTAGGAGGCGGGGGCGTACGCGGGGGTCGCGGAGGGGTCGTACGCGGCCGGGTCGTACGCGTGCTGTGGCGCGGGCAGGGCGAGGGGCGTGGAGGGTGTGGGCGTGGGGGGTGTGGGGACAACTCCCGGCGTGGGCTTGTCGATCGAGACGGGGCCCACGAGTCCTACGGCACCCTCGGTGGGCGCGTCGGCCAGGGAACCGGCCGCTTCGGAAGCTCCGGGCGCACCGGGCCCGCCCGTGGGGCCGGCCGGCATCGGCGGGACCTGTGGCAACACCGGTGCCGCGACGACCCCCGTCCGCTGGCCCGCCATCTGGAGCAGGAACGGCGCGAGGAGCGCGGCGGCGAAGACCCAGAGCAGCCCGAACAGCAGTGCGTCCGGCACGCTCACGCCCGCCTCGAAGGTGCCCTTGCCCGATCCGCTGCCGCCTCCGCCACCGAACTCCGCCGATGCGCTTCCGGAGGCATCGACACTGACCCCGCCGACTCCGGCGAGGAACAGGAAGAGCCCGAAGAAGACTCCCGCGGAGAGGAGTTGCTCACCCCGGTGCGCGGAGCGGCGCGCGGCCAGCAGGCCGAGGACCAGCGCGCACACGAGCCCGAGCGTCAACGCCCCCACGATCGCCCAGTCGTTGGTGACGTCCCCCAGCTCGGAGAGCCCGAAGGATTCACTCTCGTGGGCGCCGCCGTACGCCGAACTGCTGCCCTGCACGGATGCGTCGAGCGGTGCTCCCCAGCCGAGGCCGAGGGCGGCGATGCCGAGGTTCGGCAGCAGGAGCAGGGCGATGAGCAGGGGGGACACGTCCGCGTCGTCGAGGTCGGCGAGGCTTTCGAGGTCGTCGATCTGGGCGAGGCTGATGAACGCGACGAGCGAGCAGAGGACGAGGACGACCGCCAGTGCGCGCAGCGCGGTGCCGGTGGCGCGGAACGCCGCCTGCCAGCCGGGCCGTTGGGCCAGCCACGGGGCCAGGTCGTAGCGGTGCAGCACACCGAAGGAGACGGCGAGTGCGAGTACGAGCGCGCCGAGCGCGGCAAGGAACGGCGACGAGGAGAGCGAGACGCCCTCGATCTCGGGCTGCGCGAAGAGGCCGAGCACGAGGGTGCCCACCGTCACCAACAGCGTGACGCGCACGGCTGATTCGAGCCCGGCCGTGCCGCCGCCGTGGCCTCCGGTGCGCAGGAGAACGCGGGTGCGCAGGATGCGTACGCCGATGAAGAGGGCCCCGATCCACAGGGCGGTGGCGGTGAGCGGAATGAGGTGCAGCGCGGCGCTGCCGTCCATGGCGGTGTCCATGCTGGAGCTGTCACCGCCGAACACGGGCGACTGCTGCCGCCCGCTCCCCGAGACCTCGAAGCCGCCGCCCACGGCTTGGAGCAGCAGTGCCAGGGCGATGCGGAGCCGGTCGCCGAAGCCGACGACCACGTCACCGCCGCCGTCGTCCTGCCCGTAGGCGGGCATGGCCAGCGCGACGGCCGCGACGAGCACCAACCCGACGGGCCACAGGGCGGCTTGCGCGGCCCCGGCCCAGTCCCCGCGGAACGCCCGCCCGAGGAAGGCACCGAGGGGCGAGGGAGCTGCGGGCGCGCCCGGGACGTACGCGGGGGGCGGCGGGGACGCGGGGGCCTCGGGCGCCGGGGCCGCCGGGGTGGGCGGAAGTTCGGGTGCGGAGAGGGAGACCGCGGTGTAGCCGGGGCCGGCGGGGGTGCTCCCGGACGGGCTCTTGGGCGGGCCTTCAGGTGCCTTGTCGCCGGGTGCGCTTTCGGGTACCCCGCTGCTTGGTGCGCCTTCGGGTGCCCCGCTGCTTGGTGCGCCTTCAGGTGCCCCATCGCCGGGTGCGTCGGCCGCAGGGTCGGGCGGCGTCGTGCCCGCGGAGGTCGGAGCGCCGAGCTCCGCCGCGGGCAGATCCACGGGTCCCTCGTTCACCGTGGTTTCACGCGGGCGCTCTCGGCCGCACTTCATGCAGAAGCGGGCCTCGTCAGGGATGGGTGCCCCGCAGTGAGGGCAGTTCGACGCCATGGGGACGCTCCGTCATTGGGGAGATGACCAGAAAGACCGACCCGTTCGGGCGACGATGGCAACTGCCGGTGCGGAAGAGCGGATTCGCATCGACACCGTCGCGTCGGCGGAGTCGTATCACAACGGACACATCTTGCCCGGCGGTTGGTTCCCGTCAACTCGGTCCACAACGCGGGATTTCACGCATTCCCCCGTCGTGGGCGTCCCAGCGCGGGCCTAGGCCTTGAACCCCCGGTGCAGCGCCACGACGCCACCCGTCAGATTCCGCCACGCCACCTTCGACCAGCCCGCGTCCTGCAGCCGCGCGGCCAGCGTCGGCTGGTCCGGCCAGGAGCGGATGGACTCCGCGAGATAGACGTACGCGTCGGGGTTGGAGGAGACCGTGCGCGCGACCGGCGGCAGCGCCCGCATCAGGTACTCCTCGTAGACCGTGCGGAACGGCGCCCACGTCGCGTGCGAGAACTCGCAGATGACGACCCGGCCGCCGGGCTTCGTCACGCGGTACATCTCGCGCAGCGCCTGGTCCGTCTCGTGGACGTTGCGCAGCCCGAAGGAGATCGTGACGGCGTCGAACGTGCCGTCCTTGAACGGCAGCTTCGTCGCGTCGCCCGCCGTGAACGGCATCCAGGGGTGGCGTGCCTTGCCGACCTGCAGCATGCCGAGCGAGAAGTCACAGGGCACGACGTACGCGCCTGCCCGCGCGAAGGGCTGCGAGGAGGTGGCGGTTCCCGCGGCCAGGTCCAGGACCTTCTGCGCGGGCCGTGCGTCGACGGCCTTCGCGACCTCCTTGCGCCACAGCCGGGCCTGGCCGAGCGACAGCACGTCGTTCGTGAGGTCGTACCGTTCCGCCACGTCGTCGAACATCGAGGCGACTTCGTGCGGCTGCTTGTCCAGAGATGCGCGGGTCACCCGGCCCATTGTGTCAGGCCGGTCTTCTCTCTTGGCGGCGGCTCTCTGGCTGCCGCCCGCTTCGCCTGCGGCGGGCTTCCTCGCGGGAGCGTCTGCCTTGTGGCGGCCGGTCTGCGGATGCGGGTCTGTTGTGGTTGCTCGCGCCGTTCCCCGCGCCCCTGAACGCCCCTGCGGGGCGCCCCGGGGCTGCCTAGCGGGCTCTGTAGACCAGGCGGCCCGCCAGCACCGTTGCCACGCACGTGTCCGTGCCCTGGCTTACCAGCTCGGCTCGGCTGGGTACGTCGAAGATCGCGAAGCGGGCCGGGGCGCCCTCGGTCAGGGGTGGCAGGAGGACCAGCGGGGTCGGTGACAGCGACACGGGGCCCGGCAGACTCGGCGGGCGGTGCCCGATCGCCAGGCCCGCCCTGCGGACGGTGTCGACGACCGGGCGGGCCCGCAGCTCGCCCGCGACCGCCACCGTGCCGTGCGCGAAGAGCCGCTGTACGCCGCGGCGGGCGCTGGCGCCCACCCGGGACGGGTTGGAGCGGAAGAGCGCCCGCGCGCGCTCCCCGCCGATGGGCTCGGTGCCGAGCCAGCCCGCCTCACGCGGGTCCGGGTGATAGGTGCCTTCGAGGAGCTCGGGGCCGTACACGTTGAGCAGGCCCGGCGTGAGGATGCCGGGCCAGTGCCGGACGCGCGCGTCCGGGTGCGCGGCGGCCAGCTCCTCGTACGGGCCGACGGCGGCGACGCTCGCCCCGTCGACCAGGACCGCCGCCTCCGGTGACCCCTCGGCGACGTGAAGTGTGCGCAAAGCGGCCTCAGTTGCTGGCGAGGAGCTTCAGCTCGGGGTGAGCCGTGCCGCCCTCGATCGCCGTGGACGAGATGTGCGACGCGACGCGGTCGTCGGTCGGGTCGTTCGCCGGGTCGTCGTGCACGACGAGGTGCTCGTACGTCGTGGCACGCTGGGCCGGCACACGGTCGGCGGTGCGGATCATGTCGATCATGTCGCGCAGGTTGTTGCGGTGCTTGGCACCGGCGGAGGAGACGACGTTCTCCTCCAGCATCACCGAGCCGAGGTCGTCCGCGCCGTAGTGCAGGGTGAGCTGGCCGGCCTCCTTGCCGGTGGTCAGCCAGGAACCCTGGATGTGGGCCACGTTGTCGAGGAAGATCCGCGAGATCGCGATCATGCGGATGTACTCGAAGATGCTCGCCTGCGTACGGCCCTTGAGGTGGTTGTTCTCGGGCTGGTACGTGTACGGGATGAAGGCCCGGAAGCCACCGGTCCGGTCCTGCACGTCACGGATCATCCGCAGGTGCTCGATGCGCTCGGCGTTGGTCTCGCCCGTACCCATCAGCATCGTGGACGTCGACTCGACGCCCAGGCCGTGCGCGATCTCCATGATCTCCAGCCAGCGCTCGCCGCTCTCCTTGAGCGGGGCGATGGCCTTGCGCGGGCGGGCCGGGAGCAGCTCGGCACCGGCACCGGCGAAGGAGTCGAGCCCGGCGGCGTGGATCCGCTGGATCGCCTCCTCGGCGGAGACCTTCGAGATGCGGGCCATGTGCTCGATCTCGGAGGCGCCGAGGGAGTGGATGACCAGCTGCGGGTAGTTCTTCTTGATCGCCGAGAAGTGCTCTTCGTAGTACTCGACGCCGAAGTCCGGGTGGTGCCCGCCCTGGAACATGACCTGCGTGCCACCGAGCTCGACGGTCTCGGCGCAGCGCCGCAGGATGTCGTCGAGGTCGCGCGTCCAGCCCTTCTTGGTGTCCTTCGGTGCCGCGTAGAAGGCGCAGAACTTGCAGGCGGTCACACACACGTTGGTGTAGTTGATGTTCCGCTCGATGATGTACGTCGCGATGTGCTCGGTCCCGGCGTACCGACGGCGGCGAATCGCGTCGGCGGCGGCGCCGAGCGCGTGCAGCGGGGCATCGCGGTAGAGGTCGAGCGCCTCTTCTTCGCTGATCCGCCCACCTGCGGCGGCACGGTCGAGGACGGACTGAAGGTCGGCCTTCTCGGTCACCGGGGCGTCCCTTTCGTAGGGTTCGTAAGGGTTCTGGACGGACTGATTCAGCGTACGCCAGCCGGTTCCGGCGCCCGACGTCAGGCGGCGTACGCCCCGATGAGCAGCCCCACGAACGCGCCGCCGATCAGGAACGGCCCGAACGGGATCGCCGTCTTGCGTCCGGCGCGGCGGGCGATGACGAGCCCCGTCCCGTACAGGGCGGCCAGCAGGAACCCGGCGAAGGTGCCGAGCACCACCGCGCCCCACCCGTACCAGCCGAGTACGGCCCCCAGGCCGAGCGCCAGCTTCACGTCGCCGAAGCCCATGCCGTTCGGGCTGATGAGGAAGAGCACGAAGTACGCGCCGCCGAGCGCCAGCGCCCCGTACACCGCGTGCAGCCAGGAACCACCGTGCTCGGGCAGCAGCGCGGCGCCCCCGAGGAGGACGAGGGCCGCCGCGGCGAGCGGCAGGGTGAGCACATCGGGCAGCCGGTGCACGCCGAAGTCCACGACGGCGAGGAGTACGCCGACGGGAGCGAGCAGCAGCCAGACCGCCGCCTCGGGCCGCGGTCCCGTCGCGGCGGCCAGGGCGGCGCAGACGAGGGCGGTGGCGAGGGCGACGCTCGGGCCGCTGGGCCCGAAGCGGTCTCCCCGCGGGCACCGCGCGAACCCGATCCAGCCCCCGAGGGGGTGCCCGTCGGGGCATACCGAACGCCAGGCCTCGTCGGGCGCCACGGAGAGCCGGTAGACGGCACGGGGCACGAGAAGCCCGGCGAGGGCGCCCCAGAGGGCGCCGACGGCGGCGAGGGTCAGCAACAAGAGGGTCGACTTCCCGTCAGCTGACAGCGGTGAGGCCGCTGCGCCAGGCGGGCAACAGCTCGTCCAGCAGGGCCTCGGTCCGAGGCGGCACGCCCCGAGCCCCGCTGCGGGCGACGAGATCGGCGGCAACCTGCTGCAGTCGCGCCGGGTCGCCCACCTCGTGGGTCGCCCGCAGCAGCTCGTTCCACAGCCGCTCGTCCCCCGGCGCGGAATTCAGCGAGGCGTTCAGCGCCTCGATGGCCTTCTCCGCGCGCCCCTTCTCCAGGTGGAACTCGGAGAGGGCGAGCCCGATGTCGGCGACGAGCAGCGGCAGCTGCGCGTCGATGATCTCGTGCGTGAGCCAGGCGTACCGCCCCTGCGGCCGGTCGGAGAGCAACGGCCCGCGGACGAGCACCAGGGCGTCGGTGAGCATCCGCCCGCGCACGGCCCGGCTGTTGGCCCCGCGGCCCTGGGTCGCCTCGTGGTACAGCGACCGCAGCACGTCCAGGTCGGAGACCACGGACTTGGCGAGCGTGAGCCGCCCGCTCCGGTCGGCCCGCAGCCGGGGCGACCCGTCGGGCTCGGTGCCGAGCCACTCCCGCAGCCGGTCGATGAGCGCGTCCCGGACGTCCTCGGTGACACCGCGCGGCCACAGCGCGGAGGAGAGCACCCGCGGGTGCACGCCCTCGCGGTGCAGCAGGAGCAGCGCGAGCGCCTCGTGCATCAGCGGGCTGCGCTCGCCGTCCGGCGTGTCGAGGCCGATGATCTCGTACGTGCCGACGAGGCGTGCGTAGACCGCGGGCCGCCCCTGCTCGGTGACGTCGACGAGGAACGGCGGGGTGGCGCCCGTACGGCCCGTGCCGCCGCCTTCTCCGCCGCCCTCGCCGGGATCGGCGTCGACGAACAGCTCCACGACGGCCCGCTGCTGGGCCTCGGGCAGCGCCTGCGCCTCCAGTTCGAGCCCGAGCAGCGGGGCGAGCAGCTTGCCCTCGGGGGTGATCTCCATCTCCCAGGCGGCTCCCGGCAGGTCACCGGACTCGGTGCCGACGAGGTAGCCGATGCCCAACCGGCTGGCGTCCGCTGCCAGTTCGGCGAGCTGCACGGCGTCGTCCCCGGTGGGCTCCGCAGCGAGCAGCACCAGGTGCGGAGCCCACCGGGTGTGCTGCGCGGGCCCCGTACGCCCGGTGAGGACCGAGTCGTGCCCGGCCGCCCCCAGGGCCCCGCGCCGCTGCCGCGTCTCCGCCTCCATCGTCTCGATGAGCGCCTCGATGTCGTCGAGGTGCCGCAGACGGTTGGGCGCGAGCGGCGTCAGGTCCTGCCCGAAGCCGACGAGGGTGATGGTCATGCGGTCGGACCAGCCGTTGGTGGCGAGTTCGGCGGCGACGGAGGCGAACACGGCGGCACGGTCGGCCTCGCGCCCGCTCAGCGACACGACACCGGGCACGGCCTCGAGGTTGAGCAGCAGCCGCGAGTCGTCGAGCGTGCCGAGGCTGACGAGCCCCGGATAGGGAGCGGCGGTGTCCACGTCCTCGTACCGCTCGGCGTCGGTCCGCGACAGCATCCAGAACGTCTGGTCCTGCCCCAACTGCCAGGGCGCGGGCGGCCGGCCCGCGGGCTGGGCGAGCTGGAGGTGCAGATCGCCGTTGCTGAGCCAGGCGGCGTAGACGGTCGGCAGCGCGCGGGACTCCTCGGCGAGAGAGGCGGCGAGCCCGCGGAGCGACAGATCAAGAAGGCGTACGCCCTCGGGGTCGGCGCCCACGAGCAGCGCGTCCTGCGCGTCGGCCGCGCCCCCGGTCGGCGTCGGCGGCTCCATGCCGCGACGTCCGCCGACGGCGCCCATGGCCGACTGCCACAGCGCGTGACGGCGACGGCGGCCGAGCGCGCCGAGGAGACCGGCGGCGAGGAGCGGAGCGCCGATGAGCGCCTCGGGCAGCCCGAAGGAGAACCCTTCGGACTCGCTGCCGCTGCTGGCGACGGGCGTTTCCTGCTGCCCGTGCCCGCCCGCGGAGGGCCGCTGCTCGGGGAGGGTGATGTGCGCGGTGTCGCGGTCGCCCTGCCGGCCGCCGCCCTGCTCTTGGGCGCCGCCCTGCTGACCCGCTCCTTGTTGGCCGCCGCCCTGCTGGTGATCCCCGGACTTGGCGTAGTCGGAGATCTGCTCCTTCACGTCCTGCGAGACCTTGGGCGCCTCGTCGGGCATCTCGACGAGCTCGCCGCCGTGCGCGTCCGCGGGCATCTCCATGATCCAGCCGGGCCGGATGAGGCTGGCCTCGGACAGGCGGGACCCGTCGGGCTGCTCCCGGTCCTTGTTGAGCTGGTAGATCTCCTTGTACCGCCGTCCGTCCCCGAGGTGCCGCTCGGCGATCTCCCACATGGAGTCGTGGTGACGCCCTTCGGGCGGCTGGATCCGGTAGTACTTCGTGTCCCCGTCCTTGGCCGTGCCGCTGCCCGCACGGGCGGCAGCCTGCTCGGCCTGTTCGGCGACGGCGGATGCGGCACTCCCGGCCTGCTCCTGCCCGAAGAGACCGCCCGGGGTCTGCTGGGCGGAAGCGGCGCTCGCGGGCTTCTGGTTCCCCTCCAACGACTGCCCGAACTGCGAGAGCCCCGGCGCGAAGCTGGCGGCGGTGGCGCCCACCAGAAGCAGCGCGGCGACGAGCTGCCGGGCGAGCAGCTGGCTGCCTCCCGCGCCGGGAACGCGGTTGGGCATCCCGACGCCGGAGAGCGCGGCCTTCACCTCGACCAGCACACAGGCGGTGAACTGGGCCCAGGCCAGCCAGACCACGACGGTCAGTACGTTGATGAACGTCCCGACCGTGATCTCCTGCTGCAACCAGTCCATCGAGGGCGCACCGCCCGGAAGCGGCCACCCCACGGAGTACGCGAGGGCGCCAGGCACGCCGACGACCAGCGCGGCCAGCGCGACGAAGGCGAAGAACGCCTTGACGAAGTCCCCGAACGTACGACGACGCCGGGGCAGCGGCTGCGGCGTCCGATTCCGTGGAGCCGACGGGCCGCCTGTCGAACTTGAAGTGGTGCGCGCCATGGCGGGTGTCCTGTTGTCCTCTGAGAGGGAGCGGATATCGATCGGGCGATCTGACGATAGGGCGATCGTGCGATCTGGGTCGGTGGTACGTCTGTGCGCTGAGCGTACTGAGGCGATGGTACGGAAGGGGCCGGAGGTCAGACAGGGGCAACGGGGGCTGCGGCTTCCGGGGGCTTCCAGGGGTGCCCGCTTAGCCATGATTCGCCCCGTAAGGGCAACTACCGGCACGCACCCGGCACCGAATCCCGCCCGCTCCCCCTCTCCCCCCTCTCCCCGGTTGCCGGCTGATTGCCCGCTATTTCCCGTTCGGGGAGGGCACTCCGCGGCACGCGTCACAGTTCCGGCACGGATTCGCTGCGCCCGCGTAGCACTTGACGACTGTTCGCTTCCGTCACCGCACGGAACAGGGGAGCCTTCACAAGGCCCACCAGTACTGGTAACCCACGCCTGATAACTTCGTCCGGCTCCATTTTCTCCTGCACACATCTCGAACTCCGCCGAACTCTGCCCGAACTCTGCCGAACCCTGGGGGACTGCAATCGTGGCCCGTCGCACCCTGCCCGCCCTGACCGCGCTGACCGCGCTGGTGACGAGCGCGACTCTGCTCCTGAGTGCCTGTGGGGGTGGCGGGAGTGACTCCTCGGATGAGATCGAGGGGGCGGGGAAGGGCTCGACCAAGCCGTCCGCCTCTCCGTCCAAGGACGACGGCAGCCCTGACCTCAGCGTGCCCAAGGACCTGAACCTGGTCTTCGACTTCAGCAAGCCGTCGGACCCCAAGCAGGCGGCGGCGGTCGACAACGCAGCCAACTACATCCGTGCCCTGAAACACGGCATCGCGCAGCAGGACGAGAACGACCCCGCCTACAAGTACTACTCGGCTGCCCAAGCGGCCCAGTACGCGAAGACGCAGATCAAGACGTGGGTCAAGGGTGGCTGGGTGCCCACCGGAACGGACCGCTACTTCAAGCCCCAGGCGACCGAGCTGGGCGAGGGCAAAGCCGTCCTCGTCACGTTCTGCCGAAACCAGGCGAAGTCGTTCAGCAAGGACATCAAGGGCGGAAAGATCCATTACGGCAAGGAATCGCTCGACAGCTACCAGAAGTTCAGCGTGCTCATGAGCCCGCCGAAGAGCGACGCAAAGGTGTGGAAAGCGCAGACGATCGAGGTCCAGGGGAGGGTCAAGGAATGCCGCGGATGACCAGGAACCTTCGCGCACGGCAGTGGCTCGTGGCGGCCGGAGTGGCCGCCCTGACACTGGGATCCGCAGGAACAGCGCAGGCCGACGACATACCCGGCGGCACCACGCAGCCGCCCCCCGCCCCGGTGGAGGGCGGCGCGGACAACAATGGAAACCTGTCGGCCAAGACCTCCCAGATCAAAATTAAGTACGTGAGTGGCGGGGGCGGCGGGGGAAAGAAGGGCAACCTCGCACCCATCGACCCCAACTGGGAGCCCCCGGCCTGTTGGTACGAGCCGGCTTTCACGCCCGCACAACTCAAGGACTTCGCGGAGAATGACGGCGGCGGCGACGTCGGCATCCACCAGTCGTGGTTCGGCAACGGCCTCTGGACCGACCACTACCGGGACGGTAAGCCGGAGGACAACTTCGACCTCCACTCCCCCAAGAGCAGCGTTGCCGAGGGCTACAAGGACTACAACGAGGGCAAGAAGGGATACTTCTGGCGCGGCGTCGCGCCCGACCCCTCCGACCCCAAGTCCTGGGACTGCGGCCGCATCATGTTCTGGGTGGACGCGGGCGAGATCCCGGACGACCCGAACGCCCCGACTCCGGAGATGCTCGCCGAATACGCGTACGACAAGGTCAAGGTCCCCGACACCAAGGTGGAGCTGAAGCCCGAGGCCAAGTCGACGGTCAATCTGCCGACTTGGGCGTGGCTGGACAAAGGCACCTTCAAGGACGTCAAGGTCCGCGCGGAACTCCCGAACACCCCGCTCTGGGCGGAGACCACGGCAAAGCCGAAGAGCCTCCACCTGGAACCGGGCACGGCCGACTCCGAGACTTTCCCGGCATCCGGCGAATGCAAGATCAACGAAGACGGCAGCATCGGCACGCCCTACACCAAGGGCAAGTCGAAGCAGGACCCGCCGTGCGGCATCAAATACCTCCGGGCCACGGACGGAAAGCCGTACCAGCTCAAGGCCTCCATCACCTGGGAAATCTCCTGGGAAGGCACGGGCGGCGCAGGCGACACGATGCCCGACGGCACCTTCGAGACGACCCAGGACATGAACGTCCAGGAAATCCAGTCGATCAACCGCTGACCCAAGGCCGATAGCCTCGTCTGCACGTTCTAGCGCAAGCGTTTCCGGTGTTACGGGGGGAAACACGTGTCACACCGTCCAGCCGATTGGCACATACTCGACTTGGACAAGGATCCGACTCCTGGCGATCCGGACCGCGTACGGAATCTCGCGAAGAACCTGCACGACTTCGCCGACGACGTGTCCAGAGTCCTGCGCGACATCAAGGGCATGGCCGGTGAGGACGCGATTCTCTCTTGGGCAGGGAAGACCGCGGACACCTTCACCGCGGAATTCGAGAGCGCCCCCCGCAAGTTGAAGAAACTCAAGAAGAGCTACAACCTCGCGGGAGACGCCCTCGCCTCCTACTGGCCGGATCTCGAGGAAGCTCAGACCAAGGCGGACAAGGCCTTGCGCGACGGCCGTGCGGCCCGCGAGCAGCTCTCCACCGCCCAGACCGCGTTGACGGGCGCGAACGACTGGGTGAAGACGGCCACGAAGAAGGCCGACTCCTACGACGCGGACAAGAGTTCCGGCAAGAACGTCCCGAAGCCGGACGAGACCGAGGTCCGCCAGGCCACGCGCAACGCGACCCGCGCCAAGGAGAAGCAAGAGTCCGCCCAAGGCGACGTCGACGCCGCCCAGAACGCCCTCGACGCGGCGAAGTAGCTCGCCAACCAGGCCAAGGGGATACGCGACGACGCCGCCCGTCGCACGGTGAAAAAGCTGGAGGAAGCCTCGGACGCGGGCATCCCCAACCGTCACTGGTGGGAGGAGGCTACCGACTGGGTCGCGGACCACTGGGACGAGATCGTCACCGTCTGCAAAATAATCGTGGCCGTCGTCGGCATCATCGTGATGATCGTCGGTGGGCCGCTCGGATGGCTGGTCTTCGCTGCGGCCCTGGTGGTGATGGCGGACACCATAAGTAAGGTCGCCAATGGCGAAGCGGGCTGGGGCGACCTCATATGGGCCGCCCTCGACTGCATACCCGCGACGAAGGGCATCACCAGCCTGGCCAAGCTCGGCAAGCTCTGGAAAGCAGGCGGGCTGAAAGCTCTCGGCGCCGGAGCCATGAAAGGTATCGGCGGCGGCCTCAAGAACATCGCGAACAACGTCCGCGACCTCAAGAACATACGGTCTGTCGCTTTCGACTTCATGGGCAAGAGCAAGGACAGCAGAATTGCTCCGCCCACCAGGACCCCTGACGATTTCCTGCCGTCAGGCATGCCCATTTACCACAAGGATGGCGTTACCGCCATTGGGTACGACTCGGCGACCTTGCGCAACTTCGATGTCTCGCAAAGGCTACCCGGGCACCAGGACGTCATTATCCACGGAACCGTCGACGGGCAGATGATCGCCGGAGAGGTGAACCGAGTCGGCGCAGACGCTGGTGGGCATGCGGTTCACCCCAACCATGTACTCGACACCATCAACCGTATCCCTGGCTACAATGGTGAGCCCATCAGGATGTTGACATGCCATTCAGGCGTGGCACAGCCTCACGCAATCCAAGATATGGCCAACCAACTGGGAGTTCCGGTGAAAGCGCCGACCAACGCGGTAGGAGTACCGAAGGAAGTATTCGGCGACGGACCGTTCGTTCCATTCATCAAGGACAACGGTTCATGGCTGACCTTCCTCCCCATGGCCTGAGAGCTGACTTCACGACCACCTTCCACACCCCACATTCCACACTCCAACGAGGAACAATGATTAAAGTCGCGGGATTCTTCGAAGAGTTGTCACCGGGCTGGGGGCTCCCGACGTCCGGCTCCATCAGGGAATTCACCAACCCGGCAGGAGTTCCCGACGAAGATCGCATCACCTCCTATCTGCGCAACAGCACAGGCATTTGGAGTGAGATGAGTGCGGGCCCGGATGTCCTGGATCCTGACGCGCCTCTCCTCTCCGGTATCGGCTCCCTCTATACCGATGGCGAGTGGCTGTGGCGCGAGGACCTCGCCTACTACGTCGAGACGTATCACATCACGTTGCCCGGTGAATTCGTCTCGCGCATCAGGTCCTTCACCTACAACCCACCGGAAATCGAGACTGACAGGCTGCTCTCCATCATGACGGACGATCTGCACATTCCCATGGCGTGATCCTCCACCAGCCAGCAGACATCCTCGCCGGTCCGGCGTCCTGCCTCACCTCAAGAAGAGAACGGTCACCATGAGCAGTCCGACTCCCCGCCCTCCAGCGCCGGTGGGCATATCCCTCTCCGTGCCGGACTCCTGGTGGGAGTTCGACATCCGTCCCGAAGGCCGCGAAGCCACCATCCGTGCCCTCATCGACGAGCGGGTCCGGGAGATTCCTGACCTCGGCCCCCACCGTGCCGACTTGACGAACATCCTTCGCAAGATGGCGAAGGAAGCGCACGACTCCGGCGCCCTCTACATGGGCTGCATGGCCGAGAACTTCGACGGAATCCCGCTGACCGCAACGGTCACCGTCTCCGTCATCGGCGCCAAGAACAAACAGGGCGTGGCCCTCTCCACCGACCCCAGGGTGATCGCCGACAGTCTGCGTACCATCATGCCCCGCCGCGATGGCGACGCCTGGCGGACCGTGACCACCGTCGAGATCCCCGAAGTCGGCATGGCCGCCCGCACCGTCGGCGTCGAGGACGTACCCGTCGCCCAGGGCGACACCCGTACCCTGCGCATGGCGCTGACCCAGACGTATATACCCGTCCCCGGAACCACGGAACAGGTCATAATCGTCTCCGGAGCCAGCCCCGTCCTCGACCTGTCCGAGGCGTTCCACGACATCTTCGATGCGGTGACGGGCACGTTCCGCTTCGTATAGCGGCGGCCGAAGAGCACTGAGGGGGACACGGAATGGCAGGCAAGGGCAAGAGCGACCTCGCGCTCCCGCTCAGCGATCTTGAGGACTACGGAAGCCGGTTGCGGTCCATCAAGGACCGCATGAACCGCACGAAGAAGATCTTCGAGTCCTACAAGGACGACATCGGCGACGGCGGGGTGTACGACGCGCTGGACGACTTCGAGTCCAACTGGGAGGACGGCCGCGAGGACATCACCCAGCAGTTGGAGGCCCTCGCCGACATGTCCGACGCGGTCGTCCGGGAATTCAAGAAGCTCGACGACAAGCTCGCGAAGGACGTCTCCGAGGGCGTGAAGGAGAAGGGCGGCAAGGGGAAGGGCAAGGGAGAGGGCGACTAGCCGGACGCTGACGCCCTACGCCCTACGCCTTGCCCGACCAGCCCTCCAGCGGATTCTCGAAACTGACCAGTTCCGCGATCTGGCGCAGCAGCGTCCGGTACTCCTCGCGGCGGGCCGCGGCCACGGTGCTCAGGGTGAGGACTGCTATGCGTTTGCCCGTTGGGTTCGGGAGATGGGCGTGCAGTTGGAGCAAGGGGCCTCCTCGAGTCGAGGGGAGGCCGAGTGCAGGGGCCGGAGAGCGGAGGGTCTCGCTGAGAGTGGCCGGGCCGCACGGCAGGTCGGCGTACTCGATGCGGGTGTGGTGATCGGCGGTCGCCACGGCTCGGGCAGCAGCGAAGGAGCGTGGGGCCCACGCCGTATCTCGCCAGGTGATCGTGAAGAGGGACAGGAGCGGGCTGCCGTCACCGCTCTCCGTGTCGTCACGATGCAGGCCGATCGAACTGTGGACCGTGCCGATTTCCCGCAGGGCCATCAGGAGTTGTTGGGCTGTGGCGAGTTGGGCGGTCAACTGCTGACGAAACACCTCGTCCGAGATCGGGTCGAGGAGCGATGCCAGGGCTTGGCGGAGCCTGTCGGCGGCCGGGGAACCGGGTGAGGGCGCGTCCAGCGGCACAGGGATGAAGCCCTGCGGTTCCGCGAACCAGATGGCGGCGTCAGGGTGACGGGCGGATTCGTGGATCGCGAAGCAAGCAGCACTCATGACGTCTGACCAGCCTGTTCAGTTCATCCGAGAGGGTGAGTTGTCATGATCCGCGACCCGCGCCCGGGCTCGGCGGGCGCGTTCGACGTCCTGGGCGCTGGCACCCCAATTGAACGGCGCGACATGCCTGTCGAGGGCCGCCCGCTGATGGAGCACGTACATACGCTTGGGTGCCTTGCCTTCTCGTCCCGGGGCTGCGATGACGCCGAGAAAGCGGGGGTCTCCGGCGAACCACAGCGGTTCGATCTGCGCTTTGAGCTCTGGTTTGGTGCGGCTTCCGCCGATGCGCTTCGTCCACCAGTACCTGCGCATGGTTCTGAGGAAGACCAGAGGGATCTTCTCCTCGGGCTTCGCCGGATTGCCGAACGCGAGCCAGGGTCCGTTCTCCTGGGCTTCAGGATGCTGACCCAAGCCGCGCTCCACACCCCTGAGCACCTGCCATGGGTACTGCTGCAGAATCCGCCGCATTCGTACGGCCCATGGGAAGTAGGCGAGCTGAATGAAGGATCGGTAGAACGCCAGCATCATGAACGGCAGCAGCAAGGGAACGTATCCCGGGGACAAATACACCGCCAGTACAGCCAGCAAGGCGACCCATGTGGCGATCCAGCCGACGAGGCCGACAACGTTCATCGCCATGTGCCTCATCCAGGCTTGACGCGTGGGTGCGTGGTCCCAGGCGGTGGGGCAGTCAGCGGGGTTCATGGCGTTCTCTTTCCGTTGGCGATCAAGGGAAGACGTGGCGCGCGAGGTCGAATAGCCCACCGCCGTCGAGGCCGAGTCGCGCGCCATCGACCCCTGTGGTTCCTGCCTTGACTCCATCGTTGTCCACTGCGTCGACCGCGCTGCCCACAAGGCCGTATCCCGAAGTGCCGACTCCGAGCCCAGCAGACGCCCTCTCCACGACTTCGACAGCCCTCGGGGCATTGGGGGCACTGCGCAGCACGAAGTTGAGTGGCGTGTTTTCCAGGCCCGTCATGGCGCGTGCCTCATCCATGGTGGTGGTACCGAAGGACGCCAACCGCTGTCCGAGCGTCACCGTTTCGCTGCTCGCCTCGGCTGCCTTGACGAGGCTGCGTCCGGCGGCGCCAACCCCCGGGAGCACGCCCAGAGCATCCCCTCCGAGACTGACCACGTTGCCCCAGAAGTCCGCATCCAGCTCTCCCTTGGTGAAGCCATCTGCCAGAGACTCCATGACCTCGGCATCGGTCAGACGCAGCGTCAGCGCCCCCGCACTCAACACCCCCGCCACCAACAACAACCCCGCAGCCGCCACCCCACCCGTGACGACGAACAACGCGACGAGCCCCACCACCCCCGCCACGAAGCTGAGGATGTCCGGCAGGTTCTCCGTCAGCCATGCGCCGATCTCCTCGAAGAGACCCGGCTCCTTGGGGGCCAGCTTTCTCGTCGCGTCGCGGATCTTGCGGGCCCGGTAGCCCGCCTTCTCCTCGTGCTCCGAGGCCAGGCGCCGCGCCTTGCCGAGGATGCGGTCGAGTTCGGCCTGGGCTTCGTCGACCTTTCCCGTGGCTCGCTTCAGGGCGCCCTTGCGGTCGTCGGCACCGTCTGGCACCTCGGAGACCTGCCCCTGTGCCGCCTCCACCGCGGCCCTCGCGTCCTTCGCGTCCTCGTTCAGGAGCTTCGCCCGCCGCCGGAACTCGTCGAGCTCGTCGTGCCAACGGCCCAACTGCTTGGCCGCCTTGGAGAGCGAGTGCGCCGCGTTCTTGAGGTTCAGAGGAAGCGGGCCGCCGTCGATCTGTTCGCGGAAGGCGACTGCCGCGTCACCCTCCCAGTAGCTGCCGGCCATGAGCTTGGTGACCTGGCCGTGGGTGTCGTCCAGGACCTTCGCGCAGTTCCCGAGCTTCTGGTGCAGGGAGCGGACCGTATCGGGGCTGCCGGGTACGGGGTTGAAGCCCAACGCCGGACAGGTCGGATTCGGGATGTGGGGCGCTGACTTCAGGCCCTGGGGCTTGGTCAGGTCGTCCAGTGTGTCCTGGTTGGGGGAGGCGGGCGAAGGAGGAGTCTCCTGCCCCGGCGCGTACGTCATCCCTTGCCCCGCCTCGCCTTCTCCAGCGCCTCCGCCAACGCCTTGTCGACCTCCTCGTAGCTGTCCTTGCTCTGGCCGATGATCTTCGCGAGGTCCTCCGTCTGCTCCCCGATCTCTTCCGCGCCGTACTTCCAGTCCGACTGGAAGTCCTCACAGGCGGAGTCGAGATCGTCGGTGCCGAGGCCGGTGATGGTTGCGTCACTCAGGACCTTGCGCAGACCCTTGAGGGAGTCGGTGGATCTGTTCAACAGCTTCATGAAGTGCGCGAGTTCGTCGCCGTCGGTCTTGAGCTTGTCGGCCATCGGATGCTCCCCTGCAAGATGTGCGTCAGCGGTTCACGGACTGGATCTCCTGTACGGGCATCCGCTGGGTCGCGCCGAAGGAGCCGGAGGGCAGGCTGCCGCCCTCGCCGCTCGTGCTGGACCAGCGGATCTTCCACGTGAGCGTGGCCCGGAGGGCGTACGTGGCGTTCGGGCCCGGGGAGCGCAAGTACGTCACGCCGCACGGCGGGAGCTGGGCCGCCTTGCCTCGGGCGTAGGGCTCGCCGATGCCGCCTCCCCGGGCGGAGAGGGTGCAGGCGCCTGTTGCCGGGGAGAGCTTGGCGTCCGCCGTGCCCGGGTCGATGCGCAGCGACTCCGGCTCGGCCGTCGTCGTCGCCGCGAGGCCCGTGCCGGGCAGGCTCGCTGTGACGCTGACCTTCTTGAACGTGCCCTTGTCCAGCCAGACCCAGGTGGGCAGGTTCACCGTGGAACCGCCCCTCGGGGCCATCTTGATCTCGGTGCCAGGGACGGGGAGTTCCTCGTACGCGTACTGGGCGAGGATCTCCGGGGAGGCCGCCATCGGCTCCGCCGGGGTCTGGCCCTCGTCCACCCAGAAGGGCTGTCGGTCGCAGGACGTCGCCTCGGGGTCGTCCTCGCGGTTGGGGTTGGTCACCGATGCCCAGAACATTCCCTCGCCCTGCTTGGAGAGGTTGTAGTTCTTGTACGGGTGGCCGTCCTTGTAGCGGTGCTCCATCGCTTCGCTGATGACGTTGCCGATCCCTCCGACAAGCGGAGCACTCGCCCCGAAGGCCCGCCACGCCCTGACGGCGCCCCGGATCTCCTTCGGCGAGAACGCGGGCTCGTACCAGCAGGCCGGGGGCGTCCAGTTCCCCGCCGTGGCCGGGGTCAATGTGCCGGTCCTCGGCGAGGCGACGCTCCCCTGGACGGCAGTGCGGATTCTGGTCCGAGCGTGGATCTTGCCGCCGCTCGAACCGCCCGTGGCGGCGACGTCCTCGCGGCCGGCGCTTCCCGCCCCGATGCCATGGGCGGGCAACGACCACACGGTCACCACGAGAACCAGAACCAGAACCGACACCGCCACGGCCCGGCGGCCCTTCACCGCGGAAGGCACGACTCGGCCCCTCGCTTCGAGAAGCCCTTCGTCGTCTGCCAGACACCCTTCGGGTTCAACGTCAGCCGCGTGTTGTAGAGCACGTAGTTGTCGTCCCGCTTCGTCTGACCGGTCTTCTTGGTCTTGCCGCTCTTACGGTCAGTGTTGACCGCGTCGCTCTCGTCGGCGCAGTAAACGAGCGTCGCCGTCTTGTCGTCGACGACAGCCACCCGGCGGTCGAAGTAGCGGATCGTGCCCTTGTAGCTGATGCCTTCGTCCACGAAGCTCTGCACGTACTTGACCTCCCACAGCAGGGTGTCGCCCTTGTTGTAGAAGCGCAGAGCGGCAGAGGCCGGAGCGCCTCTGACGATGGCGTCGCTCTCGGCGTCGATTCCCCGCTCGCTGTCCGCGAGTACCGCGTCCCTCACCGCATCACCGGTACGCCGGCCCTCGAAGACGTTCTTCACGTCGTTCGGCAGTTTGATCACCGGTCGCTCAACGGCCTCCCGTGCGGTGGACGCCGAGGGTGCCGCCGACGCACCGGTCGCCGAGTCCGCACCCGCGATCCTGTCCGAGCCGCCCGGTTCGCCCCCGCTGCACCCCGCCACCACCAAGACCGCCCCCGCCCACGGCAACCTCCACGCCCAACCCGCCTTCGCCCAACTCGTCCTCGCACGCACCCGGCCCTCCCTCCTGTACCTCCCCCCAAAGGGGAGCAAGCGGTAGAACCCCGGGCAGCCGTCGAAGGTCACCGCATGATCGGCGGTCCGCGGAGTGAAAGTCGGATGAGCGGGGTGACCCTTCAGGTGGACGGGCGGCAGACGCACCACACCTCAGGCTCAAAGCCGGCCCCGGGCGACGCCCGCGAGACAGCCGGACACCGACTGCGCGACCGTCCCGTGCACGGGCCCCACACCGCGCCCCTCCTGGACAGCTTCACCGACGGGCCCGAGCCCTGGCTCGCCGTCAGTTACGTCCCCGGGCCGGCGGCGCTCTCCGCCGCCCTGTACCAGCACGGTCCAGCGACGGAGCCGTCACGCACCTGTGGATCACCGGCGTCAACAAAGGTCACCACGGTCAACAAGGAGCCGGAGAACGGCGTCATCCGGGCCTACGTGGCCTACGTGACCTACGTGACCCACATAGTGACGCCCACCCCGTGGAAGCTCCAGCGAGGCGGCGCCAAGAACGCCGTCAGCCGATTGCGTTCTCCGCGATCGCGCGTCCCCGTACCGTCACGTCGCCGCCGTAGAACATCCCGGTGAACACCGGGCTGTAGGTGAGCTGGACCTCGACCTCGACCTGGTTCGCGTTCGCCGTCACGCAGTGCGTCGCCGCGACGTCCGCGCCGCGCATGCCCGTCGAGCGGGCGTACTCCTGGGCTCGCGCGCCGCAGTTCTCGTAGTTGATGGGCGCGCCCTTGGCACCTTCGTAGATGCCCTCGGTGTCGAGGTCCTGCGCGGCGTAGCGCGCGGCTTGTTCCGCGATGTCCGCGGCCCGCTCCCGCTTGGAGATGGACATGCCGCCGTCGATGACGAAGGCCGACAGCGAGAGGAAGACGAGCGCGAAGATGATGACGGCGCCCGCGCCGGAGCCGCGGTCGTCGAGGCGTTCGCGGCGGGCGGCGGCCCAGGCACGTACACGAGCAGCGATGCTCACGCCGACGCTCATGCCGACCTCCGGTAGGGGTCGAGGGACGAGCTGAAGCTGGCCTTCAGCGTCGTCTGCATGTCGAGGCCCAGCAGGCCCAGGCCCCGCACCTTGCAGCTCACTTCCACGGTGAAGAACGTGCCGGAGACGAAGCCGTTGCTCGTCTTCCTGACGTCGACCGGGCCGACGCAGACGTCCGTGAGGTTGGCCGCCGCTGCCGCCTTCGCCTCGGCCATCGCCGTGCCCTGGTCCTTCTGGATCGAACCGGCACGCGCGGCGTCACGCGCCGCGCCGTCGACGGCGCCCCGTCCGTCGACGAGCTGGCCGAAGGCCACCAGGACCAGGATGAAGAGGATCATCACGGGCGCGAGGATGACCACCTCGACGGTCGAGAGCCCTCGATCCGAGCTGTGACCCGACCGGCAGCCTGCCCTGTGGCCCGACCTGTGGCCCGCCCCGCCGTCCGACCCACGGCCCGCCCCGCCGTCCGACCCGCGGCCCGCCCCGCCGTCCGACCCGCGGCCCTCTGCGCGCAGCCCATGGAGGACAGCGCGGGCCCATGCGTTGCTCATCAGCCGTCCTCCTCCACGAACCGCTCCACCGGGCCCGCCGACCGCGCGTGCACCGTCATGTCGAGGCCGGGGAAGACCGTCGGCACCTTCGCGGTGATCTCCACGCCGACCGTGTTCGCCTTCGGCTCGAACGTCTTCACATCCGGGTTGAGGACCAACTGGGGGCCGAGCTGCTGGATGTAGGCGTCGACCACGTCCCGCGCGTCGCCCCGCCACCCCGCGTTCTCGTCGGCCGTGGCGCGGGCCTTGCGCGCGCCCGCCTGGGCAGCGGCCTGCGCGACATGATCCGCGAAGAAGTACAGCGCGAACTGCACCGTCGCGAAGATCATGAAGAAGAGGACCGGAGTGAGCAGCACGAACTCGATCGCGGTCATGCCGGATTCACCGCGGGTGGAGGCTGCCTCCACCCTGCGGCGTACCCATCGCTTCACGCACCCGCGCACTCGTCCCCCGCCCTTCGCTCCCCGGTCAACGGCTGATCAGCAGGTGCCGTCTGCGTCAGCGCCCTCGATGCACTTCTTCACGTCCTCCGCGCCGCCCTTCAGCGCGCCGTTGATGACGGCGGCGACCACGCCGACGATCGCCACGACGACCGCCGAGATGATGACCCACTCGACCGCGGACGCACCGCGGTCGAGCTCGCCGGAGCGGGCACGCTGCACGCGGCCCTTCAGGAAGGTGACCAGGAAGTCCACAGCCGGGTTGCCGGTGCTGAAGTTCCGTCCGTTCATGGTGAGTTGTCCTCTCAGGAGTGGGGGGAAGGTTGTCGGGCCGCCCCCGTCGGCCGGCCCGTCCATCGCCGTAAAAGTCGCTAGACCTGGAACACGCGCATGGCCGCGGGGAAGATCAGGAAGACCAGGAAGCCCGCGCAGAGGAGGAGCTGGGCGACGAGCATCGACTGGGACTTCTCGCCCGCGCTGCCCTCGATCTCGGCCATCTCGCGGTGCCGCATCGTCTCCGCGCGGGAAGCGAGCGACTCGCGGACCTTCGCGCCGTCGTCCGCCACGAGGGCGAGCGAGGCCGACAGGTCCTTGAGCTCTTCGATGCCCAGTTCCTCGCCGAGGGCGCCGAGTGCCTGCCACTGGCTGATGCCGGTGATGCGCGCATCGGCCAGGGCACTCCGGATCCGCTTCGTCGCCCATCCGTCGGAGATCTCGGCCGCCGCCATCAGTGCCTCGGGGAGGCCGCGGCCACCCGCCAGGCTCATCGACACCAGGTCCAGATAAGTGCCGATGACGCGACGGAGGTCGCGCCGCTTGTCCGCGGCGTCCCGCCGCACCTCGAGGTCCGGCAGGAAGAAGAAGAGAACACCGAACGTCAGCGCCAGCCAGACCGGGATGATCGGACTGCTGCCGACACCCAGCGTCCAGATGACGGCGAAGATGAACGGCCCGAAGAAGACCCCGGTGGCCGCGAGCAGCGTCTTCGTCGCCAGGAACTTCTCCCAGCTGCGGTCGAGCACCGCCAGGTCGGCGCGCAGCGACCGCTGCTCCCAGCCCTGCTCGAGGTAGAACTCGGCGACCCGCGCGCCCACCCGGGCACGTGTCGAACCCAGCCGGCCGGGGTTCTTCTTCTCGTCGCCGGCCGGAGCGCGGTGCGACTCGTAGGCCGCCCCCCGCGCCCGCATCGCGTCGATCCGCGCGACCGTGGCGACCGCGCTCCGCTTGGAAGGCATCAGGGCACGTACGAGGGCGTAGATGCCCAGGCCCATGATCGCGCCGATCACTATCGGCATCGTCAGGCTCATCGACGTACCCCTCCGGGATTCGCGTAGCCGGTCTGACCGGGCTGGCCCTGCTGCCCCGGTTGGCCCTGCGGCCCGGCCTGCCCCGGCTGCCCGTACGGACCGGACGGCCCCGTCAGGGGTGCCTGCTCACCGGCACCGGCGCCGGGGACGGACCCCGTGCCCGGCCCCCGCGGACGCACGAATTGCACGCCGGGCTCGTCCCGGACCAGGAAGCGGTCCGGCGTCTCCACTGTCGAGAGCTTGCGCAGCCACCAGAAGCCGAGCGCGAACAGGCCGCAGACGCAGGCGAGCACGAGCTGGCCGACCGCCGTTCCGTACGGCTCGACGAAGTCGCGGTTGAAGATCGAGAGGCCGAGAACGAACGCGATCGACACCGCGACCACGATCTGCACCGAGCGTCGCGTCGACGCCCGCTGCGACATCACGCGCTGGCGCATGTCGACCTCTTCGCGCGCCGACTTGGCGAGCGCGCCGAGTACCTGGCGCAGGCCCGGGCCGCGCAGCTTCGCGTTCAGGATCAGCGCCGCCACGATGATGTCCGCGGACGCGTCGTCGATCTCGTCGGCCAGTATCTGCAGGGCCTCGGGAAGCGGCGTACGCGCACGCAGCCGGTCCACCAGCGCGTCCAGGTGGGGGCGGAGCACCGGGGCCGCCGCCCGCGCCGAAGCGGGGATCGCCTGCTCCAGGCCGACCGCGCCCGCGATGGTGTCACGCAGGGACTCCGTCCAGGCGGCGAGGGCCTCGACGCGCTTCATCTGCGAGCGCTCCTCCGCCGCGCCGCCGAACAGCTTGTCCCAGAAGAAGACGAGGATGCCGGACGCGATGCCTGCCACCGCCCACCGGGTGAGCAGCAGGACGACCAGTCCCACGCCGATCGCGAGCGAGCCGCGCTGGCCCGCGAACCGGATGAGTTCGCTCATCCGCTCGCTGGTCTTCTGCTTCTCGTGCTCGGGTTTCACCGGCAGACCGCGCAGCGCGATCGCGAGGACCGCGAGGCCACCGCCGACAGCGATGCCGCAGCCCAGTGCGTACAGGACGGGCAGCGAGAAAAGGCCGCCCATCGAGCCGAGTGAGTTCATGTCGTGCTCACCCCCATTGCCCGGCGGGGCGGTAGCCGAATTGGGCCAGGTCGTCCATGCAGGCGATCGGCGCGTGCGCGACGACCTGCCCGTTCGAGGCCTCCGCGAAGACTTCGCTGGACAGGACACGGCCGTCGACGCCGTTGACCTCGCGGACCGAGGTCACCATGCGCTGGAGCTTGCCGCCGGTCTGGTAGTTGTTGCGCCGCTGGATGAAGACGACGAAGTTGACGGCTCCGGCCACGAGCATCTGACTGGCCTCGATGGGCAGTCGCTCGGCGGCCTGGAGGGCGTACGTCGAGATGCGGTTGAAGACCTCACTCGAGCTGTTGGCGTGGATCGTGGAGAGCGAGCCGTCGTTGCCCTGGGACATCGCGTTCAGCATCGTCACGATCTCGTCGCCGAGGACCTCACCGACGATGACGCGGGAGGGGTTCATGCGGAGCGAGCGGCGCACGAGCTCCGCCATCGAAATCATGCCCTGGCCCTCGGAGTTGGGCAGGCGCTCCTCGAAGGCGACGACGTTCGGGTGCAGGTCGGCGAACTGGTCGAGGCCGAGCTCCAGGGCCCGCTCGACGGTCACCAGACGCTCCTGCGGCGGGATCTCGTTGGCGAGCGCTCTCAGCAGGGTGGTCTTTCCGGCGTTCGTCGCGCCCGCGATCATGATGTTCTTGCGGGCCCGCACCGCGCACGCCATGAAGTGCGCGACCTCGGGGGTCACCGTGCCGTTGCCCACCAGGTCCGACATGAAGACCTTGCCCATGCGGGCACGTCGGATGGAGAGCGCGGGGCGCCGCGTGACGTCCATGACGGCCGACAGACGTGAGCCGTCGGGGAGCCGGAGGTCGAGCTGCGGGTTGGCGGAGTCGAAGGGGCGCGAGGAGAGGCCGGAGTACGCGCCGAGGATCTGGATGAGCTCGACGAGTTCCTCGTCGGTCTCGGCGACCGGATCGGCCTTGGCCTCACGCCCGTCGGCGTATCCGACGAAGACCTGGTCGCACCCGTTGATGTCGATGTTCTCGACGTCCGGGTCGTCGAGCAGCGGCTGGAGCCGTCCGACGCCGAAGAGCGCCGCGTGCACGGCGGCCGCGTACTTCTCCTCGGTCTCGGCGTCCAGCGGGGTCCGCCCGGCGTTGATCTCTATCCGGGCGTACTCCTCCAGGATCTGGGCGATGACGGCGCGCGCGTACTGCCGCTCGTCCTCGCCCGACATGGGGGTGACGCCGGAGACCTGGTCCAGGCGGCGCTGCTCGGCGATGCGGTCACCGGCGTCCTGCCGGAACCGCTTCACGAGCTGGTGATCGACGGGAACACTCATCGGCCGGCCCCGTGCGTGCCCGCGTTCCCGTGGGTGCCGGCGGTCCCGTGCATGCCCGCGTTCGGGTTGGCCCAGGCGGCGCCGTACTGCTGGTAGAGGTCGACGGTCACCTTGCGGGCCGAGCGGATCAGCATCGACTTGTCGAGACGGCCGCGCTTGCGGCCCGCCAACTGCTCGGCGCCCGCGGGGTCTTCGGCGAGGGTGCCGACGACGCGGGCGCCGGTCTGCGCGGCCACCAGCATGTCGTTTACCTGGTGGACGAGTTTGGCGGACGTCGAGGGGTCGGCGATCAGGAGTACGCCGATGAGCGGGGTCGCGAGCGACGCGGCCCC
This sequence comes from Streptomyces sp. NPDC032198, assembly GCF_040636975.1. Lineage (NCBI taxonomy): Bacteria > Bacillati > Actinomycetota > Actinomycetes > Kitasatosporales > Streptomycetaceae > Streptomyces > Streptomyces sp. NPDC032198. The sequence continues at coordinate 56,636 of NZ_JBEZVL010000010.1, read as the reverse complement.
ACGCGATCCGCCGTGCAGCTTGGCGGCCAGGGCGGCGGCACGGTCGCGTACGCGCGCGATGGCCTCGGGCTCGGTCCGCGAGACGAGCAGCACGAGGGCCGCCTGCGGGAAGAGCTCGACGGCAGGAGTGTCCCCACTGATACGACCGCAGTCGGCGATCACATCCGCGGGCGCGTGCGGGGAGTCGGCGAGCTGCGAGAAGGCACGCCCGAGGGTCGGCCAGAGACCCGCGAGCCCGGCCGCCTGCTCGGCGACACCGAGCCCGACGAGCACCTCGAGGCCTCCGCTCAACGGCTGGGTGTGGTCCCAGAGTTGGTCGGGCACGAGGCCACGCCGTGCGGTGGCCGCGATGCTGAGCATCCCGGTGTTGGGGTTGAGCGGTCCGCCGTGCGCGGCGGCACTGCGGTAGACCAGGTCGCCGCCCGCGGGGTCGGTCTCCGCGACGAGCACGCGCCGCGGCCAGACGGCTGCGAGAGCGACGGCCGCGGTGGTGACTCCGGGGGAACCCTTGTCGGCAGCGAGAGCAATGAGCGCCATGTCTCTTCTACTCGCCTCTAGTTGCCGTTGGGTGACACTTGGACGAGCGAGACGGCACCGGCGGACGCGGCCCTGGTGACGGCGGCGGCGTCGGCACTGTCCACCAGGAGTGTGACGCCGAGGGAACCGGTGCTCACGGTGGCGTCGCTCTTGTCCGCGACGGAGCTGACCCGGGCGCCCGAGACGATCGGCGAGTCACTCGCGCTCGATCCGGCGGAGCCGCCGGTCCCCTTGTCGCGGCTGCTGGAGGAGGCCGAGTCGCCGACCTGGTAGACGTCCACGCTGTCGCCGGACTTCAGGCCGTCCGCGGGGTACTGCCCCTCCTTGAGGGAGACGCCCACGGCCGACTTGCCCGCGGGGAGCCCACCCTTGCCGGAGAACATCTCACCGACGGCGACGGCACCCTTGGGGATGGTGTTGGTGGCCTTGAGCTTCCTCAGCTCGGCGAGCTGCGACCACTTCACGTAGTTGATGCTCGTGTCGTCGGCGACCATGACGGAGGTGACGTTGTCGTCGTTCACCGACTCACCCGCCGCGATCTCCGCCGTCACCTTCACGACCTCCACGCGCTCTCCGGCGCGCAGCACGAGAACGGTGGCGCCGAGGGCGCCGACGAGGATGAGCAGAACGGCCAGGGCGGCGAGTGCCGGTTTGCGCTCGCGAGGCGGCGCGGGAAGGCGCTCACCGACCGCTGGCTGAACCGGCGCGGCGGAACGGCTGTTGCCCGCCCCCGTACGCTCTTGGATCTTCACGCAACTGCTCCCCGCACGCCCAAGAAGATTCGGTCATTTTCAGACACTCGCGACTCTCTTCGCCCGCCTCGGGCGGGCTATTCAGCCCCAGGCACAGTGTCAAGTCATCGCACCGTATCAGCAGCACATAAGCCCCTCAAGGCGCGTTAAGACTGCTGCGGCCCGCACCCCTCATCGTTACCCACGCGCAATCCGTACTCCATGGTTCCCACGCATTCCGGGATCGCGGGCGGAGTGAGGAGATGTGCGTACGCGAATAATTCCCCTTTGCTCAACGGGCTCCGCGGAGCGCGGTGATGAGGACCACCGGCTGATCGGTGAGCGACGTGTGACTGATCCATCAGCCGCACGGATGACGCCGGGAGGGGTGGGAGTGGTTCCCGCGGGTTCGGGTTGGGTGGACTTCGGCCACTTGTGGGGGCCGGGGGCTCCGTCAGATCGGCCGCAGCTGTGCTTCGACGTGGGTGAGGAACCCTTGCGGGCTCGGGGCCAGGGTGAGGAACCCTTGCGGGCTCGCGGCCAGAACGTCGGCCGTCGGCGCGCAGTGGTAGAGGTCGCCGTCAACCCGGCCTGGCGGCAGGCGGTACACGGTCGCCCCGTCCGTACGGCTGAGTGCGAAGAGCGCCCCGCCGCCATCGGACCCGAAGACGACGACGGAGTCCTCAACCGCACCGACGAGCCGGGTGGGCAGGTCCCCGTGCAGCCCGGCCACCGTCTGCCGGGCGGGATGCACGAAGAGCCCGACGCCGACGTCCGGGAGGCTGAGGTGGCTCATGTGGCGATGGAGGAGTGCGAGGTCGGCGGAGACGGCGGCGACTTCATCGCACTCGGCGGCGCTGAACCCTTCTGCATTCCCGAGGGAGTTGCAGTCGGGCGGATACCCGAACCGTGGCTCGAACTCCGCGAGAAAAACGTCCAGAGACTCCCGCACGCGGCACATCCAGGCGTCAATCCACGCCCCGGTGAGGCGGGTGAGGCGGGTGAGACGGGTGAGGCGCGTCGGGTCCGACAGTCCAGATGGCACAGGGCCCCCTCGCTCACTCCCGACATCCCACCGAACCCACCGAACCCACCGAACCCAATGAACCCAATGAACCCCCACCCATGCTCTCTCGTCTCACAACCCGGCACGCCGAGACCCGCAGCGACGGCGAGTCGAGCGGTGACGTACCGCACCAGAAAACCCTGCTGTGCTCGACACGGAAGAGAAATTCACCCCCCATGAGACTTTCTTTCTCCTCGCACGCGCGACGTCCCTCACGGACGGCGTCACGCAAGACCGTGGCGGCAACCGGCGTAGCCACGGCGGCGCTTGCCATGCTGGCCACCAGTACCCCCGCCGCGCACGCGATCATCGGCGGCACCGAAGTCTCCAACGACGCCTACCCGTTCATGGCGGCCGTGATGGACAAGGGAGCCGGCAGCCCGCTGGACCGCCAGTTCTGCGGCGGCAGCCTGGTCACGGCAGACACGATCATGACGGCGGCGCACTGCCTGGTGGACGACGCGGGCAAGCCCGTGAAACCGAAGAAACTCCAGGTGGCGGTCGGCCGCACGGTCCTTTCCGCCTCAGGCCAGGGCCAGATACGCAACGTGGCGAAGGGCGGCGTGGTCGTTCACCCGCGCTACCTCAAGGGCCAGGAGGCGTACGACGTGGCCTTCATCCAACTCAGCAAGCCGGTCAGGGGAATCAGTCCGATCGCGCTCCCCACCCAGGGAACGGACGCCCTGATCCGCCCCGGCCAGAAGGCCACGGTCGCGGGCTGGGGAAACACGGACGCGAAACTCCCCAACACCCCGGACCGCCTCCGCGAGGTAAAGGTCCCGATCCTCTCGCACGCGGAATGCGGCACGAGCTACGCCGAGTACGACTCAAAGGTCAACTTCTGCGCGGGAGTCGAGACAAAGGACTCCTGCCAGGGCGACAGCGGCGGCCCCATCTTCCGCAACGTCCCCGGCCGCAGGGCCCCGATCCAGATAGGCGTCGTCTCGTACGGCGACGGCTGCGGGGCCCAGGGCGCCCCGGGCGTCTATACGTCGGTGAGCTCGTCGAAGCTGTGGAAGACGCTGGATGAGTCTGCGGCGGGCAAGAGGGTGAAACGGGGGATGAACCGGGGCTAGCCGAATGCGGGCTCGGCCCGGCAGGCGCTACCGTCATCGGGCCGAGCTCCGACGCACCAGCCCCTACGTCGGACACCGGCCGCCGCCCCCGGTGAGCACGGCATCCAGCCCGACCCGCTGCACGCGGGGCAAGTGCTCCCCGAGAGGTACTTGCCGCGGGCTGTGCGCGCCGTCGCAGATCCAGCTTCGCTCATCGACGTCGTACGTCCACGTCTCGGCACCCCACATCGGGTGCCCCTCCAGCAAGCGCCGGGCCAACGGCTCGCACCCGGGCGGGGCACCCTGCCCGACCAGCGCTTCTACGACGGCATCCACGGCTTCGGGCGGGGCGCCCGCATCGCCCAGGACGGGAAGAAGCAGAAGCAGCCGGGCGTGAGGGTCAGTGACTCCGGCGGCGCCCACTGGGGCAGTGAGTAGACCCGCAAGCTCCGGCCAGCACAGGCCAGGACCGACACGATCTTGGTCATCGCCGGCGAGGACGAGGGCGCGGGAGTCCGACCAGTCCTGGTGCGTGAGGAAGTAGTCGGTGGTTGTGAACTCCTCCCCGCTGTTGTAGTGCACGAGAATCGCGAAGCCGCCGGGCAGCGGCACGGTGAACACCGGCCAGGCCGACCTGTCGTGCAGCCGCTCCAGGGCGGCACCAGCATCCGCCGCATCGACGCCGAAGGCCTCTGCCGGGAAGCCTTCGCTGAGATCAGCGAGGTGGGCAGCCCAGAATCCGGGTTCGTCCAACAGGGGCAGTCCATTCACGACGGGGGCTGATGCGTACCTGTTCCGTGCCATCACCATGCCGGGGATTCTCGCCCAATTCTCACCTGAAGCTAAGAGTCTGAAGCAATGCCACCCGATGTCGACCGGCCGCCTGTGACTTCTCCCTCAATGTGGCGACCGATGCGATGGCAGTACCCACATCGGATGAAAGGAGATCGATGCATTCGAGTTGTTCAGCGACCTCGGATTCCGAAATGGAGTTTCCGCTTCCCGCTGCACGATCCAGGAAGTGCGCAGAATCCGCTAGGCAGGATGAGGTGTATGCGACCCACGAGCCATCGAAAGTTGCCATGTAGGAGTACGCATAATATAGAGCCGAGAGGGCATCCGAGACGTAAGCACCGACTCCCGATGGTTCCTCCTCCTGCGTGAGCTCCGGAAAGGCATAGATTCGTTGCCGAATTTCTTCACTTTCGGAAGGCCCTGCTGCTTCCGGGCCGGTCTGCCACAGTGCATTCAAATCTGAAAGATAGACCTCGGCATCCTGTGAGCGCTCTTCTTTGCCGCTTAGACCCCAGAAGAAGGATGCCGATGCGCGCTCGACACAGCTTGCCAGAAAAATCTGACATGAGATCGGTGACGCAGTCTCCGTGAAAGCAGTGACTCGCTGCTGCAGATCTACCACAGGAATGTCCTAATCTTTGTTCCGGATTCACGCTGGAACACGTCGCCTGTAATCCGCCCGCCGGAGGCGCGGATCAGTGGTGCACAAACCTCATCACATACGCTTCGTGAAGCACCACCAGCGACCGGAGTCCAGCCGTTCTTGATGATGTGTAGCATCGCGTTCTGTTCCGCATGGGTTCCGTCAATGTTATCCGCAAGCATTTCTCCTCTCCGTAGCATACCCTCCTGTGTCTTGTTGAGGCCACGGCCACTGCCGGCCACGACGTCTATGTCGCCGTAAGGGGTCCGGGCCCGTATAACGGCGACCGTGGATCTTGATTGGGCAATCGGATGCCCCGCTTGCGCATGTATTTCAGATGCCCTCTTCGAGAGCTGCTTGGCTACGCAGGGGGTGAGTCCGAGCGGATCGGCCCAGAGGAGAGGGTTGGCCGGATAGCTGTACGGGTTCGGAGCTGGAGCGAGGCCCAGCGAATCTGGTGTGTAATAGCAGCCGATGGCTGGGTCGTAGTAGCGGAAAAGGTTGTAATGGAGTCCGCTCTCGGCGTCATAGTATTGACCAGGAAAGCGGAGAGGGCAGTCAGTATCGCCGCAGAGGGGGTCCCCGATGGGGCTGCCCCATATATTTGACGAACTACGCCAAGCCACATCACCGGTATCATCCACAAGTTCCGTCGGAGTGCCGATGAGATCTGTGACAATTTCGAAGAACTGCTCATCGACCTGCGCCTGCGGGATGTGCAGTGCACTTGTGCGTTCTACCTGAGTAATTGGGCGATGCGATTCCGGCTCCCACCCCCAAGTGATCGTCTTCTTCTCCGGGGCCTCCGTGATCTGTTCTTGTTCTGCGAGTCGACTCCCGTCCCAGGTAAATATGGTTCGGGAAGCAACGGTCTCTTCGTCATCAGCCAGGAGCTGTTTTGCGATGCGACGTCCCAGCGCGTCGTACAGGTAGTACCAGCTTCGTCCATCCGGAGTGACGACCTGCGTGAGCCGGTCATATGCATCCCAGGTATAGCGCCAGACGCGTCGCCCACCCGACAGGAGTTTCCGAACGTGTCGGACCACGCGTCCCTGACCGTCGTACTCGTAGCGATCGCGGCGAGTCTCCCGGAGGCGCGATCCCTCGTATCTGCGTGACCCTTGAGGTTCGGTACCGGAAGATCCATCAGGCCATACAGCCTGGCTTAGGTTTCCCGCCGCATCGTAGGCATATTCCTCAGTCCATGATTCGGCATCGACAGCAGTGACACGCCCCTGGTGATCAAGGGCGAAGTTTCTGAATTCGTTCCCCGAATCACTGATTCCTGTGAGATAACCGTCCGCTCGGTAGCTGAACTCTCGGCGTTTGGTGATCTCCCCTGCCCGATTAATCAAGGACTGGGACGTGAGCCTGTTCTCGGTTCCCCACTCTTGACGCAAGGTGACACCCGTGTTGAGGCGTCGTTCCAGTTCACGACCTGCGGTGTCGTACTCGAAGGTGAGAGTGCGTCCGGCAACCTGAAGACTTGCGGGACGATCGCCCGGGCCCCAAGTCCATTCGTTTGAAAGTCCACTTGGCGTGCGCAGGAGAGTTGTGCGACCCAGAGCATCGTAGGCGCGTTCCAGTATTCGACCATTGCAAGTCTCAATGAGTGAGCGTCCACAGGCATCCCGCTCGAAAACAATCTCCGATTCAGGGTTGGACGCACGTACCATCATTCCGTTTATGTCGAATTCGAATGAGGTGGTATTGCCGCCGACGCTGTGCCCGACGGTAGCACCACGTGGATCGTAGACGTACTCAATTCGTTGTTCGGCACCGTTTATACGAGCGATGAGTTGGCGTGCCGCATCGTACTGGTATTGAACGAGCCGGCCGTTGAAGTCGCCCTCTCTGACGAGATTGCCGACTCCGTCATATTCGTACGTCCAAGTTCCGAGTGGAGTTGTGACGCCCGTCAGGCGAAGTTCGGTATCGTAGGTGAATTCGTTCAGTCTGCCATCTGGATCTACCCTGCGACTAGGCTGATCGAAACCACCAATTTCGTAGCGCGTGACGCCACGTTCAGGGTCAGCGTGCTCAATAAGGTTTCCTTCGGCATCATACTTCCAATGCGATCTTGATCCGTCGGGGTCGATGCGCCAGGACGGCTCCCCTTCAACCGTCCAGCCATACCGCGTCTCCTCCCCAGAGCTTTCGCAAACTGATGCCACACGGCCGAATGAATCACGCCCTATTCGAGTTGCAGCAGAGAGCGGGTTGGTGGTGGAAATAATCAACCCTGCTGCATTATTAAGGAAACTATGTGCGTTTCCCAGAGCATCAGTTACTGTCCTCAGATGGCCGAGCTCATCGTAATCCAATTCCGTCGTTGAACCGACTGGATCCGTTTCGCTCGTCAGATTCCCCCGAGCGTCATACTCTCTCAACCAGTGCACGCCATCTGGATCGATAATCCTCGCCGGTAGCCCTAGCTCGTTGTACTCGGCTACGACCGTCGCCCCGTCGGGGTGTGTGACGTGGGTCAGATTTCCATCAAGGTCGTAATCGTATGAGGTGGTTCGGCCAAGTGGGTCGGTGAGAGAAAGCAACTGGTCGTAGCGGGTCCACTCACGTGCCGTGATGTGACCAAGGGGATCCGTTTCGGTACAAAGCTGCAGGGCATCATTGAATTGGTAAGTGGTGGTGTGTCCCAGCGAGTTGACGGCAAGGGTGGTATTCGCTTCGGTGTCATAGATGTAGGTGTAGTCGAGGATTCCGGACGTTCCAGTTGTCCGAACACAATGATTGGTGTCGTCATATTCGTAGCGATACCATGTGTTATTTCGATCCTCCCAGCCGTCGATACGGCGACGCTCGTCGTAGAAGAGTTTTAGGGGAATCCCTGAGGAGTTGTAGATCTCGGCAAGATTCCCTCGGCTGTCGTACGCATAGCGGAGGAGTGTCGGCTGATCAGCATCATTGAGCAGCGTGAAGGCCGTGACACGACCTCGGTCGGTTGATACACCTACGTGATAGCCGCCATCGTGGACCAGTTCTTGTGGTTCTCCGTTCTCCCCGTAGCTGATCGTGATGGTGTTGTCATTACGGTCGGAGATGGCTGAAAGAGGCAGCTCTGACGGCGAACTACCAGCCACCGGCTGGAAATGCAGAGTGCGGTTGCTCTCCGGCTGGCGGAGTGTCATGGCAGATCCCGGGACGCCATCCCAAAACAGCGGCCAGCGCGGACCCTCGACAGGTTGGGTCGGCTCATCCGGATCGGGGACCGGGTAATGGAGGACCATTCCGTCGTCGCTGATGAACCGTACGCCGTCCTTGTCGAGGATGAGGCGCTGATCAAGCGTCGAGGTCCAACTCGGTCCGAACCAACGTCCAGCCTTCGTGGAGGTGCGGTGGTGGCGTTCCAGGAGTAGCGGCAGGACGCCGGGTAGAGCCACGTCGGTGGCAGACATGACCATCTCGCCAGTGGCCATGTCGATGGGGTCTCCACAGGTGAAGAGCTTCTTCATCTGCCGCCCCATCGCACGGGTGCCCTTACCGAGGCCCTTGGCCCCGAGGGCCAGTCCCTTCATTCCGGTCTTGAGGCCCTTGAGGCCTTTGAGTCCCTTGGCGAGGCCGCGGAGGCTGGTGAGGCCCTTCATGCCGGGGATGCAGTCGAGGGCGGCGAAGGCGACGTCGAGCAGGCCTGCTTCTCCGTTGGCGTATTTGTTGAGGGTGTCGGCGAGGACGACGAGGGCGGCGATCAACACGATCGCGCCGAGTATGGGTCCGCCGATGATCATGGCGATGATGCCCAGGACGGCGACGACGACCTTGCATACGGCGACGATGGTGTCCCAGTTGTCGGTGACCCAGTCGCCGACTTCCTCCCACCATTTGCGGTTCTGGATGCCCGCGTCGGAGGCGTCTTCGAGTTTCTTCTTCGCCGTGCCCGCGGCGTCTTCGCGCATCTTGCGGGCGTCTTCCGCCATCTTCTTCGCCGCGTCCAGGCTGGACTGGGCGGCGGTGACATCCGACTTGGCTGCCGTCTGGGCCTTCTCGGCCGAATTTGCGTTGCGGGTGGCGGCCTTGACCTTGTCCGGGTCCGGCTTCGGGACATCCTTGGACGCGCCGGAGTCCTTGTCGTCCTTGTACTTGTCGGCTTCCTTGCCCGCCCGATCCACCCAGGAGTCCGCCGAGGTCAGACGGGTCTGGGCGGCGCTCAGGCTGGTCTGCGCCTCGCGGCCCTTGGCCAGGGCCTTGTCGGCCAAGGCCTGGGAGCGTTCCAGCTCCGGCCAGTACGTCGAAAGCGCGTCCCCGGCCATCTCGTAGCTCTTCTTGAGCTTCTTCAGCTTGCCCGGCGCCGACTCGAACTCCGAGGTGAACGATTCTGCCGTCTTGCCCGCCCAGGTCAGGATCGCGTCCTCGCCCGCCATCCCCTTGATGTCGCGGAGCACCTTCGACACGTCGTCGGCGAAGTCATGGAGGTTCTTCGCCAGGTTGCGGACCCGGTCCGGGTCACCGGGAGTTGGGTCCTTGTCCAGGTCCAGGACATGCCAATCCGCCGGACGATTCCCCGCCATGCCACAACCCCCGCCGCTTCCGCCCCACAAGTACCCGTACGCACATGCGAAGTTACTAGGTGCGTACGGCGTACGGGAAGGCGGCAGGGCCGTGGGGCGGCGTCAGTGCTTGGCTCGCCTACTCCGCAAAGCGGAACGTCGACGTCACTGCGTCGAAGATGTCGAAGAAGGAGTCCGCCAGGTCCAGGACCTGGCTGCTGCCCGCCACCAGCGCGACCTTGCCCTCCTGGCCCGGCACCGGAATGAACGTCTGCATCAGTACGACGCGGATCGTGCGGTCGTCGCCCGGGACCGAGACGTCCTCGATGCCGTACGTGCGCGCCGCCATCCCCACTCCCGGGATGTCGACCGTCGTCACCTTGCGGTACGTGTCACCCTCGCGCTTGGCCTCCCGTACGCCGAGCTGGGCCACGATCGCGGCGGGGTCGGTGGGCAGCACGTCGCCGTTGGACGTGCGGGCGCCGACCAGGGAGACGGTGACCGAGCCGGTGACCGGCGTATCGCCGCCGAAGCTCTCCGCCATGCAGCCGCAGTAGAGGGCGCCGGACTGCCACGCCTCCTTGGATGCCTTGCGCAGGAAGCCCTCGAAGGTGTTGCGGTGGGGCTCCAGCTCGGGGCGCTCGCGTATGCGGTCGTTGATCATCTGCCGGATGCTGGCGTCACGCGACTCCGGGCGGACGTCGAACTCCCACCAGGTCTCCGGCACCTTGATGCTGAAACCGCCGCGGGCGATGGTCTGCGCTTCGGTGTAGCGGGCCATGCTGTTGTCCCCGTCCCCTTTGTTGGCTCTGGCACGTCAGCGTACGAGGTGGGGATCCCATCCTGCACTCGGCCGCTTTCCGGCAGGCGCTGCCCGGAGTCAGGCCTCTCCTTCGGGCGCTTTCGGGAGCGGGTCGGCGACGAACGTGCCCTTGCCGTGGACCGTGACGATGAGGCCACGCTCGCGGAGTTCCTGAGCTGCACGTCGCACCGTCAAGTACGCGACTCCGTACTCCGTCGCGAGATCCCGCTCGGCGGCCAGCCGAGCTCCGGGGCTCATCTCACCGGCGGCGATGCGCGCAGCGATGTGGTCGGCGATGGCGACGTACACCAGCTGCGGACCCTGCGGGTCGAAGTCCGGGACCTTGCTCTGCCCACTCATAGAGCCACCGTAAGCACCGCTGACCTGCAGAAACCATCCGAGAGCTATACATAGCTATACGTGGCTTGCTAACGTTGTGGCGTACGCAACACAGACCCCGGCGACGGCTGGCACCGCCCCGGGGCATGGCCAACGCTGCTGAAGGAGCGTCGACTTGAGCGACCCTATCGTTCGATTCCTGGGGCGAGTACTTGCCCTTTTCGCCCCGCGACCTCGGGGCCGGCACCGCCTCGAAGGCATCGCGCGCGCACTCATTCCGCCGCCCCCACCCCGCTTCACCGAGCGCCTCGACGGCCACGCGTCGCCCGTCGTACGCCCCTACGTCCTCACGCCGGGCGAGCGCCGAGCCCAGCGCGAACGCCGCCGCGCGCTCTACCTGGCCACCCTCGGCATCGACACCGGGCCGCGCCACATCCACGGCGTACCGGTACCGGTGGCCGCCCGGTGAACCCGCGCCCGCCGGTGCGGATGTGCGCCCGGTACCAGTGCACCACCGACGCCCCCGCCCTCGTACATGAAGTGCATGCGGCGACCGGGCCGGGATTCAACGTGTACGCGTGCGCGGAGTGCGCCGCGTCGTATCCGCCACCCGCAGGTGACGTCGCGCTGTGCCACGCCAGGCCATTGCAGGCCAGGCCATTGCAGGCCAGGCCATTGCAGGCCAGGCCATTGCAGGAAAATCCCGGCCGAGAGTCCTCTTTGCGGTGCGCCACCGGGATTTTCCTGCAAGACAGCTGCCCTACTCCACCGCTTCCTCCCATGTCGCCGTCAGGTCCGCGCACTGGACCCTGATCGTCGCGTCCGTCAGCTCTATCTCGTGGGTGATGCCGGCGCCGCCGCCCGCTCCGTACGGCAGGACCTCGTCCAGTAGCACGGTGATCGACTCCATCCAGTCGATCGACCTCGCGTAGTCGATGGAGAAGTGCGTGACGTCCGCGTACTCGATGCGTAGGCCTCTGGTGTGCTTCCACCGGTTTGGGCTGAATGTGAGTGATGCCGCGCCCGATCCGTCTGCGGAGTTTGCTGTCTTTGTGGGCAGGCAGATGTTCGTGAGCTCCAGATCCTTTACGCAGCGTTCGCTCGCGAAGGCGTAATGTCCGGCGTCGGACACAAAGGCCCACGCCCCGCCGGGCAGCATCTCTCTGAGGGTTGGCAGTACGGCCAGGTATTCCTGTGCGTCGACCCGGAAGCCGTGGCCTTCCTCGTCCCAGTCGGCCTTCACGTACTTCATCCGATGGAGTATTCCATTCCGGTGCCTGGGCGCGTGCCATTCGTCCGCGCTGCGACCGAACTGGACCACTTTGTACGGCCATTGGCCTCACGAGACATTCACTACTCGGCAAAGTGAAGCCTGGCGAAGGCATTGACCACTTCAGTACCTTCGGATGGCTTGTAGAACTGTCGCCCCACCGGGAGTCCCACGTGAACCGCAGTCGCCACCTGCCCGTAGCCGCCGTCTCGCTGGCGGCTGCCGCTGCCCTGCTGCTGAGTGGATGCGGGGGTGGGGACGACAAGGACTCGGGCAAGGACAAGATCGCGGGGGCGGATGAGGGCGGCAAGAAGAGTGCGTCGCCTGGCGGGAAGAAGAGTGATGCGCCTGTCGTCGACCGCCCCGAGATGAAGTTCCCCGCGAGCGTGCAGCTCGTCTTCGACAAGGCGAATGTGTCGGATCCGGACCAGACCGCGGCCGCGAACGACGCCGAGAACTTCGTGAAGTCGATTCGGTACGGAATCGTGAAGCAGGACACGGAAGACGCGGCGTACAAGTTCTACTCGGAGTATCAGAGCCCGGCGTTCAAGTACGCCAAGGACCAGATCAAGCAGCGCGTCGACAAGGGATTCACCATTTCCGGAGAGATGCACTTCACCGACATCAAGGTCGAACCGGTGAAGAGCGAGAAGTCAGCCGTCGTCACCTTCTGCAGCGACAGCAGCAAGCTGTACAGCAAGGAGGTGAAGACGAAGAAGGTGCACCACACGGAAGCGAGCATCAGTGACTTCGACTCCTGGCAGGTCCTCATGACCGCGTCCGACAGCAACAAGGGGCTGTGGCGGGCCAAGCAGGTCGAGGTGGCGACCGAGGCGAAGGAGTGCAGGTGATGGTGAGGTCGGGGCGTCGAGCGCCACTCATATCGGCCGCCGTCGGCTTCTCGCTGATGTTCGTCGCGGCGGGCCCCGCGGGCCCGGCACTGGCCGGTGAGGACGGGCCGACCAACGGCACCACTTCGGCCGAGAAAAAGGGCAACACCGTCGCCGCCGTAGCCAAGATCTCCTACACCTCATCCGGCAACGGCAAGGGCGGAGGTCGTGTTGCGTCCGTCGACACCAACTGGACGCCGCCCGCCTGCTGGTACGCGCCGGAGTGGAAGGCCACCGAGTTCCAGGAGTACCGGCAGCGGCTCTACTTCGGCGCGCGGCACGACCCTGACGCGCCGCGCGATGTTCTCGGTGACATGTCCGACCAGAACCAGGCGTACGCCAAGGACGGCTACAACATCGACAAGGAGAAGGACGGCATGTGGTGGGGGGCCCAGCAGAACCCCAACGCCTCCATGGCCGACCAGTTCAAGTGCGACAAGGAGCCGTTCTGGGTCGAGAACGGCGAGACTCCGGAGGTCCCGCAGGCCATCGATCCGGAGACCCTCGCAGGTCTCGCGTACGAGCAGATCGAGGTCCCCGGCACCAAGGTCAGCCTCGCGCCCGACGGGCCCTCCAAGGTCAATCTCCCCACCTGGGCCTGGCTGGACAAGGGTGACTTCCAGCCCGTGTCCGTCACTGCCTCGCTCGACGCTCCCGGGCTGCACATCGAGGCGACGACCACCGCGAAGCCCACCGCGCTCAGCATCAAGCCGGGCACCGAGGACGCCGTGCGGATCCCCGCTTCCGGCAAGTGCGAGCTGAACGACGACGGTTCGATCGGGGAGCCGTACGCCAAGGGGAAGGCGAAGCAGACTCCGCCCTGTGGTGTCACCTATCAGCGCTCCTCCGGGAACGGGAAGTTCAATCTCCAGGCCACCGCCACCTGGGAGATCACCTGGACCGGCACCGGCGGCGCGGGCGGTGACCTTCCCGACGGCGAGTACGGGAACGATCAGCCGATCACCGTCGAGGAGATCCAGTCCATCAACCGGTGAGGCCAGTTAGCTGGGCCCGCAGGCGAGCCGCGGCGAAGTCGAGCAGCTCCTCCAGCTCGATCTCCCGCGGCTCGGTCGCGTCACGCACCTCCGGGGCGGGAGGGCTTTCCGCCGTGCCCCACTCCGCCAGCAGCCACGGGCCGTCGTGCCACTCCACTCGCCACACCGCCCCGTGACGGTTCTCGAACTCCACGAAGCTGCCGGGGGCGTTCTCCAGCAGGCGGAGCTCCTGGACGAGGATCCGCTCCTTGGTGAAGCCACGGCCCGGGTTGTCGCTCCATGAGCGGGTACGGGTGTTGGCGTACCGCATCTTCAGGAACGGCTGCGGGTCCCTGCGGTCGAACTCGTGCAGCCGCAGCATGCGGTAGCGGGTGATCGCCTCGTCGAGGGTCTCGCGGCCGGAGAACTCGTGGGCGTACGCGGGGAATACGAGGCGGACGTGGGGTGTGAGGGCGGGGTTGTCGACGCTGTAGAAGTCGTGGACCTCGGGGGCTATGCCGACCACCACGTCGAAGGTCCGGGCCTCACCCTCGGCCGTACGCGGCGGGGTGAAGCCGTCCGCCGTGCCGAGGTGGGGGTTGCTGGCGAAGATCTCCGACTCCCGCTCCCGCGCGAACTCCAGTGTCGCCACGGCCAGTTCCTCGTCGAACCACTCGCGGCCGCTCAGTTGCAGCAGGCGCCTGCCGTCGGCTGAGAGCGCGCCGGCGAAGTTGAGGGTGCGGACCGGTGACCAGTACCAGGCGTCGGGCAGGCCGGGGAGCGGGATCACGTTCTTGAAGCCGCTCACTACCGCCCGTAGATCCATTTCCCCCGCCACTCCCTCTCCCGACCCGCTACGAATCTACAGCGAGGGCCTCGCGTCGTCGCGCGCATCCCCCTTCGCACTTCCTCCGCACTTCGCGCGCGGCCGGGACGCGGGGAAAGTAAATGAAAGCAAAGCAGAAGGCAAAGGGAAGGCAAGATGGTCGGCACCTGGACCGACCTGCTTTCACCGGGCCTTCACGCGCCCGCCCGCCTTCTCTCACCTCGCAATAGTTCGCCCTGGCGAATCCATGCATCCGGCAGTTATTGTCGGTTCCCCGGCGTCTCTTCGCGCGCCGGACAGCCGACGATGACCGCCGAGGGGAAGCGCACCGCGGACATGAGTGACCTACGCCTCGACGACACGATCTTCGAAGACCTGCGGAAGACGTTCTCCACGGTCAGTGACCGCATGGACGCCGCTCGCCGCACCCTCCGCGGGGCCGATGGATCGGTCGTCGGCGCGAGCAAACTCGTCGAGGACGTACACGAGTTCGCCGACGAGTGGGGCTACGGCGTCAAGCAGCTCGGCAAGCACACACACGGCGCCGTCAAGATGATCAACAAGATCGGCGAGAAGTTCAGCGAGCTGGACCAGGAGCTGGCCGAGTCGCTCAAGTCGGCCGATAAGGACTCGAAGAAGAAGGGCCACTGACGTGGGGCGTCGGCCTGCCTTTCCGCACATCGGCTGGGACCCCACCCCCGGGGACGTGACGGACACCCGCGAGCTCGCGAAGAAGCTGGGCGGGCTCGCGACGGAACTGGGTTCCGCTGTAAGGGACTTGGAGCGGATCGAGTGCGGGGCCTGGAAGGGCAAGACCGCCCTCGCCTTCACCGAGTACATCGGACATGACGTCACACCCCTCGTCCGCAAGAGTCACGAATCGTTCGACAAGGCCTCGCGGGCGCTGCACAAGTGGGCCGGTGAGCTGCAGGACTTCCAGGACGAGGCGGACCGCCTGGAGAAGTCGGCCGGGCGGAAGCTGGAAGCCCGGGAGGAGGCGAAGCCCGACAGCGAGGAGGCCGCGAAAGCGTCGGGAGACGTCGACGGTGTCACCCAGCAGGTCCACGACCTGGAGGATCGCTACGGCCGCGCCGCGGGGGCCATCAGCAAGGAGCTGGACAAGGCCGGCGACATCGCCCCGGACGAGCCCGGCTTCTGGGACAAGCTGGGCAAGGGCATCGCGGATGCGTGGGACGCCACGGGCGAGTGGCTCGAGGACCATGCCGATCTGATCAAGCTGATCGGCGACGCTCTCAGCGACCTCAGCGGCATTCTCGCCTTCCTCGCCATCATCACTCTTCCCTTCGAGCCGCTGGGTGCCATTTTCGGCGCGGCAGCCCTGCTCACCAGCGGGCTCGCTCTGCTGAGCCACGGCATCGCGAAGGCCGCCGGTGCCGATGTCAGCTGGGTGGCCATCGGGTTTGACGCTCTTGGGCTGCTGCCCGGTATCGGCGCGTTCGGCAAGGAGGGCGTCGCGATAGGCAAGGGCGCCAATGCCGCCAAGGAGGCCAAGGTCTTTGGTGCGGGCTTCAGGAGTCTTGGCCCCAAGACCGCCCGGAATCTGATCGCGTTCGGAGAGGACACCGGGGTGACGGGAGGGAAGTCGCTCTCCCGCTTCGGCAAGACAGTAACGCTCTGGGGGCACAAGGGAGTTGAGGTAGTCGGCCATGAGAGCACGAAACTCAACCGCCTCGCCGGCGTCATGAACGCGGGCTACCGGCAAGGACAGCTCATGGGCACCAAGGGCTGGAACATGCTGGCTCCCGAACGGCTCGCCGCGGATCCCCTGAGCAACTTGGGCCGGGGCATCGACGCGACAATCAAGATCGCTCCTAAGTTCTGGTCCGTCCCCCAGCATGTGGGCGAGGCCGTTCACCTGGGTGACCGCCTGGACCAGTCCGCCACCGCGCACTGAACGACCCCCGCCCCCTCGGCACTCATCTAAGGCCCAGCTCATGACCGCATGGCACCCACAACAGGGCGAGGTCCAACTCGCCCGTGACCTGGTGGTGTTCGCCACCGGCGTCGCCCCGCAGGTATCCGGAATGCGCTGGTTCCGGGATGCGAACCGGCTCGACATCAGCGATCAGCTGCCCGGGTGGCCGGAAGGCCCGCAGTACACACCCCGGACCAAGCCCGAGAAACGCACCCGATCAGCGGCGCGATTCGGGCTGCGCGGCCTCTACGCCGTCGTCGCGGGCGGGCTGGAGACGCTGGCGGGCTCTGGCAGCCTCACCAAGGTCCCTCGGGCCATCGGGCATCCGCCCGAAGATCCCGCGAACGAGGTCGAGGACTTCCCCGTCATGTGGGCCGCCCCCGGCACCCTCGCCCGGACGCTCCCCTGGCAGCTCGACACGAGCCGACGCCCCGCCGGATATCTCACCTACGCCGTCGTCACCGACCGCCGTCTCGTGATCCTCGGCCGCGCCGACGGCGGACGCGAAGAACCAGAGGTCCTGTGGGAGTGCGCCCGTACGGACATCGCCGGTGCCGAGAGGCGGAAGTTCAGCAAGGAGAACTCTGACGCGGTCATCCGCTTCACCGACGGATCGTGGTGCCGCCTGCACGTGTCCTTGCCTTACGGGCTGCTCCGCTATCTGGCCACGCCGCACGAGCTGCTCGACGACGACGACCTCAGCCCAGGTCAGCGCCAGGCCGTCGAGGCCTTCACCGCCCGGCACGCGCTCGACGCACGCCCCGTGGTCAGCCGCCGCCCCAGCGGCCATGTCCTGGTCGAGCACCGTATGGGAGACGGGCCGCCCACGTCCGTCGGAGTCTTCACCGGGGGGCACCAGCTGCTGGGGCCGGACGGCGAGGACGTCGAGGAACAGCCCGACGACTACTGATCCCGAAGAGCGCGGCTCGGCGAAGACCACGTTCCCGACGGCCGCGGCTCAACGAGGACCACGTTCCCGGCGACCACGTCCCCGACGACCACTGATCAGGACCGAACCCATGGCCACTCCCACAGACGTCATACCGCCCGCCCCGAGCGGCGGCGCGCCCCTCCCGCCCATGACATTCACCGCTCCCGAGGGGTTCTTCGCCCTCCCCTTGGCGGGCACCCCTGAGGAGCGTGCCGCCCTCGCCGACACCTTCGTACGAGAGCTCTACTCTCGCGGCGACGAGTCGATCTGGACTCCTGCGGCCCCCTACTACGCCGCCATCGCCGAGTACATGGCGGAGCAAGGGCTCGCCTACTCCGCCATGGGGCTCTTCTCGACGGACGAGGGTGGCGTGGCCCAGTGCGCGTTCACGGTGGCCGCCGTCGAGACCGACCAGACCGACCCCGACGTCGCCGCTCAGGGCATCCTGTCTGCCCTCGGCCAGGACGCGCTCAACGATGCCCGCTGGATGGACCTGCCGTGTGGCCCGGCTGTCTCCTGCGTGACTCTGCGAGAGTTCAAGCTCGGTCCGGAAGTGTCGGCCACGGGCGAGGAAGCCAACCTGCCGACCGGCCAGATCCAAGTTCACGTCCCGTTCCCCAATGGCCCGTACACCGCCGTCTTCACGCTCTTCACGGCATCTGTGGACTACTGGGGCGAGTTCTGCGACATGGTCGTGGCGATTCTGCGGACAGTGAGCTTCACCGGCTCCGGCGAGGCGGCCGGTGAGGGGGCCGGTGAGGCAGCCGGTGAGGGGGTTCCGGATGAAGCCGGGAGCGTAGAGCGAGGGCGAGAGCAAGAACACGGGCGGGCGTGACCGGCGATGGACTGGTACCCCTCCCCCGACGAGAACGTACTCCTGCGCACCGCCGCCAAGTTCGCCAGTGGAATGGCCTCCGCAGTCGATGGCCTCCGGTGGTTCCGCGATCCGGAACGCGGCGACATCCAAGAAGAGTTGATGGCGAACGAAGGCTGGCCTCCCACACCGGCACACCGCACGTTCGCAGGCTTCGCGACTCGCTCGCAATGGCCTGAAGGCGGGGCTCGCGGTCGCCCTCATCGCTGTCGTGGGAGGTACCGCGCTCCGCCATCGATCGCGTGGAACCCCGTGCCTTCAGCGCGGGCGGAGACAACGTCAAAGTCGTCTCCACGGAAGGTTCATGGGGCAGGCTGAGCTCGCGCTGGCGTGCCGAGTTCGTGCGTCACCTCGGCGAGCTTCCCGAAATCGTCGGCCTTGACTCCTTGACCACGGCCCAGCGGATAACGGTCGTGGCCTTCGCCGCCGCACATTCGGCCGCCGGTACGCCCCTCGTGACCCGGCACCCCGAAGGCGATTTCGGCATCGAGATCCGGTCGTCGGACAACGTCGGTCCGTCCGACGGCCTCTGCGAAGGCTTGCGCACCATGGTCATGGGGCCTGACGGCGAGGAGATCAAGGACCCTTGGATGGCCAGCTCCCTTACCCCGCCCCGTAACAGCACCCCGACGGTCCCCATGGAAACGCCTCCGTCGCGACAGTAAAGTGCGGCCAATGAGCGACGGGGTGGGACGGGTGGCGGGCGACGGAATCGGCAAGAGGCCGGCTGCCGGGAGAGCGGCTCCCGAGGTGGGTGGCTCACGCGTGAGCCACGGCGGGCGACGCTGCCTCGCGTTGTTCGCCGGCCTCTGCTCTCTCCTCCTGTTGGGCGCCGGCGCGACACCCGCCGCGGAGAGGACGAGCGCTCCTCCCGCCATCACGACCTCGGCGACCGGCACCGCCGAGCAGGCCCCGAACAGCCACCTGCCGACCTCGGCGACCCGCACCACCCAACAGGCCCGGACCGGCCACCTGCCCCAGGAGGCCGAGGGCCGACAGGACCAGGGCCGACAGGCCGAGGACCGACAAGCCAAGGGCAAGGCACCCACCCAGGCCGCCTCCCTCGCCGCCCTCCTCCGCGGCAACCCCGTCTACGTGACCGACCAGCTCCCCCGCGACATCCCCCGGTCCACCGCCCCCGAGTTCGCGAAGCTCGCCAAGCGGACCGGTGTGCCGACCTACGTCCTCGTGCTGCCCGATCAGGGGACCGACGCCGAGCGGCTGCTCGCGGCCGTGCATGACCGGCTGGGGCGTGACGGGTTGTACGTCCTCGTCGACGACATGGGCGTCGCGGGCGCAACCGCCTTCGGGGTGCGGGCGCCCGCCGATGACGCGTCGACCGTGGCTCTCTACGAACTTCCGTACGACGCTGGGCCGTTGCTCAGCTTCGAGCGGTTCACCGACGTCATCGCGCAGGGCGGCAAGAAGGCCGCCGAACGCGCGGACACCGCCCGCGAGGAGAACGAGCGCGCCGGCGGGGACGAGCCGGAGATGCACATCGATCCCGTCGACCGCGACAACCAGTCGTTCGTCACCGGGATCGCCCTCACCGGCGTACCGCTGCTGATCATCTGTGTCAGCCCCTACGTGCGCCGGTGGTGGCGCCGCCGGCCCGGGGCAACGGCACGCGTCGACGGCAAGGCAGCGGCTCCGCGCCGCCTCACCGCCCGCCTCCTCACCGCCCGTCGCGTCGAAGCCGGCGCCGCTGCCCTCGCCGCGGCGGCCATCGCCCTCGGCGCCACCCTCGTCTTCGACCAGAAGACGTCCAGCGCCGCCCCGGCGCCCATCGCCTCCGACCTGTCGAGCCGCGTCGAACGTGTCGCCGACGGACTGCGCGAGCGCGGCCCCCTCTACAGCGATCCCGAGAGCCCGCACCCGCTCGACAGCACGCAGACGCGTGAACTCACCGACCGGATCAAGAAGTTCGACCGTGGGCCGGTGTTCGTCGCCCTCGTCCCGCAGCTCACCGAGGACGAGTCCGAGGGCGAACCCGAACTCTTCCTGGAAGCCGTCCGGCAGAAGATCGGGGCCAAGGGCGAGCGCGGTGTCTACGTGGTCGCCGATCCGCTGGGCGGCACGATCGACGTCGTGACGTACGACGTCCGCGTCGACGCGGACCTCGTCGGGTTCGACCTCTCCGACGCGATCCGCTACGGCGATGACGACGACCGCTCCACCGACCACCAGCTCGGCAAACGGCTCGACGCCCTCATGACGCTGCTCGACAAGGCGCCGCGCACCGACCAGCCGGAGACCTCCTCGCTCGGCATGGACGACGCGCCCGACCCCGTGGAGGAGAACCGGCTCGCGCCGCTCTTCTCCGGTGACTTCTGGCCGGGGCTCATGGTCGGCGCGGTGGCGGCCGGACTGGTCTTCGGGGTCGTCGCCGCGCTGCTCGGCATCCTGGGTCGCGCCGTGCCAAGTCTGCGGCGGTCGCGCGCGGCGGCGGTGACCCCGTCCGCCGACACCTCCTTCCAGGCTCCTCCGGACCCCTCCCGCGACTATCTGCGCCGCACGGCTCACGACGAACTCGACACCCTTGGGCGGGAGTTCGACCCTGACGCCGCGCTCCGGTCGTCCGTGCGCACCCGCGTGTGGGACTGCCTCGACACCGCGACCCTGCTCGTCGACCGCGACCCCGACGGTCACGTCGACGACGACGCCACGCCCGCCGACCTCGCGGCGGCCGTCGTCCTCGCGCGGGCGGGCCGGGCCGCGCTCGCCGACATCGACAAGCCCTGCTGCGCGCTCAACCCGCTGCACGGCCCCGCCACCGGGTGGCGCGACGCCCTGTGGGCGCCCGAGGACCAGCGACTGCGCACCCTCCCGGTGTGCGCGGAGTGCCGCGTCCTCGTCGGCGTGCAGCCGCGCCTCGCGTACACGCTCCGGCTGACGATCCCGGGCGCGGGAGGCGGTGCGGGGCGCCGCGAGCGTGTGCCGTACGAGGAGGCGCCGGGGCCGCTGTCCGCCGCCCGCGACGGAATCCCTCAACTCATCCGCAAGGTAAGGGAGTACGCCGGTGTCCAGTGACGTGAAGCGCGCCCTCACAACGGCGTGCGTCGCCCTCACGGCCCTCGCCGCCCTCGTGACCACGGCTCTCCCGGCCGCCGCGCAAGCGCCCGGAGCGCCGACACCGACCCCGGGCGAGAAGGTCGCCGACGCGTTGCGCGAGTCGCCGGTGTACGTCGATCCCGCGTACGCCGGTTCGGTGCCTCCCGCCCGCCAGAAGCGACTCGTACGGCAGATCGAGAAGACCGGGCTGCCCATCAAGGTCGCCCTGGTGCCGATCGTCCAGGGCGACGCGTACGACGGCGAGGCGGATGCCTTCGCGGAGGTCGTGCACGACCGCGTCGACCGGAGCGAGCTCATCCTGGTCACCGGCGGGGACAGGTGGAGCGGGAACCTCAACGGCTTCGAGTGGCCGGACGACAAGCAGCAGGCCCGCGACGCGGTGGGCACGGTCGGCTTCCTGGACGAGTTCAAGGACGCGGGGCTCGCGGCGCAGACGGAGAAGGCGATCGAGCTGATCGCGGAGGGCGACGGCACGAAGGCGTACGAGGACGCCACGGAGCATCTGCGTGATGGCAACGACGGCGGCGGGAGCGGCAGCCTGCCTCATCGCCCGGAAGGCGCGGACGAGGAGAGCGGACCCTCCTGGCTGCTGCCGGCCGGCATCGCGGTCGCGGTCGCGCTGGCCGCCGCCGGTCTCTTCCTCTTCGTGGGCGTACGCCGCCGGGGGCGCGGCCGGTCGAACCGGTACCCCAGCGCGACCGGCTCCCCCTTCGCCCACCCCCAGGCGGTGTTCGCGGCGGCACGTACCGCCGACGAGGCGGCACTGCGGCGCCAGACGGAAGCGGAGGTGCTCGCGCTCGGCGAGGCGATCCAGGCGGCCGACACGTCAAGTCCCGGCATGCAGAGCGCCCTTGACGCGTACGCGGCCGCGGGCAAGGTACTCGACGCCGGGCGCGGCCTGCCCGACCTGGCGGGAGTGCTCGCCCTCGTCACGTCGGGCCGCGACGCCCTGGAGGGCACGGCCTCGCCGCTCCCCCTCTGCTTCTTCAACCCCCTGCACGGCCGCGCCCAACTCCGCATCCACTGGCGCCCGCTGGGCCGCCGCGACCAGCTGCACGTGGCCGCCTGCGAGGAGTGCGCGACGGCGGTACGGACCCGCCGCGCACCCGAGGTACTCACGGACGACCTCGACGGGCGCACGGTCCCGTACTTCGAGGTCCCGGCCGACCGGAGCGTGTGGGCGGCCACGGGCTACGGATCGCTGCTCGCGGACACGGACGAGGAGGGGCTCGCGGGGCGTGTGGGGCGGGGGGACTTTTCGCGGGGCCGGGGCTGAGGGAAGGGACCGACCAGTCGAGGCCCCTCCCCATCCGGGACGATCACCGGCAGCGACTTACGCGTCACGACACGATGACAGTCCGCCGGGATACGGCGACTTGTCCGGCTATCGACCCTGGCGGAACCAACAACCCCACGGATAGCGTCAGCCTGCTGGAGACACCCCTCGCCCCACCGGGAGCCGACTGTGAACCGCCGCATCATGCCTGCCGCCACCGCGCTCGCCGCGACCGCAGCCCTGCTCCTGACGGCCTGCGGCAGCGGAGACGACGGCAAATCCAAGGACGACAAGATCGCGGGCGCCGATCAGAACTCGGCGAAGCCGAAGAAGTCGACGGAGCCGTCAGGAGCCCCGGCGGAGGACAAGCCGGACGGCGTGGACGTGTCCCTGCCCAAGGACATGAACCTGGTCTTCAACTGGGACAAGCCGAAGGACAAGAAGGAAGCGGCGGCGATGGATGACGCCGCCAACTTCTTCCGTGCCATCTACCGGGGCGTGGACAAGCGCACGGCCAAGGACGCAGCCGTGTCCGCCTATGGCACCGGCGAAGGACTGCACTACGCGAAGACCCAGATCGACGGCTGGATCGACGGTGGCTGGACGGCGGACGGCACCCTGCGCCACTACCAGGCCACCACTCGGTCAACCGCGAACGGCAATTCGGTGGAGGTCGCGTTCTGTGCGGACGCGAGCAAGTTCTACGGCAAAGAGATCAAGTCCGGAAAAATCCTGAAGACCGAGAAGAGCCTCAAGGACTTCGACTACTACAGGCTCGTGATGGTCAAGTACCCCACGGGTGACTCCCTTTGGCAGGCTTCCAAGGTGTTCGTCGAGACAAAGGCGGAGAAGTGCCAGTGACCAGATCGCGGCGTAGAGCCTTCAGCACCGCAGCCCTGACGCTCGTATTCAGCGCCTCTGCCCTCGCCGGGACCGCGTACGCGGGGAAACCAGTGGGATCCGGCAACGGCGGCAGCAAAGAAGAGGGCGGCAGCGACGAGACCGGCATCTACGCCGCCGCGCAGGTCCATTACTCCGGCTCGGTGGCCAAGAGCGGCGGCAGCGGCAACGTGAAGTCGACCGACGTCAATTGGGACCCCCCGCCCTGCTGGTACGCCCCGTACCTCGGAGCCAAGGACTTCAAAGAGAAGATGTCCGGGGACATCAAAAGGGCCAAGAACACACCCGGCATGGCCGGCCACGCGGGCGCGGCCATCAACGAGATGCAGCGGCACTACGAGGACGACTACGGCTGGACCGACACCCCCGGCTACAAGGACTACAACGTCGACAAGGACGGCGACGGGATGTTCTGGGCCGGTGTCGAGAACCCCAACGAGCCGGACTACCTGGAGCGGACCAGCTGCACCGACCTCCCCTTCTGGGTCGACAACGGCGAACCCCCGCCGCCGCAGCACGAAGAGGCCATCACCCCCGAGATACTGGCCGCCCTGGCCTACCAGCACATGGAGCTCCCGGGCACCAAGGTCACCCTCGCCCCCGAGGCGACCACCAAGGTGAATCTGCCCACGTGGGCCTGGCTCGACAAGGCCGTCTTCGACGACGTCACGGCGACGGCGGCCATCGACGTCCCCGGCTTCCATCTCGAGGCGACCACGACCGCCACCCCCAAGTCCCTGACTCTCGACCCCGGCACCAAGGACGCCACCACCATCCCCGCGGACGGCGAGTGCCCCATCGTCGACGGCAGGATCGGTGAGCCCTACGCCAAGGGCAAGTCCAAGGAGACCCCGCCCTGCGGCATCACGTACCGCCGCTCCTCCGGCGGCGACACGTACCCGCTCAAGGCCTCCCTCACCTGGGAGATCAACTGGCAGGGCACGGGCCAGGCAGCCCCGGTCGGCATGCCCAACGGCACCATCGAGGCCGTCCAGGACATCACCGTCGAGGAGATCCAGTCCATCAACCGCTGAGCCGGGAACAACTCGGCCCCCGGAGCGCTGACTGCACCGCTCCGAGGGCCGACTGCCGGCTCAGGGTTTTTCAGCCCTTGCCCTTGACGCCCCTCGCGAGGTCGTCGTCCAGGTCCTCGTACGCCTTCGCGGCGCTGGTCAGGAACTTGCCCATGCCCGTGAGGCCCTCGATGGTGTCCTTGGCGCCCTTCTTGAACTCCTTGAAGGAGTCCTCGAAGGCCTGCGAACCCTTGCGAGTCGTGTAGCCGTTCTTCACCAGGTTCTCGATGAAGCGCTCAAGAGCGTCGAGCTTCTCATCGATCTTGTCCTTGGCGTCGTTCAGCTTGCCCGCCGCGGTCCGCATCTCCTCATAGGTGATATCGGCGTCTTTGGCCATGTGGCTTCACATCCAATCCAACTCGCCGCAGGGCCATCCCCCTTGGCTCCTCAGTGCGGGCCGCTCGAAGGCCGTGTGGCCGTTCGTGCGATCTTCCGCTCTTGAGTCAGCAGCTTACGGGTGGGGCAGAAGTGAGCACACCCCGGTTGAGTCACAGCTCTGCTATGAGCTCATGCACAGCCCGTTGCCTGCGGGAAGGGTGGAGCGGCTATCGTCACAGGCACTGTGGACAGCCTCACAGGCACTGTGGATTTGCCGCTGCGACCGCGTTCCGGAAGCGGTCAAAAAGGGGCTTATGGGGAGGACGATCGTGCGCCTGACTCTGACCGTCGTCGATCCGCTCGGCGGCGCCAACGCCGATGTCGTGCTCGACGCCGATCCTGAGTCCTCCGTGGGGGACATCGCCAAGGAGCTGGCCTCGCACGTGGGGTACAGCGGCGGCGACGCCCAGATCATCCCCATCGGCGGGCATCAACTCCAGCCAGGCGCCGGCCAGGGCGGGGCGCCGATCGTCTTCGTGGACGGGTATCCCATCGATGCCGCCGCGACCATCGGCACCTCCCCGCTGCGCGAGGGCGCCGTCGTCAGCCTGCACGATCCGGCCGGCTGCCTGCCCGGCGAACCCACCGGCCTGGTCGAGCTGCGCGTCGCGGGCGGACCCGTGGCAGGCGCCGTGCACCGCCTCGGGATCGGCCGCTACGACATCGGCAGCGGGCCCGCCTCGTACATCCGCATCGATGATCCGGAACTGCCCGCCCGAGCCCTGACGTTGTCAGTTGCAACCGATGGCACCTGCCAAGTCGCCGTACATGGGGACATAGACGGCGTGACCCTCGAAGGCAAACCCTTCGGTGAAGTCGACCCGGCCGAAAGCCGCGAAAGCGGCGACAATGGCGACAACGGCGCGAAGGGCAAGAAGAGTAAGAAGAGCGAGAAGCGGGGCGGCGGCAATCGCGGGGAACGGGGCAATAAGCGCGGCAATCCCCGCGACAAAGGCGAATGGCCGCTCGGCGCTCAGATCGCCATCGGCAATACCCTTCTCGAACTCGACCGTTATGCTCCGCCCAATGCCGCACTGAAGTGGTCCGAGGACGGTTCCGGTCTCGATTACAACCGGCCGCCCCGTCTGCGTCCGCCCGAGCGGCAGACCAAATTCAAGCTGCCCAATCCGGTACGTGATTTCGAGGCCAGGCCGCTGCCCTGGCTGATGGCGCTCACGCCGCTCGTCGGTGCGCTCGTATCGGTGATGATCTTCCAGCGCTGGTACTACCTGATCATGGCGGCGCTGAGCCCGCTGATCCTCTTCGGCAACTACTTCATGGACAAGAAGCACGGGCGCAAGTCCCATGCCAAACAGGTCAAGGAGTACAACGAGCACAAGGAGCGGATCGAGAGGGACGCCCAGGAAGCCCTCGTCGCCGAGCGGCTCGACAAACGGCAGGCCATCCTCAGTCCGGCCGGGATCCTCTCCCTGAGCACCGGGCCCCGTACGCGGCTGTGGGAGCGGCGGCGCACCGACGAGGACCATCTGCTGCTTCGCGTCGGCACCGGGCGGCTCGACTCCGAGGTCGTCCTGGACGACCCCGAGCAGGACGACCACAAGCGCGAGGTCACCTGGAAGATCGAGGACGCGCCCGTCGCGCTCTCGCTGCGCAAGCTCGGCGTCATCGGCATGGCCGGACCCGGCGACTCCGCGCAGGCGCTCGGCCGCTGGGCGGTCGCGCAGTCCGCGGTGCTGCACAGCCCGCTGGACGTCCAGTTCTATGTGCTGACGGAGAACTCCGCGCGCGAGACCTGGGACTGGACGCGCTGGCTGCCGCACGCACGGCCCTCCGGTGCGCAGGACGCCAACGTGCTGATCGGGACGGACGCCGAGACCGTCGGCTCCCGCATCGGCGAGCTGACCCAGATCCTCGCCGCCCGCCAGAAGGCCGCCAAGGAGAACAACAACCGGCAGGGCGGTGCCTCCTTCGGCGACCCCGACATCGTGGTCGTCTGGGACGGCTCACGGCGCCTGCGGTCCATGCCCGGTGTGGTGAAGCTGCTGCGCGAAGGGCCCTCCGTGTCCATGTTCGCGCTCTGCCTCGACGCCGAGGAACGGTTCCTGCCCGGCGAGTGCCAGGCCGTCGTGATCGCCGAGCCGCGGCCCGAGGAGATCAGCCTCCCGGCCCGGCCCGCGCCCGGCGGCCAGGCCCCCGTCCCGCCCGCCCCCGGCGGCTTCCCCTCCTTCCAGGCCTGGCACTCCGCCGAGCCCGACGACAGCGAGCGGAACGCCGAGAAGCCCCTCGAACTGCGGCTCCGCGTCGAGCAGACCGGCGCCGCCCGCATCCGTTCCGTACGCCCCGACTTCGTCTCGCCCGCCTGGTGCGGGCGGCTCGCCCGCGCCCTCTCGCCGCTGCGGGACATCAGCGGCGAGACCGAGGACTCGGCGCTGCCCGGCTCCAGCCGACTGCTCGACGTGCTCCAGCTGGAGCCGCCGACGGCCGACCAGATCACCGCGCGCTGGCAGGTGAGCGGCCAGTCGACGATGGCCGTCATCGGTGAGTCGTACGACGGTCCGTTCGGCATCGACATGCGGCGCGACGGGCCGCACGGCCTGATCGCCGGTACGACCGGTTCCGGTAAGTCGGAGCTCCTTCAGACCATCGTGGCGGCCCTTGCCGTCGCCAATACGCCCGAGAACATGACCTTCGTCCTCGTGGACTACAAGGGCGGTTCCGCGTTCAAGGACTGCGTGAAGCTGCCGCACACCGTCGGCATGGTGACCGACCTCGACGCCCACCTCGTGGAGCGGGCCCTGGAGTCGCTGGGCGCCGAGCTGAAGCGGCGCGAGCACATCCTGGCCGCCGCCGATGCCAAGGACATCGAGGACTACCAGGACCTCGTACGCCGTGATCCCTCGCACCCGCCGGTGCCCCGGCTCCTCATCGTCATCGACGAGTTCGCCTCCATGGTGCGTGACCTGCCCGACTTCGTGACGGGTCTGGTGAACATCGCCCAGCGAGGCCGTTCGCTCGGCATCCACCTGCTCCTGGCCACCCAGCGCCCGAGCGGTGTCGTCTCGCCCGAGATCCGCGCCAACACCAACCTCCGCATCGCCCTGCGCGTGACGGACGGCGCGGAGTCCAGCGACGTCATCGACTCCCCAGAGGCCGGCCACATCTCCAAGAGCACGCCAGGACGCGCCTACGTACGCCTCGGCCACGCCTCGCTCGTCCCCTTCCAGTCAGGCCGCGTCGGTGGCCGCAGGCCCGGCGCCACCGACCCGGCGCTGCTCGCCCCCTGGGCGGGTCCGCTCGGGTGGGAGGACCTGGGCCGTGCCGCGCTGGTGAAGCCCAAGGCCGCGGCGCGCGAGGAGGAGGAGATCACCGACCTCAAGGTCCTCGTGGACGCCGTGCGCGACGCGAACGCGACGATGGGCATCCCCGCCCAGCACAGCCCGTGGCTGCCCGCGCTCTCCGAGACGCTCCAGCTCGACGAGATCCCGCTGCCCCCGGCGAGCGACAAGCCGGGCGCCCTCGCCCCCGCTCCGTTCGGTCTGGAGGACATCCCCTCCGACCAGGCGCGCCGCCCGGTCGTGGTCAACTTCGAGACCTTCGGGCACCTGCTCATCGGCGGCGCCCCGCGCAGTGGCCGATCGCAGATCCTGCGGACGCTCGCGGGCTCCATCGCCCGCACGCACTCGTCCGCCGACGTGCACCTGTACGGCATCGACTGCGGCAACGGCGCGCTCAACGCGCTGACCCGGCTTCCGCACTGCGGCGCCGTCGTCAGCCGTAACCAGACCGAGCGCGCGGTGCGTCTGGTCACCCGCCTCAAGGGTGAGCTGACCCGCCGTCAGGACCTGCTTGCCGACAAGGGCTTCGCCGACATCGGCGAGCAGCGGGCCGCCGCGCCCGAGGACGAGCGGCTCGCGCACATCGTCGTGCTCCTCGACCGGTGGGAGGGCTGGCTGCCCACCCTCGGCGAGTACGACCACGGCGAGCTGACCGACGAACTGCAGGCGATGATGCGCGAGGGCGCGAGCGTCGGCATCCACCTGGTCATCACCGGTGATCGCCAGGTCCTCATCGGCCGCATGGCCTCGCTCACCGAGGACAAGTACGGCCTGCGGCTCGCCGACCGCTCCGACTTCTCGATGCTCGGCATGAACGCCCGCAAGGTCCCGGAGGAGATCCCGCCGGGCCGCGGCTTCAAGAACGAGCACGGCACGGAGACGCAGTTCGCGCTGCTCGCCGAGGACTCCACGGGCCAGGGCCAGGCCGCGGCGATCTCCGAGATCGGCGAGGCCGCCGCCGCCCGGGACGCGGACGTGCCGCGCTCGCGCAAGCCGTTCCGCGTGGACAGCCTGCCCAGCCGCATCAACTTCGCCGACGCGTGGGAGATGCGCGACCCGGACGCCTCGCGCTCCAAGCTCTGGGCGCTCGCCGGCATCGGCGGCGACGACATCATGGGCTTCGGCCCCGACCTCGCGCAGGGCGTGCCGACGTTCGTCGTCGCGGGCCCCGCCAAGTCCGGCCGCAGTACGACGCTGATGAACCTGGCGCGGTCCTATCTCACTCAGGGCGTACGTCTCGTCATCGCCGCCCCGCGGCCCTCTCCGCTGCGGGAACTCGAAGGCCAGGAAGGCGTGCTGAAGGTCTTCAAGGACGACGACATCGAGAGCGACGACTTCAAGGAGGTCGTCGAGGACGCGTCGCCCGAGGATCCGATCGTGTGGATCGTCGACGACGGTGAGGTCCTGGAGGACTGCGACGCCGAGCGCGAGTTCAAGCGCCTGGTCCAGCGGGGCTCCGAGCGGGGCCTCGGGCTCATCATCGGCGGCGACGAGGAGGAGGTGTGCGGTGGCTTCTCCGGCTGGCAGGTCGAGGCGAAGAAGGGCCGCCGCGGCATCCTGCTCTCCCCGCAGGACTCCTCCAGCGGCGAGCTGATCGGCATTCGTACGACCCGGAGCATGGTCGGCGGGCCGATCGCGCCGGGCAAGGGACTCCTCTACACGGGCAGCGGGGAGCCGGTCACGGTCACGACGCCGATGTGACGGGACTCCGATGTGACGGGCGCCGGAGGTCAGTCCGCGCGGGAGAGGCGGGCCTCCGGATTGCCCGACTCGGCGTTCTCGGAGAGGTAGAGGAGATCGTCGCCCTTCGGGCGCAGCCGCACCGTGTGCGTGTTCTTCGTGCACTGTGCGGCGCTGTCCGCCTTCCCCTTGCCCCGGGCCACGATCTCCTTGCCGGACACCGACTTCAGGACGAGGTCGACCGCGCAGACCCCGCCCAGCTGGTCGGTCTGCGTCATCACCGCGAAGCGTTCGCCGACCTTGCCCCGCTCGACCTCCAGCCTGAACGTGCCCATCGGGACGGCGCCGTTCGCCGCGACCGCCTGGCCCTCCCAGCTGCCGCGGTAGGAGGCGGGGACCTCGTCGCCCGCCTGGTCCGCGCCGTCCCCGGGCTGCTGTCCGCTCGACGTCGCGGCCGGGGGCTGCGCGCCCGCGTCGCTCGACTTGTCGTCGTTCCCCGGCAGCAGGCCGAACACGAAGACGGACCCGACCGTCACCGCGGCGAGGGCGCCCGCGACCCCCAGGACGAGCGTGCAGCTGACCTTGCGGCCGCGTCCGTCGGGGCCACTGGGCGTGGAGGTCGCCGCGGCCGAGAAGGTCACCCGGCCGGGCGGTCCCGACGGGCCCGACGTCTGTGTGGGGACGTACGCGGCCGAGGGCGAGGAGACCGCAGGCACCGCCGCGTAGGAGGGGTCCGGCGGGCCGAAGCCGCCACTGTCCTGCGGCACCTCACGTCCCGGCGCCCCTCCCACGGATGAGCCCACCGCCGACACGGGCCCGCCCACTGCCGAGCTGCCGAACGGCACCGGCCCCGAAGGCTGTTCCGCGCCCCCGGCCCCGTCCGTCTCCAGGTCCAGGAGCCGCACCGCGCTCCTGCTGACCCGCTCCACCAGCGGCCCCGGCAGCCACCCGGCCGCCACGAGCACGTCCGCGCCCGAGGGCGCGAGCCGCCGCGCGATGTCCTGCGGCGTCGGGCGCGCGGCGGCGTCCTTGGCCAGGCACTCCCGCGCGAGGTCGCGCAGATCGCCGTCCAGCGAACCGAGTTCCGGCTCTTCGTGCACGACCTTGTAGAGCAGAGAGGCGGACGAGTCGCCCGGGAACGGCGAGGCCCCCGTGGCCGCGAAGACCAGGACGGCGCCCAGCGAGAAGACGTCCGCGGCGCCGGCGACCCTCTTACCGAGGATCTGCTCCGGCGACATGTAGCCGGGCGAGCCGACGGAGACTCCGGTGGACGTGAGCGAGGCTGTGCCGTCCGTCGCGCGTGCGATGCCGAAGTCGATGAGCCGCGGGCCGTCCATCGTGAGCATCACGTTCGACGGCTTGACGTCACGGTGGACGAGCCCGAGACCGTGTACGTGCGCGAGCGCCTCGGCGAGGCCCGCCACCAGGACCCGTACGGAATGGGCGGGCAGCGGTCCCGCCGACTCCCGTACCGCCTCCGCGAGGGAGGGCCCCGCCGCGTACCCCGTGGCCACCCACGGCACCGACGCCTCCGGGTCCGCGTCGAGGACCGGCGCCGTCCAGTCGCCGCCCACCCGCCGCGCCGCGTCCACCTCGCGCCGGAAGCGGGCGCGGAACTCCTCGTCGAGCGCGAAGTGCGGATGGACGACCTTCACCGCGACCGTACGGCCACCCGAGCTGCGCCCCAGGTAGACCCGGCCCATGCCGCCCGAGCCCAGCCGGCCGAGCAGCCGGTAGGGCCCGATGACGGTCGGTTCGCCGGGATCGAGCGGGTGCATGACGAAGGCCTCCCCCGGACGCGCCGCACGGCCGCGACCCCCCGGGCCGCGCGCATTGTCTGCAGCTCAGGGTAGTGCGCGGGCAGGCCCGGCGGGCCGGGCATTCCCCCCCTGCCCGCTCCGGACGTGTGGCGCGGCGGTCGCCTACTAGGGCTGCGACCCCAGCAGCTCCACCCGTACGTCCGCGGGGAAACCGGTCGTCTCGCCCACTCGGCGCGCGAACTCCGCGACGCCCTCCAACTGCGCGCTCCCGAAACGGAAGTCCAGCGTCGTGAAGTACTGCTCGAGAATCTCCGCGTCGAAGGCCTCCCAGCGCGCGGCCTGCTCGGAGACCTTGCCGACCTCCTCGAGGGAGAGGTCGCGCGAGGACAGGAACGCCTTGTGCACCTCGCGCACGACGGCGGGCTCGCGCGCCGCGTAGTCCTTGCGCGCCGCCCAGACGGCGAAGACGAACGGCAGACCCGTCCAGTCCTTCCACATCTGGCCCAGGTCGTATACGTCGAGACCGAGGCGCGGGCCGTCGATGAGGTTGGCCCGCAGCGCCGCGTCCCCGATGAGGACGGCGGCGTCCGCCTCCCGCATCATCAGGCCGAGGTCGGGCGGACACGTGTAATAGTCCGGGCGTACGCCGTGGCGCTCGGCGAGCAGCAGCTGCGCCAGGCGTACGGAGGTGCGCGAGGTCGAGCCGAGCGCGACCCGGGCGCCGTCGAGCTGGTCGAGGGGGACCTGCGAGACGATCACGCAGGACATCACCGGGCCGTCGCAGCCGACCGCGAGGTCGGGGAAAGCGACGAGGTCGTCGGCGTTCTTGAGGAACTCGACGAGGGTGACGGGCGCGATATCGAGATCGCCCCGCACCAACTGCTCACTGAGCTTCTCCGGGGTGTCCTTCGTGAGCTCGAAGTCGAGCAGCGTTCCGGTCCGCGCGAGACCCCAGTACAGGGGCATGCAGTTCAGGAACTGAATGTGACCGACGCGCGGCCGGGGGGTGCGGCGATGGCCGGGGAGCTGATCTGAGCCCTCCCCGGTGAGGGTGTCAACGGGAGAATTGTCCACATCGGGGAGGCTAGCCCCCGTGCGGTACGGTGCAGAAAGCGGGGCCCCGATCCCGCACTTGTCAAGAGCTTTCGACCTGGTCCGTCAACCCCTCTGGGGGGTCCGTCAAACATCCGGGTGACGTGATCTAGCCCCCTATTGCATTCGGCTGCCTGCGTGCTAAGCTCGCCGCAAGTTGCAGTTTGGTTTCCCTTGCAGTACAGAGCCTGCGGAGCATGTAACCCGCAGGCTCTCGTCGTTTTCAGACTTATGCAGTTGTTTCAACAATCGCAGGTTCTGGAGCAGGGCAACCCTTTGGCCCAAGGAGGGCTTATGGCTACCGGAACCGTGAAGTGGTTCAACGCCGAAAAGGGCTTTGGATTCATCGCCCAGGAAGGCGGAGGCCCCGACGTCTTCGTCCACTACTCCGCGATCAACGCAAACGGCTTCCGCTCCCTTGAGGAGAACCAGGCCGTGAGCTTCGACGTCACGCAGGGCCCGAAGGGTCCGCAGGCGGAGAACGTCACCCCCATGTAGTGGGGCGTCCCACGCGAGTGGGGCGTGTGACAGTTCCGGTGACTTGATCCGGACATGGATAGCAGTACCCAAGGAGCCCTGCCTCCCCGCTCACGCGGGAAGGCGGGGCTCCTGCCTTTTTCCGGCCCCTGGGGGCGTCACAGGAAAATCCTCCGCCGCCTACACGTGCTGCATCACCAGCACGAAGGTCGTGCCCGCCTCCAGCGCCTCGTACAGATGCGGGACATCCCCCCGGTACGACATGTAGTCACCGGCCGACAGTTCCACCGTCTCGTCGCTCGGGCCCGCGACGAGGCGTCCCGTGGAGACGACCAGGTGCTCCATCGACCCCGGGATGTGTGGTTCGGACTCCCGCACCGAGCCGGGCTCCAGCGCCCCGTGGTAGATGTCGCGCCGGACACCGGAAGGCCCCGCGGAGAGCAACGTCCCCGCGTACGAGGCCTGTTCGGCGTGCATGGTCGGCCCCTCCCCCGCCCGGATCACCGTCACGGCGGGGGCCGGTGACTCCACGAGGACACTGAAGGGCACACCCAGGGCCACGGCGAGGGCCCACACCGTCTCGATCCCGGGGTTGCCGGTCGCCGCCTCCAGCTGGGACAGCGTCGATTTCGCGATCCCGGCCCGCTTGGCCAGCTCGGAGAGCGAGATCCCCGCCTTGGTGCGCTCGCGGCGCAGGGCGGCGGCGATCCATTCCCGCGGGAGGCGGGAGGGAGTGGCCGGGGCGGACGTCGAAGCCGCGCTCGGTTCGGGCCGCGGCCCCCCGCGCCCCGCGGGCCCGCGCCCGTCCGCCATGTCCCGCGTCATGTCCGTGTTCCTCGCCATCCCTCGGCAGCCGTTCGGTACAGCGGTCCATCCGTTCGCCTTGACGAACGGCGACCACTCAGCCCATCCTACGACGTATGCGTTCGCCACACCGAACAGACAGCCCACCCGACCGAACGAACGAGGGGTTCGTCCGCCCTTCCCACCTCCCTCGCGGCGTCCTGCGCGACATCGCCCTCGTCTGGCTCGCCGACGCCGTCGTCGGTGTCTCCTTCGGCGCGATCGCCGTCGCGGGCGGGCTGCCCGTCTGGGTGCCGGTCCTGATGTCGCTGCTCGTGTACGCGGGCTCCGCCCAGTTCAGCGCGGTCGGGATCCTCGCGGCGGGCGGCGGCCCCGCTGCCGCCGCGGCCACCGGCCTGCTGCTCAACTCCCGTACGGCGGCGTTCAGCCTGGCCGTCGCCGACAGCCTGGGCCGGTCCTGGGCCGCGCGGTTCCTCGGCGCACACCTGATCACCGACGAAACGGCCGCCTTCGTGCTCGCCCAGCCCGACCAGAAGCGGCGCAAGGCCGCGTTCTGGATATCCGGGCTCGGCCTGTTCGCCGTATGGAACGTCAGCGTCCTCGGGGGCGCGCTCGCCGGGTCCGTCATCGGTGACACCGACCGCTTCGGCCTCGACGCCGCGTTCCCCGCGGTGCTCCTCGCGCTGGTGCTGCCCGCCCTGCGCGCCGACAGCCTGACGCGGCGGGCCGCGGCCGCCGGTGCCGTCATCGCGGTCGCCGCGGCTCCGTGGCTGCCCGCCGGGGTGCCGGTGCTGCTCGCGCTCCTCGGGCTCCTCGCGGCGCGGCGCGGACCGGGCCGCCCCGCACGCGTCACCGGCCCCGGCCCCGGCCCCGGCCCCGGCCCCGGCCTGCCCGAAGACCCCGACCGTCCCGTCACCCAGGGGAGCGCCTCGTGAACGCCTACCTCGCCTGTGTCCTCGTCCTCGCCGTGGGGACGTACGCCTTCCGGCTCGCGGGCCCGCTGCTGCACGGGCGGGTCGAACTCCCGGCCCGCGTACAGGAGTTGCTGACCGTCGGGGCCACCGTCCTGCTCGTCGCGCTGCTCGCCACCGGCGCGCTCACCGAAGGGCACGGTTTCGCCGGATGGGCCCGGCCCCTCGGCGTGCTGGCCGGTGGGGTGCTCGCCTGGCGGAAGGCGCCCTTCGCCGTGGTCGTGGTCGGCGCGGCGGCGACTACGGCGCTGCTGCGGCTGGCGGGGGTGCAGTAGGGGACGTCTCGGGCGACGGCTCGGGCGACGGCTCGCCCTTCTCGTACAGCCTCTCCACCAGCCCCGCATACCGCTCGGTGACCGCCCGCCTGCGTACCTTCAGGCTTGGCGTGAGCAGGCCGTCCTCCACGGTGAAGTCCTCGTCCAGCAGGGCGAAATCGCGGATGCGGGCCGGGCGCGAGAACGTCGCGTTCGCCGCCTGCACCACCTCCTCCACGAGCGCGCGGACGAGGGGGTCCCGCGAGGGCGGTTCGGTGAGCGTCACGCCCTCGCGCCCCGCCCAGCCACTGATCTCCTCCGCGTCCAGCGTGATCAGGGCCACCGGGTAGGGGCGCTGGTCACCCACCATCACCGCGCGCGACACGAAGCGGGAGCGCTGGAGGGCCAGTTCGATGAGGGACGGGGTGAGGTTCTTGCCGCCGGAGGTGATGATCAGGTCCTTCTTGCGGCCGGTGATGCTGAGATAGCCGTCGGCGTCGAGGGCTCCCAGGTCGCCGGTGTGCAGCCAGCCCTCGCCGTCCAGCGCGTCGCGGGTGGCGGCCGGGTCCGCGTGGTAGCCGGGGAAGACCATCTCGCCCCGGGCAAGGACCTCCCCGTCGTCGGCGATGCGGACCTCGCAGCCCTCGATGGGGCGGCCGACCGTGCCGTAGCGGACGGCGCCGGGATGGTTGAGGCTGATGACACCGGCCGACTCGGTCATCCCGTACCCCTCGTAGACCGCGATCCCGCAGGCCCGCAGGAAGTCGACGACGTGCGGTGCGATGGGCGCGCCGCCGGTCAGCGCCCACCGGACCCGCCCTCCGAGCGCCTGGCGGACCAGACCGTAGAGGGCCTTGTCGGCTGCCTCGTACGCCTCCCGGAGGTCGGGCGGCAAGACGCCGTCCGCCGCGAGGACCCCGATGCGTACCGCCTCCTCGAACCGCTCCCGGCCGCCGTCCTGGGACTCCGCCAGGGAGAGGACCACGGAGTACACCTTCTCGAACAGGCGCGGCACGGACGGCAGATGCGTGGGCCGCGCCTCGGCCAGTTCGGCGACGACGTTCTCGATCCTCCCGCCGAAGAAGCAGAGCTCCCCGCCCTCGATGAGGGTCGTGAACTCGATGAGCTGGGCGAGGAGGTGGGCGAGCGGGAGATAGAGGTACGTCGAATCGCCCGGGCCGCCCTGGATCAGCGGGAGGGTGGCGGACTGGACGGCGCCCAGATTGCCGTGGGTGAGGAGGCAGCCCTTGGGCAGGCCGGTGGTGCCGGAGGTGTAGATGATGGTGGCAAGGTCGGCGGGGGCGCGGGTCCGGGCGCGGTCCAGCAGGGTCTCCAGGGGGCCGTTCAGCGGGGCTTCCGGTGCGGCTTCCAGGGGGGCTTCCGGTGCGGCTTCCAGTGGGGCTTGCGATGGGGCTTCCGGCGGGGCTTCGAGTGGGGTGCCCTCCTCGCGGTCCGTGATGAGCAGCATGTGCCGGACGCCGGGCAGCCGTTGCCGCAGGCGCTCGATCTTCGCCGCCTGTGCGGCGTTCTCGCAGATCACCACCGAGGTGCCGGAGTCCCCGATGACCCACTCCACCTCCTCGTCGCCCGCCGTCGGGTAGACGGGGACGACCACCGCGCCCGCCGCGAAGACGGCGAAGTGGGCGTAGGTCCACTCGGGGCGGGTCTCGGCGAGGATCGCCACACGGTCGTCCGGGCGGACCCCGAGCGCAAGCAGCTTCTGCCCGAACCCCCGCACCCGCTCCCGGAGTTGCTCGTACGAGACCTCCTCCCACGTCCCGCCCGCCGCGGACCGGAAGCGCAGGGCCGGCAGCTTGCCGTGGCGGTCGGCCGCCCACTCGGTGAGGACGGCCAGGGTCTCGGGGCGCTCCGTCGGCTGCATGCGTACGACGCTAGGGACAGTGCGGGCCGTCCAGGGATGACGGGAAGCGTCAGCGGGGTTGGCCGCGGAGCTCAGGGGGTGGCCGGCCCGGGGCGTCCTGACCCGCCTCAGGCGGCCGGGCCGAATCGGGCGGCGCCGTTTCGGCAAGGGGCGCGCCGGGGCAAGGAAACCCCATGTCGAGCCGGACCATCACCGTCCACCACGTCCGTGCCATGCTGCACGGCGCCGAGCGTCGCGGAATCGACACCGTCCCGCTGCTCCGCACCGCCCAGATACCCCCGCTCCTGCTCGGCGACGACCGGTCCCGCATCACCGAGGTTCAGTTCGCCCGCCTCTTCCGGGAGCTGTACCGCGCCACCGGCGACGAGTTCCTCGGCCTCGGCGCGGCCGTCAGCAGGCCCGGCACCTTCGCGATGATGTGCCACGCGTCC
Organism: Streptomyces sp. NPDC032198; assembly: GCF_040636975.1. Taxonomy (NCBI): domain Bacteria; kingdom Bacillati; phylum Actinomycetota; class Actinomycetes; order Kitasatosporales; family Streptomycetaceae; genus Streptomyces; species Streptomyces sp. NPDC032198. Next base: position 19,119 of record NZ_JBEZVL010000010.1, on the reverse strand, counting down.
CTCGGCTGCCGTGACCTCGGCGCCGCCATGGAGCGGGGCGTCACCTTCTACGGGCTGTTCCCCGGCGGCCCCGACCTCACGCTTGAGCACCGCGGGACGGGCAGCGCCGTCTTCGCCGTGCGCAACGACCTCGAACGCGACTACTTCCTCGCCGAGTGCCTCGTCATCATCTGGCACCGCCTGTGCAGCTGGCTGATCGGGCGCCGCATCCCGTTGCACTGGGCCGAGTTCGGGCATCCGCCGCCCCCGCACAAGGACGAGTACGGGCTTCTCTTCGGCTGTCCGGTCCGCTTCGGTGCGCCGCGTACCGGCGCCGGGTTCGACGAGCGCTGGCTTGCCGCGCCGCTGATCCGGGACGAGGCGGCCCTTGAGGGGATGCTGAGCCGTGCGCCGTTCGACCTCCTCTCGCGGCGCGAGTACGGGACGACGGTCGCCGAACAGGTGCGGCGCGCCCTCGCCCGCGCGCTGCGCACCTCTCCCCGCCTGCCCTCCCTGGGCGAGATCGCCGCCCGCCTCGCGGTGAGCCCCGCGACGCTGCGCCGCCGTCTGGCCCAGGAGTCCACGTCGTACCAGCAGTTGAAGGACGCCGTCCGGCGTGACGCGGCGATCGCCGGGCTCGCGGAGGGCGCCGAGCCCATCGCCGAGCTCGCCGCGCGGCTCGGCTTCTCGGAGGACACGGCCTTCCACCGTGCGTTCCGGCGCTGGACGGGCACGACGCCGGGGGCCTACCGGGTGGCGCACCCCTACGACGAATCGTGGGAGCTGGGGTCCGAGCTCGCGTAGGGCCCACTCACGCAGGCCTGGGTTCGCACCGGGGTCCGGGTTCACCCAGAGGGCCGGGGGATCCTCCGGAGTCAACAAAGGTGAGCGCTCCCGCCAGCGCTCGACCCGCTCGCGCGTCACTACCGTCAACGCCTGCACGGCGCACACAGAATGACGCCCCAGCCCCTGAGGACAGTGACCCCACCCACTGAGCACAGTCGGGAGAGCCGCATGCACGTTCGTTCCAGCGCAAGAGCCCTGGCCGTGGTGGCCGCGCTCGGCCTGTCGGCCGTCACCCCGGTGACGGCGCAGGCCGCACCGTCGGACGCCGCCGCCCCCGGAGACGTCGTCAGCTCCGCACCGAGCAGCTTCCACCCGCTGCCGGGCCAGCCGACCAACACCAAGGCCTGGAAGGTCAACTACCGGTCGACGACGGCGAAGGGTGAGCCGAACACCGTCTCCGGCACGGTCATCGTGCCGCAGGACGGCAGGAGGGGACCCCGCCCCCTCATCACGTACGCCGTCGGGACGATCGGCATGGGCGACCACTGCGCCCCGAGCGCCGGCTTCCCCAAGGGGACGGCCCTCGAAGCGAATCTGATCCAGCAACTCACCCTGCGCGGCTGGGCGGTCGCCGTGACGGACTACGAGGGTCTGGGCACCCCCGGCGACCACACCTACACCGTCGGCAGGGCCGAGGGGCAGGCCATGCTCGACGCGGCCCGCGCCGCGATCCGCCTCCCGGAGGCCGGGCTCGGCGAGGACACCCCGGTCGGCATCATGGGCTACTCGCAGGGCGGCCAGGCCGCCGGCTGGGCGGCCGAGCTGCACGGTTCGTACGCCCCCGACCTGAAGGTCAAGGGCACGGCGGCCGGCGGCATCCCCGGCGACCTGAAGAAGGTGGCGGCCTTCAACAACGGTTCGTACGGCTCGGGCCTGGTCTTCATGGCGGCGATCGGACAGGACGCGGCCTTCCCCGAACTGAACCTGGAGTCGTACCTGAACCCGGCGGGCGAGAAGCTGATCGGCACGCTGCGGAACAGCTGTGTGGCGGACGGCGCGGTCCTCGGCTCCTTCAAGAAGATCTCCGACATGACGGTGCGGAACCCCCTCGACCAGCCGGACTGGCAGCAGCGTCTTCGCGAGTCGACGGTCGGCACGCGGGCTCCGGACGCGCCGGTGTACCAGTACCACGTGATCACCGACGAGCTGATCCCGTACGGCGTGGGCACGCAGGTCCGCAAGGACTGGTGCGCCAAGGGTGCGAACGTCGAGTGGCACACGGTTCCGCTGGGCGAGCACGTCTCCGGGGTGATCACGCAGTCGCCGCTGGCGGCGAACTGGCTCGCGGAGCGGTTCGCGGGCAAGCCGGCGCGGGGCAACTGCTGACCGACCGGGCCGAGTTCGGTGGCGCGCGGCGGCTTCGGGAAGCCGCCGCGCGCCATCGCTCAGACCGCCGCCGTCCGCTCCACCGGGATCCACAGCTCCGCGTCCGCCCGCGTGCCGTCGTCCGAGAGGCGGGTCCGCAGGATCTCCGGGCCCGGCCTGCTCCGGTACGGGTTCGACGGGAACCACTGCGTGAACACGTCCCGCCACATGTACTGGAGCGTCTGCGGGAACGGCCCCGCGCTCTCGAACACGGCCCAGGACCCGGCGGGGACGGTGAGGGCGTCCATGTCGTCGGGCACCGCCGCTCCGGTCACCACACCGTGGTAGTAGTCGAGCTCGGTCCCTTCGGCTCGGCTCTCGTCCAGGTTGTCGCTCACCGAGATGATCCCCTGCGGCTCCTGGTCCGACAGGCTCTCGACGCGTTGCAGCGTCTCCCGCCCGATCCCCCGGATGAACGCGGCGATGTACGGGTTCATGCCCTCGTGCACGAGCGGGACCCGCGCCTTCCTGCCGACGACCCGGAACTCTTCCTTCTCGACGACCTTGTACCGCATGCTGCTGCTCCCTTCGACGATGAGGCGGAAGGACATCCGTGGCTGGGAGCGCAGGGTCGCGCCGCCCCGCCTCGCCTCGCCGGGCCCGACGCCGTGCATCCCGCGGAACGCCCGCGCGAAGGCCTCGCCGGACGAGTAGCCGTAGCGCACGGCGACCTCCAGGAGCGTCCGCTCCCCGGCGATCACCTCGGCTCCCGCGACGGTCAGCCGCCTGCGCCGGATGTACTCCGACAGCGGCATCCCCGCCAGCGCGGAGAACAGCCGCCGGAAGTGGTACTCCGACGTCACCGCCGTCCGCGCGAGGTCGGCCACGTCGATCGGCTGGTCGAGGCGGGCCTCGATGTGGTCCATGGCCTGGTTCAACCGCTCAAGCACCCCGGACTCCTTCCCTTTCACGCCTCACGCTAGGAAGAACCCACCCTGCCGGACCCGACATCCTGTGCCCGGTCGGGTCGGGTCGGGTCCGGCTGGTGGGGTCGGTCGGTCCGGTCGGTCGGGTCGGGTCGGGTCGGGTCGGGTCGGGTCGCCGGTGAGCCGCCTACCGGACGCGGGCCGTGTGCGGCTACAGTTTCCTGCCCCCACGGCACCACTGAGCGAAAGCGCCACAGCACCACCCCAGCGCCATCAACTCCCCCCACGAGTGCATCCCGTACCCCCGTACGTCCGTACGTGGTTCCACCGGAAAGGGAACGCCAGCCGTGTCTCAACGCCGTCATCTCCGGCCCGCAGCCGTCGCCTCCGCGGCCGCCGTCGTCGTCCTCGCCCTCGGGTTAACCGGCACCGCCCACGCCGCCGCGCCCGCCACGGCCCCCAGCTCCGCCGAACGCGGCGTCGGCGACGACCCGGACCAGCCCGACAACCCCCTGTACGACGCCCCCGAGGGGTTCCGCGTCGAATCCGGACGCGAGTCCATATCCCTGTCCTGGAGCCCGCTCTCCGCGGCCACCGCCTACGAGGTGTACCGCGCCGAGGCCGAGGGGACGGACCCGGACGAGGTCGGCCCCTACGAGCTGCTCGGCACCGGGCCCGCGAGTTCGTACGTGGACGGCGGCGCCGACCCCGACGTCGCGTACGCCTACAAGGTCCGCGCCCTGGACGACACCGGTCACGTCTCGCCGTACACCGAACCGCTCCGCGGCACCCGGGACACGGTCGCGCCCTTCGCGCCGCGCGACCTCACCCGCGTCAGCGAGGACGCGCGCGGAGTGACGCTGACGTGGCGCACCGGCGACTCGGACGCGGCGAAGTACGTGGTGTACCGCGCCGAATCCCCCAACGCCCGTCGCGTCAAGGTCGGTTCGACGACGTCGCTGACCTTCCGGGACACGAAGGGCGACCCGGGCCAGATGTACTTCTACGAGGTGCGGGGCGTCGACGCCGTCGGGAACGAGTCCGGGTCGTCGAACAGCGTGAACGGCACCAAGACCGTCACCGACGCCACCGCGCCCAAGGCCCCCGCCCTCGGCAACGCCCAACTCGTGGGCAAGCGGCTCACGTTGTCGTGGTCGCAGAGCCCGTACGTGCCGGTCTCCTCCTACACCGTCTACCGCTCCACGACCTCGCCGGTCGACATCACCGACCCGGCCAACCGCGTGGCCGACGTGACGCGCACCGAGTACACGGCCACGGTGGGCGAGGGCGAGGGCGAGCGGGACTACTACTACGCCGTAGTCGCCACGTCCCAGCACTCCGTCTCCTCGCCCGCCTCCGCCTCGGTCAGGCCGACGTACTCGGAGCCGCGGCCGCCGGGCGCCACGCAGATCTATGACGTCACGCCGGGTGCGGGCAGTGTGCGGCTCAGCTGGTTCGGCGTCCCGTCCGGCAGCGACGAGGCACCGGTGACCGGCTACCGCGTCTACCGCTCGACGCATCCCGAAGTGACCAAGGAGAACGCCGAGTTCACCCACGTCACGAGCGACACGGAGTACGTGGACAGCGGCCTGACGGGCGGCACGAAGTACTACTACGCCGTCGCCACCGTCAACGAGGACGGCCTTGAGTCCGCCCTCTCCCCCGAGGCGTCGGCCACGCCGACCGCCTGAGCCGCCCGCCTATCGAGGGGTCCGGGAAGCCGCGACAGGCTTCCCGGACTCCTCCGCACATCACCCGCGGGGCTCCCCGTACCAGCGCCACGACGTACGCCGCGCCTGCCCCGGGAGTTCGCCCCGGCCCGTGGCCCACAGCAGCGTAGGCCAGGGGTCGTCGCCGGAAGGGACATCGGGGAACAGGCGGTGGAGAACCCGGGCGCACACGTCGGCGGGCGGGGCCCACGTCAGCCCCAGGCCCTCGGCGAGGTCGTAGGTGTGGACCAGCGTCTCGACGACCCCCATCGCGGCGAAGCCCTCCGGGTCCGAGACCCCGAAGCCGTGGTACGAGCGGGTCGTCGGCGGCGTCGTGCGCACCATGGCGATCAGCAGGGCCCCGCTCGCCTCCAGGACCTGGAGCAGCCCGGCGGGGCCGGCGGCACGGTTCGCGTGGATGGCGTTGGACGGGCCGCCCGGCCTGCGCGGCTCCCAGACGAACGGAACCTCGCCGTCCATGGGCGGCTGCCGCGGGCCGAGTTGAGCGGCGTACGCGAAGAGATCATCCGCAAGGTGCTCCACGGTCTCCCAACAGTCCCACTCCAACGCCCCCGCCTTGCCGTCCCAGGCCGCCGAATCCGCTTCACGGAGGACGGCAAGGGCAAGCTGGACGGCCTGGTCGAGGTCGTCGGGGGTTACGGAGCCAGGGGTGGCGGATCCGGGGGTTACGGGGCCGGGGGTGGCGGCATCTTGTTCGGCTTGTCGGCGCATGCGGGAACGGTAACCGCGGACCGGCTCGGGCCCACGGGCTTTTCCGGCTCGGGTGGGCGGGGTGGCCCGCACCCCCGCTGCAGGAAACTCCCGCCCAAGAGCCGTCGCCCACCGTCCACCGCCCCTCACCACCGCACTCCCCCCGGGATTTCCCCGCAACGCGCCGACCCGTCAGCGGCCGTCCCTCGGGAGCAGCCAGGCTGCCAGTGCCGCCGTCGCGCACAGGAGCAGGCCCACCGCGAGCAGTGCTTCCCGCATCCCGCCGACCGAGAAGCCCGTCGTACCGTCGGAGACGAGGAGTGCGCCGAACAGGGCCACGGACATGGCGCCGCCCGTCTGGCGCAGGGAGTTGAGCAGCCCGGACGCCGTGCCCGCACGCTCGGCGGGGACCGCGTCCATCAGCAGCGCGGTCAGCGCGGGGACCGCGAACGCGCCGCCCATGCCGGTGGGGATCAGCAGCACGAGCACCAGCCAGAGCGGGGTGTCGGCGGCGAGCGGCAGGAGCACGAACATCGCGAGGGCGAGCACCGCCTGCCCGGCCACGATGACCCGGCGGCGCCCGATCCGCTCCGCCATGCGCGGCGAGACGAGGTTCGTCGACGTGATGATGGCGGCCAGGGGCACGAACATCAGACCGGCGGCGATCGCCGACATCCCGCGCAGCTGCTGGAAGTAGAGGCCCAGCAGGAAGACGACCCCGTAGAAGCCCGCGTTGACGGCGAAGCCGATCGCCAGCGAGACGCTGACCCGGCGGTCCCGCAGCATGCCGAGCGGGACCATCGGCGCAGGGTGCCGCTTCTCGGTGACGTAGAAGCCGAGGCCCGCCGCGACGGCCACGGCGGCGGCACCGAGCACCGGCGCGCTGGTCCACCCCAGGTGCCCGCCCTCGATCACCGCGAAGGCGAGGCCCGCCAGGGTGAGCACGGCGGTGGCCTGACCTGCGAGGTCGATGGGTGCGGGGCGGCGCGTGGACGGGGCGGTGCGGGCGAGGAGGGCCAGGATCACGGCCCCGACGGGCAGGTTGAGCAGGAACACGGCGCGCCAGCCCGCTGCTTCGGTGAGCACTCCGCCCAGTACGGGCCCGGCGGCCATGGCGACCGAACCGCCCACCGTCCACAGCGCGATGGCACGTGCGCGGCTGCGCGGGTCGTCGTACGCCTGCCGGATCAGCGCGAGCGAGGCGGGCATGACGATCGCCGCGGCCCCGCCCTGCGCGACGCGGGCGGCGATGAGCGCGCCGATACCGGGGGCCAGTGCGCAGGCGAGCGAGGCGAGGGTGAAGAGCCCGACGCCCCACACGTAGGCGCGGCGCGCTCCCGCCCGGTCGGCGAGGGCGCCCGCGGAGAGCATGAGGGCGGCGAACATCAGCGTGTACGCGTCGACGACCCACTGCAGGCCTGCCATGCCGCCGTGCAGGGAGGTGCGGATGGCGGGCAGCGCGATGTTCACGGCGGACACGTCGACGGTGATGACGGTGAAGCCGAGGAGCGACGCGAGGAGAGCGGCGGTCCGGGAGGGGGTGGGGCCGGGCCCCCTATCTCGGGTGCCTCTGTCACTTCGGGCCGGGCCTGGGACGTGTGCGCCACGGGCGGGCCGTGCGGTGGCGGACGTGGTGGCGGTGGCGGTGGCGGTGGCGGTGTCCGTGAGCGGCATGGGGTTACTCCTGCGAGTCGTGTAAGCGGGGGGACGAGCGGGGCGGGGCGAAGAACCGGCGGCACCGGCGGCACCGGCGCACCGGACGCACACCAAAGACTCCGCTCCTTGCCGCCTCCCCGGCAGACCGCACCGTTCCTGGCCCTGACACGGCCCCCCACGCGCGCCGCCCACCGGGGAGAATGGACGCATGGCAGCACCAGAGGGAACAGAGCTCGGCCGGTACCTGCGCGCGCGGCGGGCGCAGATCAGCCCCACCGACGCCGGGCTGCCGGTCGGCACCGGCCTACGCCGCACCCCCGGGCTGCGCCGCGAGGAGCTCGCGACCCTCGCCGGGGTCAGCGTCGACTACTACACGCGCCTGGAGCGGGGCCGCGAGACGAACCCCTCCGCCTCCGTCATCGACGCCCTGGCCCGCGCCCTGCGCTTGAGCGGCGACGCCCACGAGCGGCTGCACGACCTGGCGGAACTCGCGTCGGGCCGCCTCACGGAGCCCCGCCCGACCACCGACCGCACCGTCCGCGACTCCATCCTGCGGATGCTGGAGGCCCTGCGTCCGCTCCCCGCGTACGTGGTCAGCCGCCACAACGACCTGCTGGCCGCCAACGCGCCCGGCCGCAACCTCCTGCCCGGCCTCTGGGACTGGCCGCCGGAGAAGCGCAACATCACGCGCTATCTGTTCCTGCATCCCGTGGGCCGCGCCCTCTACGTGCCCTGGGAGGAGACCGTCGCCAACTCGGTCGCGCATCTGCGCGCGGTCGGCGGGCTGGACACCGACTCGCCCGAGCTCGCCGCCCTGGTGGGCGAACTGCTCCTGAAGTCACCGGACTTCGCCCGCCTGTGGGAGCGGTACGACGTCAAGGAGCGGGGCGGCGGCGTCAAGACCTTCGCGCACCCCAAGGTCGGCACGATGACCCTGACGTACGAGACGATGCAGCTCGCCAGGACGGGCGGCCAGCGCCTGGTCAGCTACCAGGCACCGGTCGGCACGGAGACGGAGGACGCGATGCTCCGCCTCGACCCGGCGGCCCGCTCGTAATCCTCCTGCCCCCCCCCTCAATCCCCCTGCTCCCCTTAATCCTCCTCGTCCGCCCCGCACGAGCTCCCGGTCCGCGGCATCTCCCCGTACAGCAGGAACCCGTCCACCTTGTCCCGCACGCACTTCGACCCGGCGTAACCGGTGTGTCCGTCGCCCTTGTTGTCCAGGACGACCGCCGCCGAGCCGAGCCGCTTCGCGGTCTCCTCGGTCCAGCGGTACGGCGTGGCCGGGTCGCCGCGGGTGCCGACGAGGAGGAAGTCGGGGCTCTTCACGTCGCGTACGTCGTCACGGATGTAGTCCGTGCCCGCGGGCCGCCCGAAGCAGAACAGCACCGGCATCAGCATCGAACGCCCGAAGATGGCGGACGTCGACTCGAACTCCTCCTGGAGCTTGCCGACTTCCTTCTCGATGCTGTCCTCGTCGGGGCGGTCCGGGTCGTCCGCGCAGTTCACGGCCATGAGCGCGGCAGCCATGTTGTCGGCGGGCACGTCCTGCGGAGCCCGCCCGCGCACCCTGGCGACCCCGCCCCCGCGGGTCTGCTCGGCCAGGGATCCGCTCATCCGCAGCAGCGCCCTGGGGTCACCGTCCGCGAGGAGCGCGCCCAGCGCCTGCGAGAGCGCGGGCCACGACTGCCTGCTGTAGAGCGCCTGCCCGAGTACGTCGACGACGTCCTGGCCGGTGAACTCCGCGCCGTCCGATGACTGGAGCGGATACGTGTCGAGGCCCTTGATCAGCTCGGCCATGTTGCCGCGTGCCGCACGCGAGTCGGTGCCGAGGACACAACCCGCGTTTTCCGTGCACCACTTGATGAAGTTGTCGAGGGCGGTCTGCCGGCCCTCCGCGCTCACCAGGGCCTGCTCCGCGACGTCCTCGGTCAGCGTGTCCACGCCGTCGAGGACCATCCGTCCGACGTTCTTGGGGAACTGCGCGGTGTATACGGCGCCGAGCCGCGTCCCGTACGAGAAGCCGAGGTAATTGAGCTTCTTGTCGCCGAGCACCTCGCGCATGACGTCCATGTCGCGCGAGACGTTGACGGTTCCGACGTAGGGGAGGACGGGCCCCGACTTCTTCCTGCACTCCTCGGATATCTTGCGCATCTCGTCGAGCACGGCACCGGGGTCGGCCGAGTCCCCCGCCATCTCCGGCTCCTGCTCACCGGCGTCGCCGCAGCTCACGGGCGAACTCTCGCCCACACCGCGGGGATCGAAGGAGACGACGTCGTACCCCTTGCCGAGGTACTCGAACTCCTTCTGCGCGGCGAGCAGCCCGGACACCCCGGCACCGCCGGGGCCGCCGAAGTTCAGCAGGAGCGAGCCCCGGGGCTTGCCGCTGGACTTGATGCGGATCATGGCGAGCTTGACCTTGCCGCGCCCCGGCTTCGCGTAGTCGAGGGGGACGGTGATCCTGCCGCACTGGATGCTCTTGTCCTTGGGCACGGCGGTGGCGTCGGAGTCGGACATGAGGCCCTCCCCGGCCCCCTCACAGGCTCCCCATTTGATCTTCTGCGTGTAGTACCGCGACAGGTCGGGCGAGTGCGAGGACGACGGCGCGGATGACGGCGCGGACGAGGATGACGGGTCCGGCGCGGGCTTGGCCGCCGCGCGTCCGTCCACCCCGCGTCCGTCCACCCCGCGTCCGGCCGCCGCGCGCTCGCCCGGCAGCCAGGCTCCTGTCCCCACGACGGCCAGCGCTGTCACGCCGGCGAGTGCCACAGCTCCACGCACGGCAACCTCCCTGGGTCTGCCCCTCGATCACCCTAAGCGCGGGGCAGCGGCCCCGCCCGTCCAGGTGACCGTGCGTGACATCCGCTACCGTGCGTGTCCGTAGAGCCCCTCGATCTCCGCCGCGAAGTCGCGCTCGATGGCGTCCCGCTTCAGCTTCAGGGAGGGGGTCAGATGGCCGCTCTCCTCGGTGAAGTCCACCGGCAGCACGGCGAACCGCCGGATGGACTCGGCGCGAGACACGAGCTTGTTGGCCTCGTCCACGGCTCGCTGCAGGGTCTCGCGCAGATCGGGGTCGTCCGCCAGACCCGGGCCCGTGTGCACCTTCTTCTTCATGCGGCACCAGTGCGCGATGCCGTCCGGCTCCAGCGTGATCAGGGCGGTGATGTACGGCCGGTCGTCGCCGACGACCATGCACTGGCCGACCAGCGGGTGGGCGCGCAGCCAGTCCTCCAGCGGGGCGGGCGCCACGTTCTTGCCGCCGGTGGTGATGAGGATGTCCTTCTTGCGCCCGGTGATGGAGAGGTATCCGTCGGCGTCGAGGGCGCCGATGTCCCCCGTCGCGAACCACTCCGCCCTCGCGGGCACCACGCGCCGGGCCTGCCCGTCCCAGTAGCCGCCGAAGACCTGGCCCCCGGCGAGCAGCACCTCGCCGTCGTCCGCGATCCGCACGCGCGTGCCCGGCAGCGGCCAGCCCACCGTGCCGAGCCTCGGCTTCAGCGGCGGGGTCACGGTCGCCGCCGCGGTGGTCTCGGTCAGGCCGTACCCCTCGAAGATCTCGATGCCCGCCCCCGCGTAGAACGCGGCGAGGCGGCGCCCCAGCGGTGAACCGCCGCAGATCGCGTACCGCACCTTGCCGCCGAGGGCCGCGCGAATCCGCCGGTAGACGAGCGGGTCGTACAGCGCGCGGGCCAGCCGGAGCCCGAACGCCGGGCCGGGTCCCGTGCCGTGCTGCCGCGCCTCGACGGCCTCGCCGTAGCGGACGGCGATACGGGCGGCGCGGTCGAAGGAGGAGGCGCGGCCCATCTTCTCGGCGGTGGCGCGCCCGGTGTTGAAGACCTTCTCCAGGACGTACGGGATGGCGAGCAGGAAGGTGGGCCGGAAGCCGCTCAGATCCGTCAGGAGGCCCTCGGTCTGGATGCTGGGCGCGTGCCCGAGCCGTACCCGCGCGCGCAGGCAGCCGACGGCGACCATGCGCCCGAAGACGTGGGAGAGCGGCAGGAAGAGCAGTGTGGAGGCGGGCTCCTTGCTGACGGACTTGAAGACGGGGTGGAGCAGCTCGATGGCGTTGTCGACCTCGGCGAAGAAGTTGCCGTGGGTCAGGACGCAGCCCTTGGGCCGCCCGGTGGTGCCGGAGGTGTAGATGAGCGTGGCCACGGAGTCGGGCCCGAGCTCGGCCCGCCTGCCCGCCACTTCCACGTCGGAGATCCCCGCCTTCCGCCCCAGCTCGGCGAGGCGCCGTACGTCCCCCTTCTCGAAGGCCCACAGGTGCTTCAGGTCGGGCATCCGGTCCCGCTCCGGGCCGAGCGAGGCGGCGAGCGCCGCGGTCTCGACGGCGAGTGCGACGGCGCCGGAGTCCTGGAGTATCCACCGGGTCTGGTAGGCGGAGGAGGTCGGGTAGACCGGCACGGTGACGAGCCCGGCGGCCCAGCCCGCGAAGTCGAGGAGCGTCCACTCGTACGTCGTACGCGCCATGATGGCGAGCCGGTCCCCCGGAGCGAGCCCTTCGGCGATCAACCCCTTCGCGACGGCGAGCACTTCCTCCGCGAACTGGGCGGCGGACACGTCCCGCCACCGCCCGTCGTCGCCCTTGCGGGAGAGCACGGCTTCGGCGGGGGCCTCGCGGGCGTTGTCGAAGGGGATGTCGGCGAGGGACCCGCTGCGGACGGCGGCGGCGAACGGCGGCACGGACACTTCGCGTACGACGCCGTCGAGGTGCCGCAAGTGCGGTTCCACCAGGGCGGGCCGGGGCGAGACGGGTGACATGGGTGGCGGCTCCTTGTCGGTGTGGGGCGGGCGGATTTCAGGGGCGCCCGGGGTTCAGTAAGGGGCTGCCGACTTTGGGGGGAGCCGGCTGCGGGGGACTCCGGTCGGGGAGGGCCCGCGGCGGATCAGTACCGCTCCAGGATCGCCGTCACCCCCTGTCCGCCCGCCGCGCAGACCGAGATCAGCCCGCGCCCGGGGGTGCCCCGTTCGGCGAGCAGCTTCGCCAGGGTGGCGACGATCCGCGCGCCGGTGGCGGCGAAGGGGTGCCCCGTGGCGAGCGAGGACCCGGCGACGTTCAGCCGGTCCCGGTCGACGGTCCCGAGGCCCCGCTTCTCCCAGGCGGCCAGCGTGGCGAGCACCTGCGAGGCGAACGCCTCGTGGATCTCGACGAAGTCGAAGTCCGCGAGCCCGAGCCCGGCCCGCTCCAGCATCCGCGGCACGGCGTACGCGGGCGCCATCAGGAGCCCGTCCTCGCCGCCCGCGACATCACCCCCGACGAAGTCGACGGCTGCGGTCTCGTACGCGGTCAGATACGCCAGCGGTTCGAGCCCGCGCGCCTCGGCCCACTCCTCACCGGCGAGCAGGGCGACGGCGGCGCCGTCGGTCAGCGGGGTCGAATTCCCGGCGGTCATGGTGGGGTTGGGCCCCTTCACCCCGAAGACGGGCCGAAGCTTCGCCAGCTTCTCCACGGTCGACCCGGGCCGCAGATTCTGGTCCCGCTCAAGACCGCGGAACGGCACGACGAGCCCGTCCAGGAGCCCCCTGTCGTACGCGGCGGCGAGCCGCTGATGGCTGGCGGCGGCCAGCTCGTCCTGCGCCTCGCGCGTGACGCCCCACTTCTGGGCGGTCACGGCGGCGTGCTCGCCCATCGAAAGCCCGGTGCGGGGCTCCGCGTTGCGCGGGATGTCGGGCACGAGGTGCGAGGGCCGGATGCGGGCGAGCGCCTTGACGCGGCCTCCGGCGGACTTGGCGCGGCGGGCGGACAGGAGGATCTTCCGCAGGGAGTCGTTGACACCGAGCGGGGCGTCGCTCGCGGTGTCCGCGCCGCCCGCCACGGCGGACTCCGTCTGCCCCAGCGTGATCTTGTTGGCGGCGGCGATGACGGCCTGCAGACCGGTGCCGCAGGCCTGCTGGATGTCGTACGCGGGTGTGGTCGGCGCGAGGCGCGATCCGAGGACGGTCTCGCGGGCGAGGTTGAAGTCCCGGCTGTGCTTGAGCACGGCACCGGCGACGAACTCGCCCACGGCGCCGTCGCCCTCGAGCCCGTACCGCTCGACGAGCCCGTCGAGCGCGGCGGTCAGCATCTCCTGATTGGACGCGGTCGCGTACGGACCGTCGGAGCGTGCGAAGGGGATGCGGCTGCCGCCGATGACCGCCACGCGGCGGGTGGTGGGCAGTTTCATGTCTCGACCAGCTCCTGACCCTTGAGTAACCTTACTCTGAAGTAAATTTACGACCGAGCTGGGAGTTGGACAATGGCCGACCGCTATCTGAACTTCACGGGCACCGCACCCGGCCGCTTCCTCACCCGGAGGCTCGGCCTGCCCCAGCCGTCCACGCTGCGCCGCTGGACCCCGCAGAGTCCTTTCCTGGAGGGCGAGTTGCTGCACCTGACAGCAGGCGACGCCTCTCCTCACGAGCCGGAACTGGCATCGACGCTGGCGCGAACACCCCTCGAACTCGTCTCCGAGTCCACCCACCCGACGGCGGTGATACTGGACGCCACGGGCATCAGCAACACCTCTGACCTCACCCTCGTACATGCGGCGCTGCACCCCGTGGTGCGTTCGGTGGCGGAGAACGGCCGCGTGGTGGTGCTCGGCGCCCCCATCTCGCCGTCGGACCACCACCAGGCAGCGGCGCAACAGGCGTTGGAGGGTTTCGTACGTTCCCTGGGCAAGGAGCTGGGCAAGGGCCGCACGGCGGCGCTGGTCCGGATGCGGTCGGCGGCGGCCGCTGAATCGACACTGCGTTTCCTGCTGTCGCCGAGGTCGGCGTATGTGAGCGGCCAGGTAATCGAGGTGGGGGAGCCCGCGCCACAGGGGCCCATCGACTGGGCCCGTCCCCTCGCGGGCCGCACGGCGCTCGTGACCGGGGCGGCGCGGGGGATCGGCGAGGCGGTGGCGGAGGTCCTCGCGCGGGACGGGGCGCATGTGGTCGTACTCGATGTGCCGTCCGCGCAGGCGGAGTTGGCGCGGGTCGCGGAACGGCTGGGCGGTACGGCGCTGCCGCTGGACATCACGGCGGACGACGCCGGGGAACGCATGGCGTCGGCGCTCGCCCCCGGCGGCCTGGACGTCCTCGTCCACAACGCGGGGATCACGCGGGACCGCAGGCTGGCGAACATGCCGACGGACCGCTGGAACCCGGTCCTGGACGTGAACCTGACGAGCGTGCTGCGCACGACGGACGCGCTGCTCACGTCCGGGACGCTCAACCGGGGCGGGAGCGTCGTGGCCACGGCGTCGATCGCGGGGATCGCGGGGAATGCCGGTCAGACGAACTACGCCGCCAGCAAGGCGGGGATCATCGGGCTCGTGCGGGCTCTGGCGCCGGGAGCGCTCGCGGAGTACGGGGTGACCGTGAACGCGGTGGCCCCCGGTTTCATCGAGACGAAGATGACGGCGGCGGTTCCGCTCTTCATCCGCGAGGCGGGGCGCAGGATGAACTCCCTTGGGCAGGGGGGCCTTCCGGTGGACGTGGCCGAGACCACGGCGTGGCTCTCCTCCCCGGCCTCAGCGGCCGTGAACGCCCAGACGGTCCGGGTCTGCGGCCAAAGCCTTCTCGGCGCATAGCCTCGCCCCAACGAGCCTCCGGTGGCCCGGCATCCTTGGCCCCCCACTCACCAATCCGACCCCCCGGCGCAACCTCTCCCCGAACAAGCCTTCCCCACCCACCCGATCGCCCCGCATCCACCCCTGACCGAACAAGCATTTCCCACCCACCCACCCGATTGCCCCGCACCACCATCGATCAGCCAACGACCGGCCGCAGCCGGCATCGAGACCCGAGGGGACGTGCCGGTATGTCCGCCCGGAGCACGGCTCGCGGCGCTCCAGCTCCGAAGTAGCCCCGCGGCCACCGGACGATAGCGAGGACGGACATACCGGCACGGCACCGCACCCCAAGACGAACCTGCCCCGCAGCCCCGCCAAGCCCCGCAGGGCCCCGCACCCCCGAAAGGACCCCCATGCTCGGCCCCCTGCTCCTCCGTGGCGCGATCCTCTCCCCGTTCAAGCGGCCCCGCCCCGACGCCCCCCTCCCCACCGCACGCCCCACCCTCAGCGACGTACGCCCGAGCGCAGAGCACCTAGCCGCCTACTCCCGCCTCTGCGGGTTCCGCACCGCCCCGCGCACCCTCCCCGTCACCTACCCCCACGTCCTCAGCTTCCCCCTGGCCATGCGCCTCATGACCACCCGCGCCTTCCCGCTGCCGCTGCTCGGTCTCGTCCACACGTCCATCGAGATCACCCAGCATCGCGCCCTGACCACCGCGGACACCCTCGAACTCTCCGTCCACGCATCCCAGTTGGCGCCCCACCGGCGCGGCACCGAAGCCACCCTCGTCACCGAGGCCCGCGTCGACGGCAACACGGTATGGACGTCCAGCAGCACCTACCTGGCCCGCCACCGAACCACCGCCCCCACAAGCACCCGCACGCAGCCCGACAGCACCCCCGCACCCGCCCCCGCACCCGCCCTCGCACCCGCCCTCGCCGAGTGGCCCCTCCCCCGCGACCTCGGCCGTCGTTACGGCGCCGTCTCAGGTGACCGCAACCCCATCCACCTGTACCCCCTCACCGCACGCCTCCTCGGCTTCCCCCGAGCCATCGCCCACGGCATGTGGACCGTGGCCCGCTGCCTGGCGGAGTACGGCACGCCCGAATCCGCCCACGCACAGGCCGACTTCAAGGCCCCCGTGCTGCTCCCCGGCACAGTCACCTACGCGGCCGACGGGCCGGACTTCCAGCTCCGTGACACCAGCAGCGCCACCACCCACGTCACCGGAACCCTCCGCCCCCTCAGCACCAGCTAGGGCGGCAAGGCGGCAAGGCGGCAAGGCCCACCCTCACGGCACCCACCGCCGCCCCTCCATCAGCTCCCCCAGCCCCGCCCACGCGAAGTTCATCAGCGTCGCCGCAGCCTCCTTCGCGGACACCGAGGCGTCGCCGTTCGCCCAGCCCGCGAGCGACTCCGCGGCTCCCACCAACGCCTGGGCGAGGCCCGCGACCTCACGCTCCGCGAGCTCCGGCTTCCGGTGCGCCTCCCGTGCCGCCTCCGCGATCAGGGACGTCACGAACGCCACGATCTCCTCGCGCATCACGGTGACCTCGGCGGCGAACGGCTCCCCCTGCGTCCGCGCCTGGTGATGCAGGACCACCCACGCGTCGGGGCGCTCCGCGGTATGCGTGAAGAAGGCCCGCAGGCCGGCCCAGAGCTGCCGGTCGGCGGACCCGCTCCCGCTCACCCCGCCCCGCACCGCCGCGACCAGCGCCGCGGCCTCCCGCCGGATGCACGCGGTGAAGAGCTCTTCCTTGGAGTTCAGATACAGGTACACCAGCGGCTTCGAGACCCCCGCGACCTCCGCGATCTCATCCATGGAAGCCGCCCGGTACCCCCGCTGCCCGAAGATCTCCACGGCCGCGTCCAGCATCTGCTGCTCCCGCACGGCCCGCGGCATCCGCTTCTGCCGCTTCCCCGCAGCCCGGCCGGCGGCACCACCAGCCACCCCGACCTTCACGTCGCCCACCCCGGCGCCCCTTCCCCACAGCCTGTGCACAGAAGGGCCAGCCTACGACCAGCCCCTCGAACCCCCACGGCTGCCAGCACCCCCGACACCACATGGCGCCAACTGGCGCCAAAGTCTGGCGCCACAATGCCCCGCCCCACCAGAACTCTATTTCCGCAGGTCAAGCGCCTGTAATCCAAGCCGAACCCACCCTCCACCCCACCCAAGGCGCCACCAGGCTTGCGGATGGCGCCAAGATGGTGCCATGATGACGTCATGGACCTCACCCCGTATGTCGACACCCTCCGCCGCGAACTCGCGGTGGCCGCCGAAGCCGGCGGGGAAGACGCTCGCGAGCTGGCCGACCGGCTCACCGCTCCCTTGGAGTCGGCGACCCGGCTGACCATGCTGAACGTGCTCTCGGCCGCGATGGACGAGATCACCCGCGAGCTCGCCCCGGGCTCGGTCGACGTACGGCTGCGGGGGCTCGACCCCGACTTCGTGGTGACGCTGCCGCCCACCGACAGTGGCACCACCGACCCGAGCGACGCACCCGCGCCCGCACCCGCGTACGCCCCCGCCGAACCGTTCAAGTCGCAGGCCCCCGCCGACGGCGACGAGGGCGGCACCGCCCGCGTCAACCTGCGCCTGCCGGCCCACCTCAAGGCCCGCGCCGAGGAGGCGGCCAACCGCGAGGGCCTCTCGGTCAACGCATGGCTGATCCGCGCCGTGTCGGCCGCGGTCGACGGCGACGCCCGGCCGCGTACGCCGCAGAAGGCCCACACGACCGGACAGAGCATCACGGGCTGGGTGCGCTGACCACGCGGCCCCGCCCCACCCCTCCCAGCACGTCACCGACACCACGTCACCGACACCACGTCCCACCAGCGGGGACGCCCCAAAGACCCAAGAGGACGGGACAGCCATGCCTTCTTTCGACACTCCCGAACCGATCTCGACCACGGCACACGTGGGCGCGGGCTCCATCCAGTTCGTCGCGAGCGACCGGCCCGACACGGTCGTCGAGGTCAAGGCGCACGACCCGAAGAAGGACAAGGACGCACGGGCCGCCGAGCAGACCGAGGTCACGTACGGCAGCGGCGTCCTGACCATCAGGACGAAGGACCGCTTCCTCATCGGCCCCGCGGGCGCCGTCGACGTGACGGTCGAACTGCCCACGGGTTCGCACGCCGAGGTGACCGGCTCCTGGACCCAGGTGTACGGCGAGGGCCGGCTCGGCGACGTCCACGTGAAGGCCTCGGTCGGTGACGTACGCCTCGACACGACCGGGCCTCTCCAGCTGACCGTCTCGCACGGCTCGATCACCGTCGACCGGGTCGAGGGCCTGGCCGAGATCACCACCAGCTCCGGCAGCATGCGCGTCGGCCTCGTCGACGGCCCCGCGGTGCTGAAGAACTCGCACGGCAGCACGACCATCGGCGCCGTCACCGGCGACCTGCGGGTGAGTGGCGCCAACGGCGACATCGATATCGTGCGCGCCGAGGGATCGGTCACCGCGACCAACGCTCACGGCACCCTGCGCGTCGGCGAAGTCGCTCGCGGCACGGTCCAGTTGGAGACCAACTACGGCGCCATCGAGGTGGGCATCCGCGAGGGTACGGCCGCCTGGCTGGACGTCAGCTCCGACAAGGGGCAGGTGCGCAACACGCTCACCGCGTCCGAGGGCCCGGCGGAGACCGAGGACACCGTCAAGATCCGCGCCCGCACCAAGCACGGCAACATCGACCTCCGCCGCTCCCGCGCCTGAGCGCGCCCCAGCGCCTCAGCGCCTCAGCGCCTCAGCGCCCCGGCCCCGGCCGCGACCGGGGCCGGGCGCCCGCAAGCCTCTCCCCCCCAACACCTCAGCCTTCGATCAGGAGGGCCCCATGCCTTCATCTGTCATGTCCACATCCAGTCAGAACAATGGTCACCCCGCATCGACCGCCGTCTCCGCCGTCGGTCTGCGCAAGTCCTACGGCGACAAGACCGTCCTGGACGGCATCGACATCCGCATCCCCACCGGTTCCGTGTACGCGCTGCTCGGCCCGAACGGCGCGGGCAAGACCACCGCCGTCAAGATCCTCTCCACGCTCATCACCGCCGACGGCGGACAGGCCCAGGTCGCGGGCCACGACCTCACCACGCACCCCCACAAGGTGCGCGCCGCGATCGGTGTCACCGGACAGTTCTCCGCCGTCGACGGCCTGATCACCGGCGAGGAGAACATGCTCCTCATGGCCGACCTGCACCACCTGCCCAAGCAGCAGGGCCGCCGAGCCGCCACCGAACTCCTGGAGCGCTTCGACCTGGTGGAAGCCGCCAAGAAGCCCGCCTCGACCTACTCCGGCGGCATGAAACGCCGCCTGGACATCGCCATGACGCTGGTCGGCAACCCGCGGATCATCTTCCTCGACGAGCCCACCACCGGCCTCGACCCCCGCTCCCGCCACAACATGTGGGCCATCATCCGCGAACTCGTCACGGACGGCGTCAC